>NZ_JAHGAM010000003.1:0-324349 GCF_030248595.1 Vibrio sp. D417a | reverse complement strand
CTGGCATGACGCCTTATGCATGGTTCGCACGCCTGCGCCTCGAACAAGCCATGAAGTTACTGCAAGCTGGTCAATGTGGTATAATGTTTGAATTGACTGTGCTGAATCCGAAGATTCAATGGTCACTTCGTTTCATTGAAACCTAATTTGATACCGAAGTATCTAATTGGATTATCATCAACGAGTGCCCACACAGATTGATAGGTCTATATTTTTAAAGAGCACACTTCGAAGTTCTCTTCAAAGTGGACGGCTATTTTAGCTAGATAACTTATCGTGTCAAACACTTTTTTAAGTTATTTATCTGCGAGTTAATTTTAACTCACTAACCGTAGTTGTTTAGGTTCCGCTTTACTTGCTTTCCCTTGACAACGGAGGCGCATTATAGGGAGTTCATTAAAGAACACAAGTGCATTTTTTAAAAAAAACTCACCTTTTTAGTTTATTCGTATAGAAAACAGACAAAAGACTCTAAAAAACTATAGAAAAGGGGCCAAACGGCCCCTTTAGTGTGATTTTTATCTCAATTTTACTGTATCCATACAATTATTGATGAGCACAAATTTGGTCATTAGTAACAATTAGCTGCACTGTCTTGTCTGGAACGATTTCACCAGACAGAATTGATTTGGCTAACGGGTTCTCGACATTCTGCTGAATTGCACGTTTTAAAGGACGCGCACCATACACAGGATCGAAACCAACTTGAGCGATCAAATCGAGCGCTTTGTCGGAAACTTCTAGTTGATAGCCTTTCTCCTCTAGTCGTTTCGCCAAACGTTCCAATTGAATAGAAGCAATGGACTTAATGTGTTCTTGACCAAGTGGATGGAACACCACGATTTCGTCAACACGGTTCAAGAACTCTGGGCGGAAGTGTTTGCTAACCACATCCATCACTTCACTCTTGATACCTTGATAGTCTAATGTTGCGAAATTCTCTTGGATACGAGATGAACCCAAGTTAGATGTCATGATCACAACCGTATTACGGAAGTCAACAGTACGACCTTGACCATCCGTTAAACGCCCATCATCGAGAACTTGCAGCAGAATGTTAAATACATCCGGATGCGCTTTCTCTACTTCGTCTAACAAAATTACCGAATACGGCTTGCGACGAACCGCTTCAGTTAAGTAACCACCCTCTTCATATCCGACATAGCCTGGAGGTGCACCAACCAACCTTGCCACTGAGTGTTTCTCCATGAACTCAGACATATCGATACGGACCATCGCATCTTCACTGTCGAACATAAAGCTCGCAAGTGTCTTACAAAGCTCTGTTTTACCCACACCAGTTGGACCTAAGAATAGGAAGGAGCCAATTGGTCGGTTTGGATCAGAAAGCCCAGCTCGACTACGACGAATGGCATTCGATACAACAGAGACCGCTTCGCTTTGACCTACCACACGATTATGCAGCACGTCTTCCATGCGAAGTAGTTTCTCTTTTTCCGCTTCTAGCATCTTGGATACCGGAATACCGGTTTGCTTAGAAAGTACTTCTGCAATCTCGTTGTCGGTTACTTTATTACGCAATAGCGTCATTTCCTGCATTTCAGCTTGGGTTGCAAGATCTAACTGCTTCTCAAGTTCAGGAATACGACCATATTGAAGCTCCGACATGCGGTTTAGATCACCAGCTCGGCGAGCAAACTCCATGTCCATACGAGCTTGTTCAAGCTCAGACTTAATATGTTGAGTACCAGAAAGAGCTGCTTTTTCTGTATTCCAAACCTCTTCTAGTTCAGCGTACTCACGTTCTTTTTCATTGAGTTCTTCATTAAGCGCTTTCAAACGCTTTTCACTCGCTTCATCGTGCTCGTTACTTAGTGCTTGCTGCTCAATTTTGAGTTGGATGATTTTACGCTCAAGCTTATCCAAGGACTCCGGCTTAGAGTCAATTTGTAAACGAATGCTTGAAGCCGCTTCGTCGATTAAGTCGATCGCTTTATCCGGCAACTGACGGTCGGAGACATAGCGATGTGACAAACTCGCCGCAGCAACAATCGCTGGGTCGGTAATTTCGACGTGATGATGAAGCTCATAACGCTCCTTCAAGCCACGTAAAATCGCCACGGTATCCTCAACGGTCGGCTCATCCACCAGCACTTTTTGGAAACGACGTTCTAATGCTGCATCTTTTTCGATGTACTGACGATATTCATCCAATGTTGTTGCGCCAACACAGTGCAGCTCACCACGAGCTAATGCCGGTTTTAGCATGTTGCCCGCATCCATTGAGCCTTCACCTTTACCAGCACCGACCATAGTGTGTAGTTCATCAATGAAGAGGATGACGTTGCCTTCTTCTTTAGCAAGTTCATTCAATACTGATTTTAAACGCTCTTCAAATTCACCACGGTATTTCGCGCCAGCAACCAGTGCGCCCATGTCTAATGACAGCACACGGCGACCACGCAAACCTTCAGGTACTTCATTGTTAACTATACGCTGCGCTAAGCCTTCAACAATTGCTGTCTTACCTACGCCTGGTTCACCGATAATCACAGGGTTGTTTTTAGTACGACGCTGCAATACTTGGATAGTACGACGGATTTCATCATCACGACCGATAACAGGATCTAATTTACCTTGCTCTGCACGCTCGGTAAGGTCTATGGTGAACTTTTCCAATGCTTGGCGAAGCTCTTCCGCATTCGGGTCATTGACCTTTTGACCACCTCTGATCTTTTCGATTGCCTGGCTGACTTTTTGCTCTGTTAAACCGATCTCTTTGAGTAATTGCCCCAACGGTCCGCGATCTTCTAAAGCGGCAAGCAGGAAGACTTCAGACGAGATATAGGAGTCTTGACGCTTTTGCGCCACTTTGTCACACAGGTTAAACAATGTGCCCATCGAGCTAGAGAGCTGAACATCCCCACCGATGCCACTGACTTTTGGTAATCGATCTAACATTTCACTCAATTTAGAGCGTAAATGCGTTACGTCCACATCCAGCATAGTAAGCAATGGACGAATTGGACTGCCATTTTGATCAAGCAAAGCCACCATGAGGTGAACTGGCTCGATATATTGATGATCGCGCCCTAACGCTAGTGATTGAGCATCAGAGATAGCGATTTGAAACTTACTTGTGAATCGATCAAGACGCATATCTACCTTCCTAACCTCAACTAAAGGAAATTCTTTTGACAGTTAGAAAGATGGATACTCGGGTGGGGAATTTCAAGGGAGTGAATGAATAAAGATAGCTTTGCAAAAATAGTAGTATGCATCTTAGCACTTTGGTGCTTATAGCTAGTCTTCGATCCAAATAAAGGTTGCTTGTCGACCAGTCTTACCATCACGGCGATACGAGTAAAAAGAGGCTTTATCTTGGTAAGTACAAAGTCCAGAATCAAACACTTGTGTCACACCAGACCGGTTTAGACGTTGCGTTGCCAGCACCGACATGTCAGCAAACCATTTACCGTCGATATCGCGTGGAGCAAATGCTTGATTCGCCTGTGAATCAAAATCAACAAAAGCTTGCAGAACATCTTCACCCACTTCGAAGGCTTGAGGGCCAATGGCGGGGCCAAGCCACGCTATCACTTCACCAGAAAACAACGCTAACGCATTTTCGACAATGCCATTTGCTAAGCCGCGCCAACCTGCGTGAACAGCGGCTACTTGCGTACCTTGTGTATTAGTCAATAATACAGGTAAACAATCGGCGGTCATCGCTGAACAAACAACATGGCTTGAAGAAGTAAATACACCATCCGCATCAAGCACCTGTGTTGTTGGTTCATTTGCTTGAGCCACAATGGTTGAATGCGTTTGGTTTAACCAGACTGGCGCATTTGGCATGTTTGCCTGTTGCGCCAACCAAACTCGGTTCTTCTCTACTAAAGA
The DNA here is from genome assembly GCF_030248595.1 of Vibrio sp. D417a. NCBI lineage: Bacteria > Pseudomonadati > Pseudomonadota > Gammaproteobacteria > Vibrionales > Vibrionaceae > Vibrio > Vibrio sp. D417a. Next base: position 320,485 of record NZ_JAHGAM010000003.1, on the reverse strand, counting down.
CAGATCATCCCCAACGTGAGTACCTAAATTTAGCCCTTGGTAAGGGCCTGTCGAAAAGCCGCCTATGCGTGTTGAGGCGAAAGCTTTGACATTTTTAGGCGCTGGCCAGTTCGGAATGATCGTCTTCATATTAGAATTCTTCCGGTAAGCCGTGCTCTTCTGTATCTTGACGAAGCGCTTCAGTCATCACAACCATGTCATCAGGCACAGGGGCATGAAACTCAAGAACTTCGCCCGTAATTGGGTGCTCAAAGCGCAGCATTACTGCGTGCAATGCTTGGCGATCGAAGCCCCGGATCATTGCCGTTAGCTCTTCAGACGCACCTGTCGGGATGCGAGCACGTCCACCATATGCAATATCACCGAGCAGCGGATGCTGAAGGTAAGACATGTGCACACGAATCTGGTGCGTACGACCCGTTTCTAGACGCAAGCGAATACGCGTGTGTTCGCGGAAGCGTTCAGCAACACGGTAGTGCGTTACTGCTGGTTTGCCCATTGGTGCTACCGCCATAAGCGTGCGCTTAGTAGAGTGACGACCAATAGGTTGATCCACTTTACCGCCCGCTGTCATACGACCAATAGCTATCGCTTCGTACTCACGAGTAATATTACGTTTTTGCAGTGCGCGAACCAGACGAGTTTGTGCAGGAACGGTTTTCGCCACCACCATCAAACCCGTTGTGTCTTTATCCAAACGGTGCACGATACCTGCACGAGGTACTTCTGCAATATCAGGGTAATGATGCAACAACGCATTAAGTACAGTGCCATCAGGCGTACCAGCGCCCGGATGAACCACAAAGTCACGAGGTTTGTTGATAACGATAATATCTTCATCTTCATAGACGATATCTAGCGGGATATCTTGCGCTTCCCAGCGTTCTTCATCTTCTAACTCGGCTTGCAATGTAATTTCCTCGCCACCCATTACTTTGGTACGAGGTTTAGTGACAACTTCACCATCAACTTGAACTTTCCCATCAAGCAGCCACTCTTTTAGGCGCGAGCGAGAGAAGTCCGCGAATAATTCGGCGATAGCTTGGTCTAAACGTTGACCTAACTGGCTATCTTTTACGGTATTTGTTAATACAATCTGCTGAGCCATATCGAACTTTTTTAAAAACTGTGAGACTAATGCTCACGACTGTGAAAAAATAGACTATTACGTCATTGTATCTGTTACTGGAAAGAAAGTAACGGCAGCTTAAGAAATATTTAGATTCAAGGAACAGACTCCTGATATGAAACGTCAGACTTTAACAGGCCTTTTAGCGGTATCCCTTCTGTTTGGATGTGCAAGCAAAGAAGAAATCGTTCCTGATGTGCCGCCTTCGGAACTGTATGCAGACGCACAGATTTCTCTTCAAAGTGGTAATTGGCTTTCTGCAATTGAGAAACTGGAAGCATTAGACTCACGTTACCCATTCGGTGCCTACTCAGAACAGGTGCAGCTTGACCTAATCTATGCGTACTACAAAAACGACGACCTTGCTTTGGGCTTGGCAACCATTTCTCGCTTTATGCGTTTAAACCCAACCCATGAAAAGATGGATTGGGTGCTGTACATGCGAGGTCTAAGCCACATGGCGCAAGATCGTAACTTTATGCATGATTTATTCAGCGTAGATCGAAGCGATCGCGATCCTGAACCGGTAAAAAAAGCGTTTGATGACTTCAAAAAACTACTTCAACGTTACCCGAATAGCCCATATGCAGAAGATTCACAAAAACGTATGGTCGCGCTGAAAAACCGTCTAGCGAACTATGATTTAGCGACTGCTGACTTCTACCTTCGCCGTGAAGCTTGGGTCGCTGCTATTAATCGCAGCCAAGAGCTACAAAAAGCTTATCCAGACACAGAAGCTGCACGTAAGTCACTGACTATCCAGCTAGAGGCCTACAAGCAACTTGGTTTGGAAGACGCCGTAGCAAGAACTGAAAAGCTTATCGAGCTCAACCCTGTGAAGTAATTGAACTTGCTTTAAACTGAACCGCCACCGTTTTTACCGTGGCGGTTTTTTATTACTCTCAATAGTGTATTCAGCCCTTTCTTGATGATCTTCCTAGCTCCACATATGCTTAAAGTTCTCCTCCCCCCTTTATAAAAAGGATGTGAACGTGACGATATCTAAGCTTTGCGCAGTTATGCTGCTCCTATTGTCTGCTTCCGTTTGCGCACTGCAAATCTCGCCGCTCAAACAGCCTCCTTATACTGGGGACCTCGATGTCATCAAGGAGAAGAATGTACTGCGCGTCTTAGTTTCTGCTGATTTAGGCTTTTACTACATTGAGGGCGGCACACCAAAAGGCATAGGCGCGGAATTGCTGGCGCATTTCGAAAAAGACCTTCGTAAACTCAAACCAAAGCTTAACGTACAAATTATTCCTGTTGCCCGCGACCAGCTACTGCCGGCCTTAGAAAACGGTTCAGGTGACTTAGTTGTCGCCAACCTGACTATTACCGACACGCGCAAACAGAAAGTGGAGTTCAGTTCACCCATTCTCACTGACATTCAAGAGTGGGTAGTGACAAACAAAAGCACACCAACGATGACGAAAATCGAACAACTGAGCGGCAAAGAGATTTGGGTGCGCGCCAGCTCTAGCTACTTTGAAAGCATTCAGACACTAAATAAGAAACTAAACAAAAAAGGCTTACCGCCTGTTATCGTGCACTTTATTGAAGAAACACTTCAAGATTATGAGCTGGTCGGAATGCTCAACAGTGGTTACGTCAGAGCCATTGTTCTCGATAGCCATAAAGCCAAGCTTTGGCTGAAAGTGATGGATGATATTCGGGTGCACAAAAAAATCCCTATCCGCAAAAATGGCAAAATTGCTTGGGCAATGCGAGAAAATAGTCCCAAATTAAAAGCCGTAGTGAATAAGTTCATCCAGAAGTCTCGCTCTGGGACACTACTCGGTAACGTTATTTACGGTAAATACATCGATAACACGGGATGGTTGAACAGAGCTCTTAACCCTAAGAAAATTGCTCAACTAGAAAAACTCGCAGCGCTATTTTCACGCTATGGTGAGAAATACGATATCGACTATTTACTGATCGCTGCAATCGCTTACAAGGAATCAGGATTTAATAACGACCTAGTTGGAAGCCGAGGTGCCGTTGGCATAATGCAAGTCCTACCCAGCACCGCTCAAGATCCGAATATCAATATCAAAAATGTTCGACAATTAGAAAACAACATTCATGCTGGAGTGAAATACTTAGCTTTTTTGCGTAAGCAGTACTTCAGTGATCCTGATATCACTGCACAAAATAAACTCTACTTTACATTGGCGGCCTACAATGCGGGCCCCGGTAATGTAGAGCGTATTCGTAAGCGTGCAGCCCAACAAGGTTACGATCCTAATGTTTGGTTTAATAACGTGGAAGTCGTTATGCGGAAAAGTTTAAGCTCAACGGTCGGGTACGTCACAAGCATTAATCGCTACTACATAATATACAAACAACTAGAAAGTTTGGACCAAGTCAAAAGTCTAGAAAGGGTTTCACTAGCCCCAAAAGACCCCATTTTCATGATACCGCTACGAAAAGTCAGCCAAATGCCAGACAGTAAAAAGCCGCTTGTACAGTAAGCGGCTTTTTAAATGGATTCATTGGAAAGACTCAGTGATCGTCATCACACCTTACGTGTAGTTAAATTTTAACCACCTCAAATATTAGGCCGTAAAACTTCCCTAAAAACGAGGCCGTTTTCAGCTGAGTACTCTATCCAATCTACGGATTTACTAACCGATAACAAGCAATTTCACGATAAATCTCAGAAGTTCTTGAGTGAGATCACATTCATTTTTCATCATAAAAAACCCGAGCAAAATAATGATCTGAATCACATTTTTTTATGCTTAAAGCGGTAATCTGAACTCAACCCATGAGGGATGCAACAGAGGAAAAACACTTATGACAATGAATATCACTGGCAAAAACATCGAAATCACCTCTGCAATCCGAGCTCATATTGAGAGCAAATTTAAAAAACTGGAGAAATGGCAAGTAGACCTAATTGGTTGCCAAGCAACTTTCAGTGAGGAACCAAACAAACAGAAGAAATTCGAAGCGGTTATCAAAGTTCCTAAAGGCCAGCTCATTGCCTCAGCAACTCACGAAGATCTTTACGCAGCTATCAACGAAGTGGAGCAAAAACTAGAACGACAATTGAACAAGCTGACCCACAAACCTGAAGCTCGACGTGCAAGTAAGCCTGAGCTAGTGGAAGAAGAAGAGTAAACTGAACATATTGAGGAAATAGCGCCGAAAGGCGCTATTTTTTTGCTTGACGCTCTCCCCAGCCTTGCTTATTGTGTTTAAACACTCATAAATTAAGCACTATTTATGCATTTAACCTCACTGTTTATTTTTGACTTCTTTTTCCTCCCATAGTTGGAGGGGCGAACTCGTTTGTGAAAGAAAAGTCAAAAACAAACAGAAAGCCTCCCAAATCGGGAGGCTTTTTTATAAGGAAAGAATTGATGACTGACCAACCTATTTCCCTCGAAGAAATTCGTTTACGCTTGAATGAGTTGGATGACCAACTTCTCAGCTTATTGTCTGAGCGCCGTAAACTCAGCATTGAAGTAGCCAAAAGCAAAGTACAAACCTCAAAGCCTGTTCGCGACGCCGTCCGTGAACAGCAATTATTGGTCAAGCTGATTTCTAATGGCCAAGATAAATACGAACTTGACGCGCAGTACATCACCAAACTTTTCCATACCATCATTGAAGACTCAGTTCTGCTTCAACAAAGTTATCTGCAAAATCTCGTTAACCCACAGCAAAGCCGTAAGCCACTTGCTCGCGTCGCTTTTTTAGGAGCCAAAGGCTCTTATTCGCACTTGGCAAGTCGCGAATACTTCAGTCGTAAAAATACGGAGCTTATCGAGCTCAACTGCGAGCACTTTAAAGAAGTGACTCAAACGGTTGAATCTGGCCATGCTGATTATGGCGTTCTGCCAATCGAAAACACCAGCTCAGGCTCTATTAATGAAGTGTATGACTTACTACAACACACGACGCTTTACATCGTTGGAGAGCTAACTCAACCAATCGAACACTGCTTGGTTGCGAAAAAAGACATTCGTCTGGAAGATATTAAAACGCTGTATTCTCACCCTCAGCCACACCAACAGTGCAGTGAGTTTTTAAGCCGTATGAAAGGGGTAAAGCTGGAATCCTGCGCGAGCACAGCAGATGCAATGCAGAAAGTCCAAGAGATGGATCGTGATGATGTGGCTGCAATTGGTAATGCATCAAGCGGTAAGCTATATGGCTTGCAAGCAATTCAAGGCAACATCGCAAACCAAACCGAAAACCATACTCGCTTTATCGTGGTTGCTCGTAAACCGGTTGAAGTTTCTACTCAGATTCCAGCAAAAACCACATTGATCATGTCGACCTCCCAAGAGGCAGGTTCATTGGTTGAAACACTATTAGTGCTGCAACGTTACGGCATCAATATGACCAAGCTAGAATCACGCCCAATTATGGGGAACCCGTGGGAAGAGATGTTCTACGTAGACTTGACATCACATCTTGCTTCGACAGAAATGCAACAGGCACTTGAAGAGCTAACAAAAATCACTAAGCACTTGAAAGTATTAGGCTGTTACCCGAGTGAGAACGTAAAGCCTACGCAAGTAAAATTGAGTTAATAGACACCAGTGAGTAAAAAGATCATGGCACCCCAAAAAGTCGTAATCGCATCGCTAAACCCAGCCAAAATTAATGCAGTTCAAAGTGCATTTCGTAATGCATTTCCGTATCAAGAGTTCAACTTCGTTGGCATCAGTGTACCGAGTGAGGTCGCAGATCAGCCCATGACGAATGAAGAAACTCATCGTGGTGCGCTAAACCGCGTTAAAAACGCAAAAGTAGAGATGCCAAACGCGGATTACTATGTCGGTCTCGAAGCGGGAATTGAAGCAAACGTGACGTTTGCTTGGATGGTGGTTGAGTCAGAGACTCACCGCGGTGAATCTCGTTCTGCAAGCTTAATGTTGCCGCCAAAAGTCTTGGAAAAACTCAAGGATGCGAATGAGTTGGGAGATGTAATGGACGAAGTGTTTGGTACTGATAATATCAAACAGAAAGGTGGCGCTATTAGCCTGCTAACCCAAAACCAGCTAACTCGAAGCTCGGTCTATCACCAAGCCTTGATTCTGGCTTTAATTCCATTCACAAACCCTGAGCATTTTCCTTCAAATTTATAACACTCAGCCTAGTCTCTAGATACGCAAAAGGGCGGATATTTCCGCCCTTTGTAATACGTTATCTTAGTCACTTGTAACACCAAGGCCTAAAAGCAAATTGGATATACTGTCTACTTAGATACCGCAACTTGTTCTAACAAGACTTTCAACTTGTCTTTTTCTTCATCAGATTTCGACTTTAGTTCGTTAGAGCCACGAGTAATGGTGGCAATGCCCACACCAAGCATCTGACTGATCTGACGTTGAGATAATTCTCCTTTAAGAAGTTCGTTAATTATATTAACGCGTGATATTAATGACTCTCTCTCATCACGTGACATCAGCATAGTTAACAGCATGTCATCTTGCTGGGTGCCCATACTTGTTCGAATTAGCTCAATAATCTGTTGCCAGTCTTTATACTCGGGTTCGTGCGACATCAAGTTACCTCACTCAATACTTGGTATTGATCTCATGTTGATTCAAGAACGCGCCATCGATACCCAAAAGATCACGATAGTATGTTTCAAACATCAAGATGTTTTGTACATAACCGCGCGTCTCTTTAAATGGAATTGCCTCAATAAAGGCATAAGCATCCACTTTTCCTTGGGTACGCTCTCGCCACGTTTTTACTCTGTTAGGACCTGCATTATAAGCAGCAAGAGCAAAAATACGATTATTATCGTAATCCTCTAATAAACCTTGCAAATAATGGCTACCAATTTCGATATTTTTTCCTACATTGTAGAGATCCTGCGTACCTTGATAACTCAACTTATATTTACGTGCCGTGTACTTCGCCGTTGCAGGCATGATCTGCATAAGACCACGAGCGCCAACTGGAGAGCGGGCTTCAACATCTAACGCACTTTCCTGTCGAGCGAGAGACATCATCGTGACGGGATCAATGTTGTGCTTTTTCGCATAAAAATTAAACCACCAGCGGTGTGCTATTGGGAACCTAAGTTCGATATTATCCCACATCTGCGCTTGGATACTCGCGGTCACCGTTAGGTTATGCCAACGTTTAAATGATGCATAAGCCGCCAACATCACCTTTTCATCTTTCCCTACGCGGCGCAGTAAGTGTGCCCATTCACTCTTCGCTGCTGCGATTTTATCCGTCGCGATCAACTCTTCGATACGAGCTAGCGAGTCTTGATAGGGTTGAACAACTTTCTTGTCCAACTTAACCGTATGCGTTGGGTATTTGATTGATTGCCCGATTGCATTGGCGGCAGCCACACTGTAGAAGTTTCGTTGCCCAAGCAGAGTTGCTAAACGCTGTTTCCCCGCGATGTCATCACCTAACGCTATTTCACTTCTTCCAAGCCAATATTGCCAGCGTAGCGTGGCTTGTTCTTCTTTATTTAGAACAGCAATCCACTCTTGTACGCCTTTCCAATCTGCATTTTGAATCGCTAAGCGGATGCGCGTTTCAATCAACGGTAAGTACTGACTGGTTTTCGTTTTATCATCGCGCCATTTAGCTAATGACTCAGACTCCGTACGAGTCAATCGAAATGCAATATAGTCGGCAAGTTCTTGCGCTTTTTCTGGAGAAAACTTCTGTCCTTTAATGACGGCATCGTACGCACCTTGTGCTTGGCTAGTGTTCATGCGAGCCAACTTTTCTAACGCATATTCACTTTGCGCTCGATTAAAATCATTCGCAGGTTTTTTCTTCGCGAATTCCGCAACACTTGAAGGATTATCAAACAACGCTTTCATTTCTTTGGCTTGTTGCTTTGCCTGCGCGGATTTAGGCAGTTTGAGCAAGTAACTCATCAAACCGCCATTACGAGCATCAAACGCCAGTAACATACGCTGTAGAATCAGTTCATCGGTACGCTCACCCGCCTTGTCCCATGCTTCAAATAATGGGTCACACTCATCAGCAATGCTGATGCCACGTAACCACATATGTTCAGCCCCTTTAAACGCCGCGACTTTCTTGCCTTGCTTTAATTGAGCGACGTAGAAAATACATTGGTAACGCTCACCACTAGGAATGACTTTTTGAAACTCAGTAATGGTTTTCCAATCTTTTTGCTTATAAAGATGATTGAGGTATGGAGCGCGAACTCGACGAGAAAATGGAAAAGACTCGTGCTCAGAAATAAACTCGTTCACCTGTTGTGGTGACTTTTCCGGTAACTGTCTAATAAAAGTGCGGTAATCCACATAAGGCGTTAGTGGATAGTCAGAAATTTTAGGACGAATCGAAAGGTATCCGTCGATGTCATTTTTATCTAATAAATCTTGAGCTTGCTCATATACTTCGCGCTGCTTTTCCAAACTCAGCGCGGCATTAGCACTCAAACTCATAGCACACAACGCGGCGGCGCAGCATACGTTTTTAGCCAATTCAGATACGTTGAATCTCATTTGTGTCATTTTCCCCAGACATATACTGCCCTAAAGCCTAGTTTTGTTAGAGTTCATGTGATGTTAAGGCAATTTTCACACATGCATCTATTTACACAGAATGCAGATGTCCATGTAAAGCAACTTAGTGTATTAAAAATTGTACTCGTCAAACTTTTAAGACGATGGAGACAAAGCGTTTCTAACTCGCATAGAAAACACTTCGTCATTCTTAACGAATAACAAAAGTGTATACCCTAACCGTGTAAGTTTCCGGTCAGCTCAAAATAAGAAATCCATTCGTTAGGGAAATTCTTGCAATGCGGTAACAAAAACAAAGCACTTGGTATAAAATGATGGGTTTGAATGACAGTTAATTTAGGAACGATCGGCAATGGCTGAATACGTATATACCATGTCGCGGGTGAGCAAAATTGTGCCACCTAAGCGTCAAATTCTTAAAGACATCTCTCTGAGCTTCTTCCCTGGTGCGAAAATCGGTGTTTTAGGTCTGAACGGTGCAGGTAAATCCACACTGCTACGTATCATGGCAGGTATCGACACGGATATCGACGGTGAAGCGCGTCCACAACCTGGTCTAAACGTAGGTTACCTACCTCAGGAACCAGTATTAGACGAATCAAAAACCGTTCGTGAAGTTGTTGAAGAAGCGGTTGCTGACGTTGCTGACGCTCTGAAACGTTTGGACGCAGTCTACGCAGCATACGCTGAACCAGATGCAGACTTCGACGCACTTGCAAAAGAGCAAGGCGAGCTAGAAGCCCTTATCCAAGCGAAAGATGGCCACAACCTAGAAAATGCGCTTGAGCGTGCGGCAAACGCACTTCGTTTACCTGAATGGGACCAAAAAATTGCGCACCTATCAGGTGGTGAACGCCGCCGTGTGGCTATTTGTCGCTTGCTACTTTCTAAGCCAGACATGCTACTGCTTGATGAGCCTACCAACCACCTAGATGCAGAATCAGTGGCTTGGCTAGAGCGCTTCTTAGTGGATTACACAGGTACCGTAGTAGCCATCACCCACGACCGTTACTTCCTAGATAACGCTGCGGGCTGGATCTTAGAACTGGACCGTGGTGAAGGTATCCCATGGGAAGGCAACTACACCTCATGGCTGGAGCAAAAAGACGCTCGTCTACAACAAGAGGCCTCCCAAGAGAGTGCTCGCCAAAAGACTATCGAGAAAGAGCTTGAGTGGGTACGTAAAAACCCTAAAGGTCGTCAAGCGAAGTCAAAAGCACGTATGGCTCGCTTTGAAGAACTGCAAAGCTCTGATCACCAAAAACGTAATGAAACCAATGAACTATTTATCCCACCAGGTGAGCGTCTAGGTGATAAGGTTATTGAAGTGAAGAACCTGACCAAGTCATTTGACGGTCGAGTTCTGATTGATGACCTGTCATTCAGCATCCCTAAAGGTGCAATTGTTGGTATCATCGGTGCTAACGGCGCAGGTAAATCGACGCTATTCAAGATGTTAAGTGGTACTGAACAACCAGACTCGGGCACAATTGAGATGGGCGATACAGTAAAACTGGCATCGGTCGATCAGTTCCGTGACAGCATGGACGATTCTAAAACCGTATTCCAAGAGATCTCTGAAGGTGCTGATATCATTAAGATCAACAACTTCGAAATCCCAGCTCGTGCATACTGTTCACGCTTTAACTTTAAAGGCAGTGACCAACAAAAGATTATTGGTGAACTATCGGGTGGTGAGCGTAACCGTGTCCACCTTGCGAAGCTTCTTAAAGCGGGCGGCAACGTGTTGCTACTCGACGAACCAACCAACGACCTTGACGTTGAAACACTGCGTGCTCTAGAAGAAGCATTACTAGAGTTCCCTGGTTGTGCAATGGTTATCTCGCACGACCGTTGGTTCCTTGACCGTATCGCGACCCACATCATTGACTACCGTGACGAAGGCCAAGTTAACTTCTACGAAGGTAACTACACAGAGTACATGGATTGGTTGAAGAAAACATTGGGTCCTGAAGCCGCAGAACCACACCGTATCAAATACAAGCGTATTGCGAAGTAATCGCAACCCACAAAGTTTGATTGTAATTTGTACAAAGGCCGCTATCATAGCGGCCTTTGTTTTCTTTGTTATAAAAAGAGCTCATTAGCCCGTCTCGTTCGTTAAGAACATGACATTGCACTTACGTCACTCTGTAGCGACCTCGACACTTTTCAAACAACAATCGAACACTTTTTGTTCGCATTGATATACTATTCAATTCTGTTTGACGACCTGACGAGAATATTCATATGACAGAGAGACGACGCTTTTCACGTATTCTCCATCAAGCTCCAGCTAAGATAGAACAACGTGACTTGGCAATTGAAGCTAGGATTCAAGATCTTTCCTTGCATGGTTTACTCATGAAAGTGGAAGAGACTGAGGCTTTGGATCCAACCCTTCCAGTCCATGTGACTTTTTCATTTGATCAATCCGAACAAGTGATTACGTTAAAAGCGCAAATTGTGAATGTCTCTAAGTGTGAGATTAGGTTGAAGATCGCTAAGGTAGACATCGAAAGCATTAGCCAACTAAAACGATTTATAGAATTGAATGTAGGCAATAACGACCTTCTGAATCGAGAGTTAGAGCACCTCTCTGGTTTTTAGGAGAAAAATAAATGAACGCCTATTTAAGTAACAATAACTATGTCTAAAAAAATCATCATGCAGATCCCGACGAAAGACGGCGATCAGCAGTTCTATTTGGGCCGCAGTTCGGTCCTAGCAGTATTTGCTTCAGTATTGGCATTACCCGCCGTCGTTGGTGGCGCGTGGTACCTTAATCAGCAGCAGATGCACAATAAAGACGAACTAACACAAATCATCGCCAAACTGGAAAGTGAAAAGGCCGAAGTGACGGCTCTTTACGAAGAACAGCTTGATACCAATCATTCGCTTTCCCAGTCTTTGACGGACAAAAACAATCAAATTCAGCTATTGGGCAAACGGGTATTCGACGTTGAATCAGTTTTAGGTCTCGCAGACGAAGAGTTGATGATCGATGAGAACAGCATGGGGTTAGAGGAGCGAATTGACGCAGCCGCTATCGATTCTGCTGTTCGAGCGACGATGTTCCGTTTGATACCAAATGACAGCCCAGTCACATACCAACGAATTTCTTCTTCTTACGGCAGTCGTATTAATCCGATTTCAGGTAAGAGGCATGTTCATACTGGTATCGATCTGACTTGTAAAAGAGGAGAAGAGATCCTGGCACCGGCTGACGGTGTGGTGGAAACCGTTCGCCCGAGCAATCGTGGTTATGGTAACTATGTCACCATTCGTCACTCATTTGGCTTTATGAGCTCCTTTGCTCATCTACAACGCTTCAAAGTGAAAAGCGGTCAGTTTGTTAGTAAAGGCGACATCATTGCTCAATGCGGTAACTCTGGCAACTCCACAGGGCCACACTTGCACTATGAAGTACGCTTCCTCGGACGAGCACTCAACCCTCAATACTTAATGGAGTGGACGCCAGAAAACTTCAATGACGTCTTTGAAAAAGAGAAAAAAGTGAAATGGGGACCTTTGGTTCAATTGATTGATAACGTTGTACGTCTACAAGTCAATTTAACCAATTCACCCTATCGCGATACCAGTATCAACACAGTATCAAGTGAAGATACGAGTAATACTGCGACGAACTGATTTGTCCATCAACACGAAAAAGAGCAGCTTACGCTGCTCTTTTTGTTTCGGACTCTGCACGGCTAAATGACCCGTGATTAGCCGCGATGAATATTATCATTCGCCTGTTTGAGTAAGTTTTGGCTCTCATTCATAAATTGTTGAGAATAAGTACCAAACCAATCACTCACCTGCTTAAAGCTTTCGATGAATCGCGCTTTGTCTCTGCTATCCAGAATCGCTACCGCATCACCTAAACGCTGATGGAATCGCTTGATCATATCGATATTCTCTTGAGAAGAGAAAATGATATCACCGTACAAGTTCGGATCCTGACCAAACAGTCGTCCCACCATCGCCAATTCAAGGCGGTAGATTGGCGAGCTTAACTTCAACAACTGATCGATGTTCGGATTCTCTTTGCTAAGGTGCATACCGTAAGCAAACGACGTGAAGTGGCGCAGCGCCTGAATCAACGTCATGCCATGATCGTGCTCTTGTGCATCGATTTGGCACAAGCTTGCGCCCCAAATCCCAAACTGTTGCAATAGCCATTGGTAATGCTCGTGACCACGGCCATCACAGTACACAATAACCTGCTTGGCAAGGCTCGGAACATCTGGGCCAAACATTGGGTGCAAACCAACCACAGGACCTTGGTGCACATTCAACATTGCTTGCAGAGGCTTCGACTTGATAGAAGTCAGGTCACACAGAATGCAGTCTTGCGGCAAGTTCCCCAGTTTTTCGATCACCCCTTCCGTTAGATGAATCGGCACCGTGACCACGACTAAACCCGCGTTGTCTAGAATCTCATCCGCATGATCCCAGTCTTTACTGCCGAGAACTTTGACCTGGTAGCCCGACAATTTGAACATACGCCCAAACAGGCCACCCAATTGACCATTACCACCAATAATAACAACTGAGCGTAAATCAGGGTTCAAACACTTAAAACCGGAATCTTTCTCGCTGGCATAAGACTCACGCATTGTTCGACGCAGAATATCTTCAATAAGCTGTGGAGGAATTCCCATTTTTTCAGCTTCAGCGCGACGAGAAGCTAACATCGCCGCTTCGCGGTCTGGAGCATAAATTGGCAAACCATGTTCGCTTTTTACTTCCCCAACTTTCTCTACGAGCGCTAAACGCTGAGCCAATAGCTCCAACATTTGCTTGTCGACTGCATCAATCTGATCGCGTAATGCGTTAAGTTCAACTGCCATTGATGTTCCTTAAATCCTGTATTAATTAGCCTTTAGACGATTTTCTAAGAAAGGCACTAGCTCTTCATGTGCATGACGTAATAGTGCCTCAGTTGAATCCCAATTGATACATGCGTCAGTGATAGATACACCGTATTTCATCTCTTCAAGAGCTAAGTCAGAAGATTGATTTCCTTCATTGATATGGCTTTCAATCATAAGACCGATAATAGATTTATTGCCTTCACGGATTTGATGAATCACATCCTCCGCGACTAATGGCTGGCGACGGTAATCTTTACGTGAGTTGGCGTGACTGCAATCCACCATTAATGAAGCATCAAGACCAGATTTCGCCATCTCTTGCTCACACTCAGTGACTGATACCGAATCGTAGTTAGTTTGCTTGCCGCCACGTAAGATCACATGTCCATTAGCATTGCCCTGGGTGGTCAACAGTGCGACTTGTCCCTCACGGTTAATTCCCATAAAACGGTGGCTAGAGGACGCAGCTTGCATCGCGTTAATTGCGGTTGCCAAACTGCCATCGGTGCCATTCTTAAAACCGATTGGCATAGACAGGCCGCTTGCCATTTCACGGTGAGTTTGTGACTCCGTCGTACGAGCACCGATGGCTGCCCAGCTAAAAGTATCCGCCAAGTATTGTGGGCTAATTGGGTCTAGAGCCTCAGTCGCGAGCGGGATTTCCATCTCTGCCAACTCCACCAGAAGTTCGCGTCCAACATGCAGACCGTGTTCAATATCGAAACTGCCGTCTAGGTGTGGGTCATTGATCAGGCCTTTCCAGCCGACCGTGGTGCGCGGCTTCTCAAAGTAAACACGCATAACAATATACAGTTGGTCACTTAGTTGTTCAGAGAGTGCTTTAAGTCGCTTTGCGTAATCCTTCGCCGCTTCTACGTCGTGGATAGAACATGGACCGCATACAACAAGCAGGCGGTGATCCTTCTTGTGAATAATATTAGCGATAGTTTGACGAGACTCTTGAATAAAGCGACGTGCTTTTTCACTCAAAGGAAGCTTGGTTTTTAGTTCCTCCGGAGTAATAAGAACCTGTTCTTCGATAATATTAATATTGCTCAACTCACTTTTCTGCATAACTCTAACCTGTATATTTATTTTTACACCCAACCAAACCTTTGGTGAGACAACTAAGCTTTAACGACAAGATAACAGGCTAAAAAAGAAAAACAAGCGTACAGAATAAAAAACATTTAGTGTAAACCTAGGTTTACAGTTAAATAAAAAGCCAAAGTATAATTAACTTTGGCTTCTCATCGCTGTTTTGAATCTTTTACAAGAGGTTTAGCTAGTCAAGCGTTTCATCGCTTCACTCGCCGCTTTCCACTCTTGAGATAGCTTAAGTTCGCTTGGAGAAAATGACTGTTTTTTCAGTAATCCATCCGCGAGTGGCACGGTTGAAACCGGTAAGTTGTCTAATACCTCAACGTGCGCTTCTCGTTTATTACACATTAACAACATATCGCAACCAGCTCTCAATGCTTGAGCACCTCGCTCGGCTGGGCTGCCCATAATCGCAGCGCCTTCCATGGTCAAGTCATCCGAAAAAACCAAACCTTTAAAACCCAATTGCTGACGCAGGACCTGTTTTAACCAGTATTCAGAACCGCTGGCTGGTTGAGCATCATAATGTGGGAAAATCACGTGAGCAGGCATCATGGCATCTAAAATACTGGCATCAATTTGCGCTTTGAAGATCGCCATATCTTGTTCAAAAATATCACTGCGCTCATCGTATGGTGTTTCTAGATGTGAGTCTGCAATCACGCCACCATGTCCAGGGAAGTGCTTGCCTGTCGTTGCCATGCCAACACTCTTCATTCCCTGCATATATGCAGTGCTATAGCGAAGAATGGTATCGGCATCTTCACCGAATGCGCGGTTACCGATCGCTTTACATTGATGGCCTTGGTCAAGTACCGGGGCAAAGCTTAAATCAATATCATGGGCAATCAGCTCTGCTGCCATTAACCAACCGCCCATACGAGCAAGCTCTTCACCATTTTGATGTTTAGCGTACTCATCAGCAGCAGGAATTAATGAGAAACCTTCACGAAAGCGCTGCACTCGGCCGCCTTCTTGATCCACACCGATCAAAAACGGGCGCTTAGCCGCCTTTCGGATGGATTGAGTAAGTGCTTGAAGCTGTTCGCTATCATGATAGTTGCGAGCAAATAGAATTAAGCCACCAACCGTAGGATGCTCCAAGATTTCTTTGTCTTCAGCGGTCAGTTCATACCCCGCAACGTCAACCCATAACGGTCCCATGTTTTCTCCTCAAAATCGGCTGAATATCTCGTATTCGATGAGGTTATTCGCTTCAGATTTGCTTTACAATAAGTGAATGAAGAATTGACGAGATCGGCTATGAAATTTAACGAACTATACATTGGTGTGATGTCTGGAACGAGTATGGATGGTGTTGATACCGCTCTAGTTGAAATAAGCGATGAGCATGTTCGCCTGATTGCGCACGACGACTACCCAATGCCCGCAGCACTAAAAGACATGCTGTTATCTGTTTGTACCGGTCAAGCAACAAATTTAAAAGCCATAGGTGAACTTGACCATCAGCTCGGCCACCTATTTGCAGATGCTGTGTTACAGCTGCTCAATAAGTCTGGTTACGTCGCAGAGCAAATTCGTGCGATTGGTAATCACGGTCAAACAGTGTTCCATCAGCCTACCGGAAACTTGCCGTTTACCACTCAATTGGGCGATGCCAACATTATCGCGGTCAAGACAGGCATTGATACGGTAGCGGATTTTCGTCGTAAAGACATGGCGCTAGGTGGACAAGGTGCCCCACTCGTCCCTGCTTTCCATAAAAGCATTTTTGCGATGCAGGATTCCACAACTGTGGTGCTTAACATTGGAGGCATTGCCAATATCTCTGTACTGCATCCAGAACAACCAGTCATTGGCTATGACACAGGCCCGGGCAATATGTTGATGGACGCATGGTGTGCGCTGCATACTGGGCAAAGCTTCGACGAAGATGCACAATTTGCACTTAAAGGAACGGTAAACGCTACTTTGTTGACTCAATTACTCAAAGAAGCTTACCTCGCCATGCCAGCCCCTAAAAGTACCGGACGAGAACTGTTCAATATTGACTGGCTGCATCAACAACTGGCCCATCACAATTTACCAACCGAAGACGTACAGCGTACACTCTGCGAATACTCTGCGATTACCATTGCCAACGAAGTCGACAAGTTTTCTCATGGCATCACACCTCAACTATTGGTCTGTGGCGGTGGAGCAAGAAACCCACTTTTGATGCAGCGACTAGCTAAGTTATTGCCACAATGGAGCGTTGCGACAACGGCAGAAAAAGGCGTTGATGGCGACTACATGGAAGCAATGGCGTTTGCTTGGCTTGCGCAGCGCCATATTCACGGCCTCCCTAGCAACTTACCGGAAGTTACGGGGGCAAGTCGTCTCGCTTCACTGGGTGTACTCTATTCAAAAAATTAAGGGCAATAGATCCTAAACAAAAAGGCTTAATTCATTATGACGAACGATGCACTTATCGCAGCTTTATCCCATCTGGTATCTGAAGGGCGAAATCCAGACACCATGGACATCGACTTGCTGCCTTCTCTCGATATTGTTCAACGCATCAACCAACAGGACAAACTCGTTCCTCTTGCCGTTGAAAAAGTATTGCCTGAGATCGCTGAAGCCGTTGATAAGATCACGGAAGCATTTAAGGTCGGAGGTCGGTTGTTTTACATCGGTGCGGGTACCAGTGGTCGACTTGGCGTTTTGGACGCTTCAGAATGCCCACCAACTTTTGGCACAGATCCAGAGATGGTCGTTGGTATTATTGCCGGTGGAAAAGAGGCAATGTTCCGTGCAAAAGAAGGGGCGGAGGACGACCCTACATTAGGCGAGCAAGATCTTAAAGAGAATACGCTAACACAACGCGATGTCGTCGTTGGTATTGCGGCAAGTGGACGAACACCTTACGTGATTGGTGGCTTAGAGTATGCGAACGAGCTTGGTGCCACCACTGTAGCACTATCTTGTAACCCTGACTCTCCGATTGCAGATATTGCCGATATTGCGATTAGCCCCGTTGTTGGACCTGAAGCGTTAACGGGGTCCACTCGCTTAAAATCAGGGACGGCACAAAAACTCGTACTAAACATGCTCACTACCGCAAGCATGATTCGCCTGGGCAAAAGTTATCAGAACTTAATGGTAGATGTGAAAGCGACGAATGCAAAGCTAGTTGCAAGAGCGGCTCGTATTGTTATGCAAGCAACAGATTGTACTAACCAAGAGGCTAAAACGGCTCTCAAAGAAACGGACTACGACGCCAAGTTAGCTATTTTGATGATTTTAACCGGGCTGGATAAAGAAAGCGCGACTGAGCAACTGAAAGCCAAACAAGGATATTTAAGAAAAGTCGTGATCGATCAAGCGAATCAATCTTAATCAATAAAGCGCCTCACTTATTTAAAAGTCAGGCGCCTTTTATGGCTTAATTTAGTAGTTCAATCGTTCAATGTGAGTAATACCGACTTTACCTTCAAGGTCGCTGAACATATGAACCATTGCTGGGTATGGTTGTGCTCCAGGGTAGACAACTTCTGCATTACAGAAAAACGCATAGTTTTGTCCGGCTACGACTTGAGTAGCCACAACCAAAGGGGAGTATTTGACACCGACAAACCCCTCGATACCTTTAGCAAATACTTCTTTATTCTCTGCTGTGAGTTCATGAAATGGACTCCAGCCACCAGCCATTTGCGTTGACATAATGTGATTCCTTTTTTTCTGTGCTCACTATCAAGCAATGTGAACATAGTTTAATAAGGAAGATTTTGCCACATTTATGTGATGCAGACAGTGTAACAACGGCTTTATTGACTATTAATTTGAGTATTCATTCCAACCACGTTGCCATTCCATGCGGAATTTTTGCGCTTGCTCAGTACCTTCACAAACCCCTTCGTAATACTGACCAGATAACCCCATTTGATACGCAAAAGCAGGATTACAGTACTCACGTAAACCTTCTAAATAACCTTGGTCGTAGTCACTTTGCTTAACACTACCCAACTCACGAAGCTCGCTCATCGTGCGCGATGTGTGTCCGGTTATGCCATCTTGATATCCGATCTGATGCCAATCTCCCGACTTGGCAAGATCTGCTGTCGTTGCTGTGCATCCTGCAAGTAAAGCCAGTGCCAGACCTACCGTTACCTTTTTCATGGTTCTTCCTTAAGTAATTGTTTTCAAAAATAAGCTTACCACTAATTATTGGCGCTTGCCGCTGAGCTTGCAGATTTAACCACTGATGACTCAAATCAGCCGCTCAAGACTGTCATCAACCTTTCGCCATTTTTAAAAACCGCTCAAGCAGCATATCGACCACTCAGTGCTCTATTCGACCACTCATCTACTAACCGAATGCATTTAACACAAGTGACGCATAACATGCATCCTGAGATTAAAAAATTACCCTACCCAACTAAGACCAAGGACAATTGCTATGATGTGGTTTCTAACCTGTGTCGCAGCCCTAATCGGCGGATACTTCATCTACGGCGCTTTCGTCGAGAAGATTTTCGGCATCAATGAAAAACGCCAAACGCCAGCTCACACCAAATCGGACGGTGTTGACTTCGTTCCAATGTCAACAAAGAAAGTTTACCTAGTTCAACTACTTAACATCGCAGGTGTTGGTCCAATTTTTGGCCCGATCATGGGGGCACTATACGGTCCTGCGGCGATGCTTTGGATTGTAGTCGGTTGTATTTTTGCTGGTGCAGTACACGATTACTTCTCAGGCATGCTTTCAGTGCGTAACGGCGGTGCATCTGTACCTACCATTACAGGTCGCTACCTAGGTAATGGCGCAAAACACTTTATGAATATTTTTGCCATTGTCCTATTGCTTCTAGTTGGCGTAGTGTTCGTTTCAGCCCCTGCTGGCATGATTACCAACCTCATCAATGATCAAACAAGCTTGAGTGTAAGCATGACAACGATGGTTATTGCTATCTTTGCTTACTACATCATTGCGACGATTGTTCCTGTCGATAAAATCATTGGTCGTTTCTACCCACTGTTTGGCGCCCTACTTATCTTTATGTCTGTTGGCCTAATGACAGCCGTTGCTTTCTCTAGCGAACACACAGTAATGGGTGACTTCCAAGTTTCGGACATGTTCTCTAACCTCAACCCAAATGACATGCCGTTATGGCCTGCATTGTTCATCACTATCGCATGTGGCGCTATCTCTGGCTTCCACGCAACTCAGTCTCCACTGATGGCGCGTTGTATGGAAAATGAGAAAAACGGTCGCTTCGTATTCTACGGTGCAATGATTGGTGAAGGTGTTATCGCTCTAATTTGGTGTGCTATCGCTCTGTCTTTCTTCGGCTCTCTAGACGCTCTATCAGAAGCTGTGAAAAACGGTGGCCCTGGTAACGTGGTATACAGCGCATCATT
This sequence comes from Vibrio sp. D417a, assembly GCF_030248595.1. Lineage (NCBI taxonomy): Bacteria > Pseudomonadati > Pseudomonadota > Gammaproteobacteria > Vibrionales > Vibrionaceae > Vibrio > Vibrio sp. D417a. Next base: position 300,515 of record NZ_JAHGAM010000003.1, on the reverse strand, counting down.
TGGTCTGCTAGGTGTGTTCGGTGGTATCCTTGCGTTCCTGGGTGTGGTTATCCTACCAATTACGTCTGGCGATACAGCGTTCCGTTCAAGCCGCTTGATCCTTGCTGAATACTTCAACATGGAACAAAAAACGCTACGTAACCGTCTACTGATGGCACTTCCACTGTTCGTTATCGGCGGTATCTTAACTCAAGTAGACTTCGGCATTATCTGGCGCTACTTCGGTTTTGCAAACCAAACAACAGCGGTAATGATGCTTTGGACTGCGTCCGCTTACCTACTGCGTCACAACAAGCTGCACTGGATTACCACTATCCCAGCTATCTTCATGACCACGGTATGTGTCACGTTCATCTTAAACAACAGCTCGCTAGGTTTTGGTCTGCCAATGCAACTATCAACTATCGTAGGTATTGTGTTTGCCCTAGCTGTGACAGGTTACGTTATCAAAACCTCTAAGGGTAAAGGTGAAACTGAACTGGCTGACGAAGAGAAACCACAAGCCGTATCAGAAACAGCGTAATACTCGTCACATCTGAGTGACTAAGATAGGAGCCTGCCAATTGCAGGCTCTTTTTGTTTTATACCCAAGTCACTTTAAGACTCAGAAAGCACAGCGCAGCATCATTTACTTAGCTGTTCTTATCTATCTGAGCCAAGCATCTTGAGGTTACTTAGGTATACAATAACAACATTGATTCTAGGTTAGGTTCACTATGGAACTGGTCATCTCCCTTTTACAACAGATGTGTGTGTACTTAGTTTTGGCTTACATGCTAAGTAAAACGCCAATCATCTTACCTTTGCTGAGTATTTCTTCGCGCTTAAGCCACCGCCTAATTTGTTACGTACTCTTCTCTGGCTTTTGTATTCTCGGCACCTATTTCGGTCTGCACATCAACGATGCTATTGCCAATACTCGTGCGATCGGCGCAGTTATGGGCGGGCTGTTTGGTGGACCTGTTGTAGGTTTCGCCGTCGGATTTACTGGTGGCATCCATCGATACTCTCTTGGTGGCTTTACTGACCTAGCCTGCGCAATTTCAACCACCGCCGAGGGCGTAATTGGTGGCTTGCTCCACGTTTACCTTATCAAGCGAAATAAAGGCGCATTGCTGTTTAATCCAAGCGTCGTATTCAGCGTCACGTTTGTTGCAGAAGTGGTGCAAATGATTTTGCTGCTCGCCGTCGCGAAACCTTTTGATCAAGCCTATGAACTGGTGTCCGCTATTGCAGCGCCTATGATCATCGCGAATTCATTTGGTGCGGCGTTGTTCATGAGTATCCTGCAAGACAGAAAAGCAATCTTTGAAAAGTTTTCTGCGACGTTTTCGCGTCGAGCGCTCACCATTGCTGATCGCTCAGTGGGAATTCTAAGCAACGGCTTCAACACCGAAAACGCAGAGAAAATCGCACGTATTATTTACGAAGAAACCAAAGTGGGCGCTGTCGCGATTACTGACCAAGAAAAGATCTTGGCGTTTGTGGGCATTGGCGATGATCACCATAAACCAAACACGCCGATTTCATCGCAAAGCACATTAGACTCCATGGAGAAAAACGACATCATTTATCTTGATGGTGCGGAGCGTCCATACCAATGCTCCATTGCAAAAGATTGCAAGCTCGGATCTGCGCTGATCATCCCACTGCGTGCAGGGAAAGAGGTCATTGGTACCATAAAGCTGTATGAACCGAAGCGTAAATTGTTCTCGACGGCCAACATGTCGATGGCGGAAGGAATAGCCCAGCTTCTATCTAGCCAAATCCTTTATGGCGATTACCAACAACAACAAGCCTTACTCGCCCAAGCAGAAATAAAATTGCTTCACGCTCAGGTGAATCCACACTTTTTGTTTAATGCACTCAATACTATTAGTGCGATTACTCGTCGTGACCCTGACAAAGCGCGCGAGCTAATCCAAAATCTATCGCACTTCTTCCGCAGCAATTTAAAGCAGAACATTAATACCGTGACGCTAAAGGAAGAGCTTGCACATGTGAACTCGTACTTGAGCATCGAAAAAGCGCGTTTTACGGACCGCTTAGAGGTTGAAATCGATATTCAACCTGAATTGCTGGACATCAAATTACCAAGCTTTACACTCCAGCCTTTGGTTGAGAACGCCATTAAGCATGGCATTTCAAACATGCTTGAAGGTGGTAAAGTTCATATATACAGCGAAGCACACCCACAAGGTCACTTGATTACCGTCGAAGACAACGCAGGCAGTTTTGAGCCGCCAAAAGAAAACCACTCAGGGCTAGGTTTAGAAATTGTCGACAAGCGTCTCACTAATCAATTTGGACGTGATGCAGCGCTAAAAATTACGTGCGAGCCACATCAATTTACTAAAATGAGCTTTATCATTCCCCCAAAATCATAAAAGCACGCTGAAGCAATAAAGGTAATGTTGGATGTTAACCGCACTCGTCATTGATGATGAACAGTTTGCTCGTGAAGAGCTAGCAGAGTTACTGGATGAAACAGGCCAAGTTGAGGTCGTGGGCGATGCCTCAAACGCAATCCTCGGCCTAAAAAAAATCAATGAACTTAAGCCTGATGTGGTGTTTCTCGATATCCAAATGCCTCAAGTCACGGGGATTGAATTACTTGGGATGCTTGATCCAGAAACCATGCCTTATGTGGTTTTTGTCACGGCTTATGATCAGTATGCGATTCAAGCATTTGAAGACAATGCCTTTGATTACTTGCTCAAACCTGTCGACCCATGCCGGTTAACTAAAACGGTCAAACGACTAAACAAAGTCATTAGCCAATCCGCCCTAACGCAACAACTGTCTGCTATTACACCTGACACGTTGGATCAGATACCGTGCATCGGACACAACCGCATCGTTATCATGGCCACCGACACGGTGGAATGTGCTTACAGTGATATCAGCGGCGTACATGTACGCTCCACCAGCCAAACCGCGAGCACCCAACTGACATTAAAAACGTTGGAAGAGAAAACCCCTCTAGTCCGCTGCCATCGTCAATACTTAGTCAGTATTAAAGCGATTAGCGAAATCAAGTTACTGGAAAATGGGTTAGCGGAAATCATCACCAAAACAGGCTTTGAGATACCAGTAAGCCGCCGCTACTTAAAGGTGCTCAAAGAGATGCTCGGCATTAGCCACTAACACAAAAACTTCACACATCATCGCTGAGTTTCCGCTAGCGTATAAATAGGACGCTCTGAAAAGACGAGGCGATGATGTATAAAGTTTTATTCATATGTAAGCACAACGCTGGACGAAGCGTCCTCGCGGAGTCAATCGCAACCAATATCCTGCCAGCAGATTTTAGTGTCACCAGTGGAGGCTCACATCCCACAGGCAAGGTGCACCCAGTGGTGCAAAAATATTTAGATGACCACCAACTCCCCACTCCGCATATCCACACGCATTCATGGGAGGAGCGAACTCAATTTCTTCCCGACATCGTTATTATTCTCTGTGATTCTTTACATCAAGAAACCGCTCCTCAGTGGCTTGCAGGTGGTGTTCGAGTAAACTGGCAAGTTGATGCTTTTCCGACCGATGGTTCTGATGAAGACATGTACGCACATTGCGAAAAGGTTGCTCAATCGCTTGAGCGAAGAATCACGAAGATGTCTGATATGATTATCGATGGTTTAGGAAAAGACCAAATTCGTGATTACCTAAATGAGTTAAGAGAGATGTAAAAAAGGCGACCCACAGGTCGCCTTTTGAATATTCGATAAATGGAGACTAATCCACTTGCTTGATTTGAAGTTCTTTAGGTACTTCAAAGAACATATTCTCTTCACGGCCAAGTACTTCATCAACCGCTTCGGCACCAACGAGTTCTTTGATTCGCTCTAGAATCTGATTAACGAGCTCTTCCGGAGCAGATGCTCCCGCAGTCACGCCGACCTTTGTTTTGCCTTCGAACCACTCAGGTTTGATATCTTCCGGACAGTCGGTTAAGTAGCCAGGTGTCCCTAGCTTTTCAGCTAGCTCTTTAAGACGTGTAGAGTTTGATGAGTTTTTAGAACCCACCACAACCATCACATCTACGTCACCAGCTAATTCACGTACGGCATCTTGGCGGTTTTGTGTCGCATAACAGATATCGTCTTTACGTGGACCTTGGATATCTGGGAACACGCGGCGTAGCTCTTCGATAACATCGGCAGTTTCATCGACAGAAAGCGTCGTTTGGCTTACGTAATGAAGATCGGATGGATCTTTCACAATCGCCTTCAGTTTCTCAACATCGGCTGGAGTTTCAACCAAGTACATACCACCGGTTTCACTGGCGTATTGCCCCATCGTACCTTCGACTTCAGGGTGACCTGCGTGACCAATCAGAACCACTTCCATATTACGACGGCTCGCACGCGCCACTTCCATATGCACTTTGGTTACTAAAGGGCACGTTGCGTCAAATACGGTCAAATCACGCTGCTTGGCTTCCTGACGAACTGCCTGCGATACACCATGAGCGGAGAAAATCACAATGTTGTTGTCTGGCACTTCGTGCAGTTCTTCAACGAAGATAGCACCACGCTGTTTTAGACCTTCAACCACAAAACGGTTATGCACCACTTCATGACGCACATAAATCGGTGGCTGATACATCTCTAGCGCACGCTCTACGATGCTAATCGCGCGGTCAACACCAGCACAGAAACCACGTGGGTTAGCTAACAGGATTTTCATTTCATTGCTCATGGAAGTTATCTTTTATTTGGTTCGCTATTCTACTGACAAAATTTCAACTTCGAAAGTCACGTCTTGTCCCGCGAGTGGATGGTTGAAGTCCACAGTTACTGAGTCGCCAGCAATCTCAGTAATGATGCCTGGGATTTCCATGCCATCAGGGCCACTGAAGGCCATGATTGTACCAACTTCCACTTCTGCATCACCTACAAATTTAGTGCGATCCATATAGTGAATATGATCAGGGTTTGGCATACCAAACGCGTCTTCTGCCTTTAGCTCAATCGCTTTTTGTGCGCCTGTTTCGAGGCCGATCAAGCATTGCTCAAAGTTTTCACTCAAGCTGCCATCACCCATAACAAACTTCGCTGGTTTACCCATGTTATGAGTACTATCTGCAACCGATCCGTCTTTCATTTTAATCGTAAAGTGAAGGGTTACTACCGATTCATTGGTTATTGTTGTCACGTTAATGCTTCCTTGTTCTTGGGTTATTACGCTGTCAGCTTGGTCTTTTTATACATTGATATGCTGATTGGCGCTCCAACATAATAAAAAGCGTCGCTCGAATCAACGGACGACGCTTAGGGTTATTCGATATACCGCAAAAGATTACTTGTCAGCGTCTTTTTTACGGAAGCCATCCAGAATAATCATTGCCGCACCAATACAGATCGCCATGTCAGCAAGGTTGAATGCTGGCCAGTGGTAGTTACCCCAGAAGAAGTCTAGGTAATCAACAACAAAGCCATGAACGACGCGGTCAAACACGTTGCCCACTGCACCACCAATAATCAGTGCATAAGCGATGTTGTTCCATTTTTCTTTTGCTGGAAGCTTACTCATCCAGTAGGTCAAAAGACCCGTAACAACAAACGCGATACCTGTAAATAACCAGCGCTGCCAACCAGCTTGATCGCTCAAGAAGCTGAAAGCGGCACCGTAGTTATGAACGTAAAGTAGGTTGAAGAATGGCAACACCTCAATTCGGTTTGCCCATCCGTAGCCCATGTTGTCCATCACCACCAATTTGATGCCAATATCTGCAATAAATACCAGAATTGCTAACCACAGCCAGCGAACTCCAGATTGCTTTAACGTCAGTGCTTTTTCACTCATTACTTTACCTACAAACAGCCCCAGTAAATACTGGGGCTGTTAATTTTAAAAAAAGTTCAGTCGTTCTAGGCAATTACGCGAATTTACGTACTTCACCTTCGCCGTCTACGTTAGATACACAACGACCACAGATTTTCTCGTGACCTTCAATTGTGCCTACGTCTGGCGTGTGGTGCCAACAACGATCACACTTCTCGCCTTCAGCTGCTGCTACTTCAACAAATAAGCCTTCGATATCTGTGGCTTGTGCTGCATCCGTCCTCTCACCTAGAGGCTTAACTTTCGCCGCAGAGGTTAGTAGAACAAAGCGCAGTTCATCTTCAAGTTTGTTGATCTTCGCCGCTAGTGCGTCATCAGCAAATAGAGTCACTTCAGCTTGTAGTGCACCACCAATGGTTTTCTCTTTACGCGCATCTTCTAGAAGTTTGTTTACCGCACCACGAACCGCTTGGATCTCAGACCAGAATTCGTTGTTCAGCTCTTCACCTTCAGCAAGACCGAATAGACCGTCGAACCACTCACCAGTGAATACGAACTTGTCGCGTTGACCTGGCATTTCGTTCCAGATTTCATCTGCAGTGAACGACATGATTGGCGCCATCCAACGAACTAGCGCTTCTACGATGTAGTAAAGTGCAGTCTGACAGCTACGTTGAGCGTTGCCGCCACGTTTTGCTGTGTACTGACGGTCTTTAATTACGTCTAAGTAGAAAGAGCCCATTTCGATTGAACAGAATTGCATTAGACGCTGAGTTACACCGTGTGTGTTGTACTCTTCGTATGCTTTAACAATCTCTTCTTGTGCTGCTAGTGCACGACCAACCGCCCAGCGATCTAGCGCAACCATCTCTTCAACAGGAACGATGTCTGTTTCAGGGTTGAAGCCGCTCAAGTTAGCTAGGAAGAAACGCGCTGTGTTACGGATACGACGGTACGCATCTGCGCTGCGTTTTAGGATTTCATCAGAAACCGCAACTTCACCAGTGTAGTCTGTAGAAGCAACCCATAGACGAAGAATGTCAGCACCTAGCTTGTTGGTTACGTCTTTTGGCGCAACCACGTTACCGATAGATTTAGACATCTTACGACCCTGACCATCAACCACGAAACCGTGTGTCAGTACTTGTTTGTAAGGTGCTTCGTCTTTCATCGCAATAGATGAAATTAAAGAAGATTGGAACCAACCGCGGTGTTGGTCAGAACCTTCTAGGTATAGGTCTGCACTGTTGCCGTTGTACTCTTCACGAGCATCAACAACTGAGAAGTGAGTGACACCAGAATCGAACCATACGTCTAGCGTATCTAGCACTTTTTCGTATTGGTCAGCGTCAGCACCTAGTAGTTCAGCGGCATCTACATCCCACCATGCTTGGATGCCTTTCTCTTCAACCAGCTTAGCGACTTTCTCGATCAGCTCTAGCGTGTTTGGATGAAGTTCTGCTGTTTCTTTATGAACAAACAGAGCAATTGGCACACCCCAAGTACGTTGACGAGAGATACACCACTCAGGGCGACCTTCGATCATACCTTCGATGCGGCTTTGACCCCACTCAGGCATCCACTCTACATTCTTGATTGACTCTAATGCTTTAGCACGTAGGCCAGCTTGGTCCATAGAAACGAACCATTGAGGTGTAGCACGGAAGATGATTGGGGTCTTATGACGCCAACAGTGTGGGTAGCTGTGCTCGTAAGCGTGGTGGTGTAGTAGTGCACCTTTTTCTTTTAGTACTTCTACTACTGCATCGTTCGCTTTAAATACGTGCTGACCAGCAAATAGCTCTGTATCTGGTAGGTAAACACCGTTTGAGCCAACTGGGTTTGCTACTTCTAGGTTGTACTTGTTACCAACCGCGAAGTCTTCTTGACCGTGACCAGGAGCAGTGTGAACAACACCAGTACCTGAATCAGTCGTAACGTGATCACCAAGGATCGCCGGTACAGTGAAATCGTAGAATGGGTGTTGGAATTGAGAAAGCTCTAGGTCCGCACCTTTAGCAAAGCCAAGGTTGTGGAAGTGCTCGATACCCGCACGGTCCATTACGTCTTTCGCTAGCTCAGCAGCAACGATGATACGCTCAGCGTTGTCGCCTTCTGTTTGGATAAGCACGTACTCTAGATCATCACGTAGACATACTGCGCGGTTTGCAGGCAGTGTCCAAGGTGTTGTTGTCCAGATAACGATAGATACGTCACCGTGACCTTCATGACCTTCTGTCAGTTCAAATTTAGATAGCAGTGCCGCTTCGTCAGCCGCTTTAAAACGAACGTCGATAGATGGCGATACTTTATCTTTGTATTCTACTTCCGCTTCAGCAAGAGCAGAACCACAGTCTGTACACCAGTGAACAGGTTTGAAACCTTTTAGCAGGTGACCATTGCTTGCGATCTTACCAAGAGCACGAATAATGTTCGCTTCAGTTGCGAAATCCATAGTGCGGTATGGCTTGTCCCACTCACCCATGATACCAAGGCGTTTGAAGCTCTCTTTCTGACCTTCAACCTGACCTGCTGCGTATTCACGACATTTCTCGCGGAATTCCGCTGCTGTCACTTTTTGGCCTGGCTTACCTACTTTCTTCTCTACCATTAATTCGATTGGTAGACCGTGGCAGTCCCAGCCTGGGATGTAAGGTGCGTCAAAACCTGAAAGTGTTTTGGATTTAATAATAATGTCTTTAAGAATCTTGTTTAGTGCGTGACCAATATGAATGTCACCATTTGCGTAAGGAGGGCCATCGTGCAATACGAATGACTTTTTGCCTTTCTTAGCTTTACGGATTTCACCGTAAAGATCTTCTTTGTACCAACGCTTAAGCATTTCTGGCTCACGATTGGCCAGGTTGCCGCGCATTGGAAACCCTGTTTCAGGTAAGTTCAGGGTATCTTTATACTCACTCATCGATTCTTAATTCCGTTATATTGGGCGAAAATTAGACATTATGTTGAACGGTGGAATAAACCGCTCAACGCTTAAGCTGACGCAGCCACACCCTTGCTGCTTCAGCATCCAATTCGATTTGTTGTTTAAGTGCTTCAAACGACTCAAACTTTTGCTCATCTCGAAGTTTATGCAAAAGTTCCACTTCTAGTTGCTTGCCATATAAATTGGCATGAAAGTCGAATAAGTGCACTTCTAACTGTTGGCGAACACCATTGACGGTTGGTCTTTGACCAATATTAGCAACACCACCAACTGGCTTATTTCCTAAGCCAAGCGCTTGAACAACATAGACTCCGGAAACCGGAGAAACACAGCGTTTCAAAGGAATATTTGCAGTAGGGAACCCAATGGTTCGACCTAGCTTTCTTCCGTGAGAAACACGACCGCTGATGCTGTAGTTTCTTCCCAGCATCTGTTGCGCGGAATGCAAATCGTCACGCGCCAGCGCTTGACGGATAGCCGTACTGCTGACACGTAATTGTTGTAAACAAAAGCTCTGGGTACTTACGACATCAAAGCCGTATTTTTCCCCTGCTTCCTGCAGCATTGCAAAGTTACCTGTACGGCCTTTGCCAAAGCAGAAATCATCACCAACGACAAGAAACTTAACACCCAAACGCTCGACCAACAAGTCACGGATAAACTCTTCCGCGGTTAAACTTGCAAAATGGCGATTGAAATTGACACACAGTAAGCGGTCAATATCGAGCTTACTCAATTGCACGAACTTATCGCGTAATCGCGTCAACCTTGCAGGTGCCTTGTCTTTGGCAAACAGCTCCATCGGCTGAGGTTCAAAGGTCATCACAACAGAAGGCAAGGATAGCCTGTCCGCTTGCTCAGACACTTGCTGCAATACTTGTTGATGGCCTTTATGGACACCATCGAAATTGCCAATAGTCAGCACACAACCATGATGTCGCGGGTTGATATTGTGAATGCCTCTAATCAGTTCCATTGGATACTGCTTTCTGCCTCTGTTTTACTTTACACTGTGTGAAACTGACGGATTATATACTAATCACCCTCAGTCTGTCCCAGCTTTTAGGTCTTTTAAACGCGCACCAGTTAAAAATAGAACCACTAGGTAAACCACGGCTCCTAAACCGATCAACATCCCTAGCACCGCGCTTCGGTGAGCAAAGCTCCAGCCCAGCCATACTGACATATCTTCCAGTTGCCATAAGATTGCCGCCACCATCGCCGCGCCAGCAATAGCTAAACGTATAATAAAGAAGACGGTTCGCTTAGTGATTTGGTATACCTCTGCGATGTGCAGGCCACGATACAGCAGTGCCATATTCACAAATGCCGATAGTGCTGTCGCGATAGCCAAGCCAACGTAGCCATAGAAGTACGCAAAAATTGCATTAAATACCATGTTGGTCACCATCGCAATGATGCCGTATTTCACTGGCGTTTTGGTGTCTTGACGCGAGTAATACCCCGGAGCGAGCACTTTAATCAGCATAAAGTTCAACAAGCCTGAAGCGTAAGCAAAGAGTGACAATGATGCTTGATGTACGTCTTGTGGCGAAAACTCACCTCGCATGAATAACACCATCAACATAGGTTTTGCCAGTACCATCAAACCAAGCATTGCAGGAAGGCCAAGTAAGATCACCATGCGCACCCCCCAGTCCATGGTTTGTGCGAATCCTTCATTTTGTGCGTCAACATGTTTGCGTGATAATGCTGGTAAAATCACCGTTGCAATCGCAATACCAAACAGACCTAACGGGAATTCCAACAAACGATCTGAGTAGTACAACCAACTGATCGAACCGGTTTGCAGAAAGCTGGCAATAAAAGTATCAAACAACAAGTTGATTTGGCTTACCGACACACCGAACAAAGCAGGAATCATTAAGGTTCGGATCTTCACCACGCCCGGATCGCGCCAGCCCCATTTCGGCTTAACCATAACCCCCGCTTTAATAAGGAAAGGGATTTGAAATAAGAACTGAACCAAACCACCAAGGAAAACACCGATGGCAAGACCAATCTCTGGCTGTGGCATCTGCGGCGAGATAAACCATGCTGCCAAAATGATCATCACATTGAGAAAGACAGGAGTAAACGAAGAAACCGCAAACTTACCTAGTGTATTGAGAATGGCTCCCGATAGGGCAACAAAAGTGATGAACCATAAATAAGGAAAGGTAATCTTGAGCATCACGCTAGCAAGTTCGAACTTCTCAGCCGCGGGACCACCATGCATCCAGTCTAGGAACCAACCAAAACCAAACAGTGCAGTCACCACACCGGAACCTAGAACACCTAAGATGGTAACAATTGAGACTATCACCCCCAATGTGCCCGCAGCACGGGCAATCAGCTCGCGGGTTTTATCCATGTCGCCTTGAGCATGGCTTTCCGTTAAAACAGGTACAAACGCTTGGGAAAAAGCACCTTCAGCAAACAAACGTCGTAAAAAATTAGGAATTTTATTGGCGAAGAAAAAGACGTCTGCGCTTGCTCCTGCCCCCATTAAATTTGCCACTACAACATCACGAACTAGGCCAAGAACGCGGGAAATAAATGTCATAGCACTGACGATCATGCCAGACTTGAGTAGTCGTTTACTCACTGTAACCTCGGAATATCACCATAAGACAGCTAACCCTATACTGTTTCTCTGACAGGTGCTGCAAATAGACGTCAAAAATCTATCCGCGGGTTGTAAGGAATAAGTGTGCCTTTCGCGGATAATTATTAGCATTGGTATAAAAATGCTGTTAGAATCCCCGCCATCTTAACCGCGATAACCTCTCTTACCAAAATTTGTTTTGGCTTAGATCGGTTTTTGCACAAATCATTTGACATTTAAGCGCAAATGAGGGATATTCCTCGCCCTTAAATTGTCACAGAACTAAGTTTTTGGGAGTTAGACCCTTGGCAAATAGTAAATCTGCTAAGAAGCGCGCTATCCAAGCTGAGAAACGTCGTCAGCACAATGCTAGCCGTCGCTCAATGATGCGTACTTACATGAAGAAAACTGTTGCTGCTATCGAAGCAGGCGACAAAGAAGCTGCAACTGCTGCATTCGCTGTAGTTACACCTATCCTAGACCGCATGGCAACTAAAGGCCTTATTCACAAGAATAAAGCAGCTCGCCATAAGTCTCGTTTCGCTGCACAAATCAAAGCTCTTTAATAGAGTCCTGATTTTACAGTGAAGAAAAAACCGACCTTGTGTCGGTTTTTTTATATCTACAAAATTTTCTTAATAAAAAAAGCTGGCAATGCCAGCTTTTCTTTTTCTGAATGTCCCATTTAAAGACATCAGCTTATTCATTACCCATATAACGCTCAAACTAGAAAGCACTATTAAAACACTTGAGAACAAAGCAAATTGGTCGATGAGTAGTACCCTATCATCAAAAGTTTAACGCCACTCTCAAATATTCCAACAAGTTAGATTCACACTCTAAGATGAGCAGTATATTAGGACTATTTAATTAGTGTTGAGCACTCTCAGCACAATAAAGACTATGCAGTGTTTTTATTAACGCTTTCACTTCATCACTCTTTAATGTGTAGTACACCGTTTGTGCTTCTTTCCTTGTCGTGACTAACTCATCACGGCGAAGCCAAGCAAGATGCTGAGATAATGCCGACTGGCTTAGCTCTAACTTTGCACACAGCTCTCCCACGGACAGCTCTTGGTTATGCAGCATACAAAGGATTTGTAGGCGTCTCTCGTTTGCCATCGCTTTGAGCAACACGACGGCTTTTGCGGAGTTCTGCTCCATTTCTTGTAGATTCATGTGTTGGACCTCTAGCTACAACTTACTTATTCCAACCCTGGCCAGCTTGTTGTGTTGCACTGATTTATATATCTAAAAAAATCAAGATACACTTCCAGAGTCTTCATTATTAGAACCTCTAATTTAGTTGTTAGTGATACACCAATATTATCCACCAAGGATTTTAATTGGTGCGCCATCAATAATTAATAGTTTTGCTCACTAAAACAAGTATCTTGCTTACTTAGATATTATTTAGAATTATATTTTTATTGATAGTAATCTATTTATTTACGCAACGATACGGGTTTACTCAAACATTTGACTGAAATCAGCATCACAAACATTTTTTACCGCGGGGTGTTGGATCATTCGTTCCGCAAAAATCACGTAGTACTCTTCTTTTAGCCCATCGACATGGCCAATTAGCTGTAAATTTCGGTCGTCTTCAATCTCCGACATGTATACGGTCGGTGCCAAGAAAATCACATCATCGTGGTACCGAGCAAAAGCTTTCATCAACGCAACATCATCAAACTCCCCCAGCACATTGGGTTGAAGGCCTTGACGATCAAACCATTGAATAACTTTACGCCCCATAGCCGTTCGGCTCGCGGGAATCAGAAGTTTTTTTTGTTCCAAGATCTCAGGGAATCGCACATTTTCAATTTCAGAAGAAGCAAAAAAGCTCATGCTACTTTCACCTAACTTTTTGCTATAAAGGCCAGGACTTTGAGTAGAATCAACGGGACAATCTGAAAGGATCATATCTAGCTTGTGCTGAGAAAGGCGTTCAAGTAGCAGTTCGTGGGTTGATTCATAACAGCGTAAATGAATACTGTTATCTTCCGGGACGGTCGTCATCAGTACTTTACTGACCAAGCGTTTAGATAACGCATCGGCTACACCAACTTCAAATAGAATGTTCGAGTGCTGGCTGTAATTGACGATATCTAACATCTCATAACTCAAACCGAACATCCGGTCGGCGTACTTAAACACAAGCTGACCTAACTCAGTGGGCTCAACTGTACGACCATTGCGCTTGGTTAACTTTCCTTTCATGCGCTCTTCAAGCGCTTTAATCTGTCCTGTCACGGTTTGCGGTGTCAGGAAGAGCGCGTCAGCCGCCTTAGTTACAGAGCCCTGTTTGCACACCATCCAGAAATAATAGAGATGGTTGTAGTTTAGATGTGACATGATCGAGTCCCGAAAAGAAAGTGATACTTTTTATACCAAATGTGACAGAGACAAACAATAAACTCGACAAAACCATACAATACCTTACAAAAGCATAAGTTTTACCGAAAGTATAAAGTCAACACTGTCATAAAAGTTGAACTGAGGCGCATTTTCTCTACAAAAAAAACGCAAAAACCAAACAAAACGAAATCAAAATTTAACCAGTAAAATCAACAAGTTAAAAATTAATTTTCTTCCTCTTTTACGCCATTATCAAAAAGAACAATAAAAATCTCTCACAGCAAGAAATCTGTAATATTACTGAAATATTTGTTCTCTAACATCGCCCGCAGATTCAACTACAGACCGAAAAATGAACTGAAAGGTCAACGGAGAAAATTATGATGAACCAAGCTACTTCAACAGTGGCACCAATTTCGAGCACAGCTCGTTGGTTACGCTGGGCTAACTTGGCATTCATGTTATATCTGCTTCTTCTAGCAGTATCTATGGTTGGTAGTGGCTTTAAATGGGCAACTGGCGATCAAGCTAAGGTGCTATTTGAATTTGCCGCACACCCAGTTGCAGGTCTAATGATCGGCTTGGTGGCAACAGCCTTAATTCAGTCTTCAAGTACTGTAACGTCTATTATTGTAGGCTTGGTTGCAGGTGGCTTACCTGTAGAAACCGCTATCCCTATGGTGATGGGTGCTAACATTGGTACCACAGTGACCAATACGCTTGTATCTCTTGGCCACGTGCGCTGTAAAGAAGAGTTCAAACGTGCATTTGCAAGTGCAACCATTCACGACTTCTTCAACTTGCTTGCTGTCGCTATTTTCCTTCCGTTGGAAATGATGTTCGGCATTTTAGAGAAAGTTTCTCACTGGCTTGTTTCTCCACTGCTTGCTACTGGTGATATGAGCATTAAAGGCTTCAACTTTATTAAACCAATTACAAAGCCAGTCGTAGGCGCAATTAAAGAGCCACTTTCTACCTTCGGTGATACTGTTGGCGGCGTCATGCTTATTGCTTTGGGTATTGCGACTATCTTCGTTGCAATCACAGTGATGGGTAAATTAATGAAGAGCCTAATGGTTGGTCGCGCACGTGAAATTTTGAAAAACGCCATCGGTCGTGGTCCTATTCACGGCATCGTATCAGGCTCAATCGTGACCGTTCTAGTACAATCTTCCTCAACCACGACAAGTTTAATGGTTCCGTTGGTTGGTACTGGCGTGTTGAAAGTACGAGATATCTACCCTTTCACTCTGGGTGCTAACATTGGTACTTGTATTACGGCACTACTAGCAGCGACAGCGGTATCTGGAGAGTTCGCAGTATTCGCACTACAAATCGCTCTAGTCCACTTAGTATTTAACATCATGGCGACGCTGTTTATCTTTGGAATTCCATTCCTACGTGAGATTCCGGTTAAAGGCGCTGAGATGATTTCTGAAATGGCTATTAAGAATAAAGCAGTTGTTGGTGGTTACCTAATGTCAGTATTCGTTATTCTACCAGGTGCAATTCTAGCCCTAACAACATAACAACATAACAACAACGACATACCATCGCTTATTGTTTAGGCTCCACATCGTGGAGCCTTTTTTATGATAATTAAACTGTTCAAATCGATTGTCCGGTGATAATTTGAGCCACATCAGCATGCTTATGCTGAGCTATCTCATTTGGAGTCGACAACATGACGCAGCTTAATGACGCTATTTCTGATCAGCTACTCGCAATAGACGAAAACCTAACCCAACTGGTTGCTGATATTGATATCCTCAGTAGCGTGAATCCTCTTAATTATGCTCAAGAAAGAGAACGTTTCATTAAAAACAAATATTCTCAAGAGCCTAATTTTCAATATTCAATTACTAACGTAGATACCCACAGCGCAAAGCGACGTCTATATGAGCTACCTCTAGAAAACATTCAAGACACCCAACTGCAGAGGCTGTACGCGGATGTAATTCAGTCTTATGCAGATAAACTGGATCAAGTGAATACCATAGGTACGCAAGAGTTTCTTTATAACTCCTTACGCTATTATGGGGAACCGAGCGCCAAAGATATTGCCAACGCCCATTTCATATTGCACCTTCCTACAGAAGAAGAAAAAGAACCTCAGCACGATAGCCGTGCAATAGCACGTTTCATGCAAAATTTTGCTCAACGCAATGGGTATGAATGTGAAATACAGGTGTTGGACGGGATGTTAGCAAACGCACTAGTTTCAGGGTCTCGAGTCAAAATTAACCACGCGGCGTACATCACCACTGATGAGCTGGAGGCTCTTGCACATCATGAAATGGGAGTACATCTCCTGACTACGCTTAACGGTCGTCAACAACCGCTAAAAGTCCTGAGCTTAGGTTGTCCTGCCAATACCAACACTCAAGAAGGGCTGGCTATATTATGTGAGTATCTGTCAGGACATTTCAGTATCAAACGCCTAAGAACCTTAGCCTTACGAGTTCTGGCAGTAGAGTCGATGATCAAGGATCGCGATTTCCGCCATACGTTCATGCTATTAAAAGAACAGTATAAAGCTTCTGATCTTCAAGCATTTACAACGACTGCCCGAGTCTATCGAGGTGGAGGTTTAACGAAGGATTACTTGTATCTTAGAGGATTCCGAGAGGTGCTCAATGCCTATGATAAATTGGGCGATGACTTTTCACTATTGTTGTGCGGGAAAACAGAGCTGAAGTACTTTGAGCTTATCCGTTCATTAGTGAGTAAAGAAATATTCACTCAACCTAAGTTTATTAGCCCGGCACTGTCCACACCGATGCAGACCAACCCAATTCACCGTTATATTGTCAGTGCACTAAAATAATACCTTCTAAGTACAAAAAAGAAAAAAGCTCCATTCGGAGCTTTTTCTATATCTTGAAGAACGATACTCGTTACACTGAGAATGGGTAACGAATAGGATCGTGATGCTCGTACCCTTCAACCCAAAAGTCATCCAGTGTGACCCATGTTTCCAAATCTTCTAGAGATTTAATCTCTGGGTTGATATGGAACGTCGGCGCTTTTAATGGCTCACGCTTCAACTGAACATCGCGCATCAGTTCAAGCTGATCTTCATAAATGTGAGCATTCACAATCTTATGAAATGCCTGACCAGGTTTCTTGCCCGTAATTTGCGCCATAATCGCCAAGAACACGTAAACTTGAACCATATTGAAGTTTAAGCCAAGCGGTACATCACACGAACGCTGAGTACTATTCAGGTAAAGCGTATCATCCAGCAATGAAAAATGGTGACTGTACATACAAGGACGCAAGCACCCCATGTGGAACTCACCCGGGTTGTAGAAGTTCAAGATTTCACCGCGATCATCAACACCACGCGTTAAGTCATCCACTATCTTACGTAGTTGGTCAACATGACCACCATCAGGTTTCGCCCAGGCGCGCCCTTGAACCCCATAGACACGGCCCATGTCGTCTTCGCCTTTACGGTATGGGTTATTCAACCAGGCATCATTTAGGTTGGCATTGGCATCCCAGGTTTTCGTGCCCAGCTTACGAAAATCTTCCGCATTATCGTAACCACGAATATACCCTAATAGCTCTGCAACGGCCGCTTTCCAAAAACTTTTACGTGTGGTGACCAACGGAAATTGATTGTTCGCAACATCGTAGGTTAAATCCGCGTTGATTACGGTCAGGCAGCGCTTGCCTGTACGCTCATTTTCAACCCAAACACCTTGGTCAACGATGCGTTGACACAAATCTAAATACTGTTTCACACCAATACCTTACTTCGTCTTTTGTGGTAATTCGTCTTTGTAATGACCACGTTTGTATGCCCAAACCATCATGAGGACACCGATAACCACCATTGGCAGGGATAAAATCTGTCCCATGGAAATAAAGCCACCGAATAACCCCAAATGAGCGTCTGGTTCGCGCACGTATTCTACTAGGAAACGGAAGGTTCCGTAACCCGCAAGAAAGAGTCCTGAAACAGAACCTAGAGGACGAGGTTTCTTGATGAACCAATTCAAAATGAAGAAAAGGACGATACCTTCAAGCGCCATTTCATAAAGCTGTGATGGATGACGTGGCAGTGGACCGCCATTTGGGAAAACGATCGCCCAAGGCACATCCGTTACTCGGCCCCACAACTCGCTGTTCATGAAGTTACCTAAACGCCCCATACCCAAACCAAATGGCACAAGCGGCGCGATAAAGTCAGCAACACCGAAGAAAGTTCGCCCGTTTTTGTGTGCATACCAGAACATCGCAGTAATCACACCCAGTAAGCCCCCGTGGAAAGACATACCACCGGTCCACACTTTAAATAGATACAAAGGGTCAGCCAGGAAGAGCTCAAAATTGTAGAAAAGCACGTAGCCTACACGGCCACCAATCACCACGCCAAGGAAGCCTGCGAACAACAAATCAGAAACCTGCTCTCGTGTCCAACCACTTCCAGGCTTATCCGCACGTCGGTTCGCTAACCATAGAGCAAACATAAAGCCAACAAGGTACATCAAACCGTACCAACGAACCGAAACAGGACCAATAGAGATTAAAACCGGATCAATATTGGGAAATTCAATATATCCCTGAGACATAAATCATTCTCTTCTTATCACAACAAAATAAATATACCCAAGTAACCTCTAGATGCTTGGTTCAGCGAGAATGACTTGGGTACAAACTTAGAGCAGCATGGTCGCTGCAACAAACATTAAGAACACCGCGAATATCTTTTTTAATACCGCAGTTGGAAGGTTAGTTGCGAGCTTCGCACCCACTTTTGTTGTGAGCATCGAGGCCATAGCAATCGCTAATAAAGCGGGAAGATAAACATAGCCAATACTGTATGAAGGTAAGCCTTCCACTTTATAGCCATGTAAGATGAAGCCGATCATACCAGAAATAGCAATCACGCAACCACAAACGGAGGATGAGCCCACCGCTTTACGCATCTCTATCCCATGTTTATTTAAAAATGGTACCGACAGTGAGCCACCACCAATACCAGCAAGGCTTGATACGACACCAATTCCCGTGCCGTAAACTACAGTCACAGGGCTGCTCGGCATAGGTTTACTGCTCGTAACTTTAATGGAACGAAACATTTGTACTGACAGGCAAAGAACAATGACACCAAACACTTTCGGCAAATAGTGTGTAGGGATCCACTCAGCAATATTGGCACCAACAAAGCCACCAATGACCACACCAGGCATCAACCATTTTACGACAAACATATCGACATTGCCGAGCTTAAGGTGATTCATCGCCGATGAGCCAGACGTGACAATAATACTCGCTAACGAAGTGGCTAAGGCCATGTGCATACTCATTTCTGGAGAGATCCCAGCAAGAGGAAGCAAATACAACAAGGCAGGAACAACAATCAAACCACCACCGATACCGAGTAACCCCGCCATCACACCCACAAAAGCGCCTAGCGCCAACAATAACAAAAATAAAGAGACGGTCACGATTTCCTACTTTTTACCTGCACGGATAAAGCCCGCAAAGCCCTGTTGAATGAAGAAGTCATGCATCATTTGATGAATGTCCTCCCCATAGGACTTTGTCATTGCTTGCTCCGCTAATTTTTCTAATTCTTCTTGTTGGCTATGACGAATCAAATATTTCACCTTAGCCACATTGGAGGTGTTCATACTCAAACTGGTATACCCTAACCCAAGTAAGAGAAGAGCGCCAAATGGATCACCCGCTAGCTCACCACAAATACACACGGGCACCTGATATTTATCACACACCTCATGGATTTGCTTAAGCGCTAACAGTACCGCAGGATGCATAGATTCATAGACATCCGCTACGCGCGAATTGTTCCTATCTACCGCTAATAAATACTGAGTTAAATCGTTTGTCCCGACAGAAACAAAATCAACACGGTGAGCAATCGTTGGCAACAGATACACCATCGATGGTACTTCAATCATGACCCCAATTTGTGGGAATTGAATTCTATCATCAAGCAAAACGGCTTCGCTGTGAGCTTGATTAATCAAGCTAATGGCATCGTCTAGCTCTTTTACCCCTGACACCATTGGCAATAAGATACTTAAGTTTCCGCTTTCTGCACTCGCTCTTAACATTGCACGCAGCTGGATCAAGAAAATGTCTGGATGATCCAATGTAAAACGAATGCCACGCCAGCCTAGAAACGGATTATCTTCTTCGATGGGCAAATACGGCAAAGGTTTGTCACCACCAATATCCAAAGTACGCATCACTACTCGTTGATTCGGATAGCTGTTAAGTATTGCTTGGTATTGATGATACTGCTCATCTTCCGAAGGAAAGTGATGCTGAAGTAAAAATGCAATCTCAGTTCGGTACAACCCAACACCATCAACACCTGTGTTGATGGCAATATTACTGTCTGCACTGAGTCCCGCATTCAGCATAATTTCGATATGGTGATTATCTTGCGTAACCGCAGGGAGTGCGAGGTCCTTGTTTACCATGGCAAACAGTTCAGACTCTTCGCTTACTAAGCTGCGATACTCTCGCAACAACTGGCGGTTTGGCTCTAAGAAGATCTCACCCGTATAGCCGTCGACTATCCCGAGTTTGCCATTCACCACATCCGGATTAATGTTGGCGCCCATGACTGCAGGGACCCCAAGAGCTCGAGATAAAATGGCAGCGTGAGAGTTTGCGCCTCCCTCTAATGATACGACGGCTAACAAAAACTCTTTGGGTACAGAAGCGAGCAAGGTGGCAGTGAGTTCGTTCGCCACCAAAATAATGGGACGATCAATTGCAGAATTTTCTTGCTCACTGTTGTGCAGAAAATAGAGCAGCCTTTGCCCTAACTCTCGGATATCTTGCGCTCTTTCACGCATGTATACATCCGACATTCTTGCAAATCGATTCGAGTATGACTCTACAACTTGGCGTAACGCCCAGT
The DNA here is from genome assembly GCF_030248595.1 of Vibrio sp. D417a. Taxonomy (NCBI): domain Bacteria; kingdom Pseudomonadati; phylum Pseudomonadota; class Gammaproteobacteria; order Vibrionales; family Vibrionaceae; genus Vibrio; species Vibrio sp. D417a. The sequence goes on along the minus strand of NZ_JAHGAM010000003.1, from coordinate 279,902 downwards.
CTGCCCTATCTCCTTTTTCAATCTGCTTCTTCAAATCACCGCGAAGCATCGGATCATTCAGTAAGTGAGTAAACAGATCGAAGATCGCCAGCGCATCTTTGTTGATTTCACTGTCCAGCTTTTTCCGCATACGGCGAAAGTCATTTAACGCTCGCTCTATGGCCACCAGTAATGTCTCGTGCTCGCGTTCCTTATCTAACGTGGACGAAGGGAAAACATCCGATAAACTCGGCTGGGTATTGTCGAACCAAAACTCTCCAATCGCGACACCAGTAGACGCAGGCAAACCTTTTAATACCGTGGGTTTAGATGCTAACTGCCAATGCCCAAGATTCTGCGCATGTGCAATGAGCACCGCTAACTGAGCGGATAAGGTAACAAGAAACGATTCTTCCATTTCACTAAACAAGCGCGGCGTTTTTTGTTGGATCACCAACACACCTAAAACTTGTTTACGATGAATGATTGGAGTAGCTAAAAAAGAGTGGTAAATCTGTTCGCCGAGTTGAGGAAAGAATTTGAACTCGGGGTGTTTTGAGGCTTCGGCAAGGTTAAGGGGTTCAGCGCTTCGTTTTACCAACCCAACCAAGCCTTCATTGAAGTTGATATGAATACTATCACCTTCAAAAATAAGGCCTTGAGTTGCCATTAACTCAAGGCGCTGCATTTCTTCATTAGCAAGATAGATAGTACAGCACTCAGTACTAAGGGCAGCACAAGTCTCTTTCACCAATATATCGAGTGCCAGATGCACATCATCGACCCTGGAGACTTTCTCAACTATTTCCCTTAGCTGACTGAGCATGATTATCCTCTACGTTGCTTTTTTCTTTTCCCTTTCGCTTTTCTCTCTCGAAAAGGCATGGCTAAGGATGCAAATTCTTTCATCGCTCGTCGATAAACATCTCGCTTGAAAGAAACAACTTGCCTAACTGGATACCAGTAACTTACCCAGCGCCAACCATCAAATTCAGGGGATTTTCCGCGTTGCATATTAATGCGAGACTCATCGCATTCTAATCTCAGCAGAAACCATTTCTGTTTTTGGCCGATACAAACAGGCTTGGAGTCCCAACGCACCAATCGCTTTGGTAGCTTATATCTTAACCAATGACGACTTGTTGCAATGATCTTAACGTCTTTTTTCGTTAAACCGACTTCTTCGTATAACTCCCTGAACATGGCTTGTTCAGGGGTTTCACCTTCGTCAATCCCACCTTGTGGAAATTGCCATGAGTGTTGCCCGTATCGTTTAGCCCAGAAGACCTGACCATGGTTATTACATATCACAATACCAACATTAAGTCGGTAACCATCGCCATCTATCACTGGCTAACCTCTATGAATAAATTTTTTATTACCGTGATTTTTCCACATATCCCCATTACTAGCAAACTTACTGATGTGATATGAGCAAGATTTATTACCTTTTCACCATTTTTGGATATCTTTTAATCAAACCATACCTTATCAACACAAGAGTGAGACATTGCCCACATTTATTCACCTTTTCTGTGAATAACTTTGTGAAGAATTCAATTCAAATGAGTAATTCAGTTCAATCCCATCAAAAGCAAAACAGATGAAGAAACAAAAAAATAAACATAAAACATTGATAAAAAAGTATTTATTTTTAAAAACAACGATAATTCGATCTTCAGTTTCTTGATGATCTTTTCACCAAACTCAGATCGGTCAAAGATCCACCAACAGGCTATTTATCCACACTCACCTGCTATTCGTTTAGATGATTACAACAAAATCAACCCCAAAAATGCATTTTAACCCCTGTTTATTCATACAGATCCCGCCAGGATCTTATCAACACCTCCTCCACCTGTGGATAAGTTATGAATTGATCGTTCTTACACCGCCTCGGTGAAATCTTAAACAGTAGATTTGGTCGGAGTTTGATAAACTATATTTTTTGTAATACCACCTTGTAACTATGAAACCAGAACCACAAACAGAAGCAGAGCTATTGGAACGAGCGCATGATATGGCAGGACTCTGTTTTGCTGAGTTGGCCGCCGAGGCGAATATGATTGTTCCTGAAAACTTAAAACGTGATAAAGGTTGGGTGGGTCAATTACTCGAATGGCACTTGGGCGCTCCAGCTGGCAGTAAACCTCAACAAGATTTCGCAAAACTAGGGATCGAGTTGAAAAGTATTCCGATCAGTTACTCTGGCAAACCTTTAGAAACAACCTTTGTTTCTGTGGCCCCCCTCACTGGTGTTCATGGTCTTACATGGGAAACAAGTCATGTTCGAAACAAGCTATCTCGTGTGCTTTGGGTACCCGTAGAAGGAGAACGAGAAATCCCACTCGCTGAAAGACGTGTGGGCAGTCCACTCATTTGGTCACCAGATGAAGAAGAAGAACGGATTTTGCGAAATGACTGGGAAGAGTTAATGGAGATGATCGTCTTGGGAAGATTTGATCAAATTTCCGCCAGACACGGAGAAGCGCTGCATCTTCGCCCTAAAGCCGCAAATGCAAAAGCGCTCACCGAAGCATACAACTCAAATGGTAAGCCGATGAAAACTCTGCCCCGAGGCTTTTACCTTAGAACACAGTTTACTGAACAGATCTTACTCAAGCACTACATTAACACTCAACCAGAATAAAACCATATCAGCTATTTAGTGCGTCACGAGCGATAACTCAATATCGCAGTATGAGGCTGCCTCTTCAGTGCCACATTCGTCATACGCATTGCGCAGCCTTAAATACGCTTTATCGACCCCTAGCCTCAATAGTTCTTCTTTTACTAAGTCTAGAGAGCCAAAATGTATCGGGTCTTCACCGTCTTTAATCGGCTCAAGTTGATGCTTGTACTCCACAGCTAAAAGATAGTCAGAGACATCAGAACACCCAATCACAAATACTTTGGGGGTTTTATAAGTATCTTTATGTGGACCATGTAGCCACATGTCCAATTGATGCTTCTGCATAACATACCTCCTTCACACGATCATTTAAGTGTAGTTAGGCTAACTGTAGCTTTCGAGTTTGCTCTTCCTTTATACGTAAATCATTTGCGATTGCGGCTAAAAATCCCCTATATTGGAGTCACTTATTTAGTCGGTAACTCTTCAAGGACGTGATATGCAATACACAAAACTACCGCACTCATCACTTGAGATCAGTAAAATCTGCCTCGGCACTATGACGTTTGGCGAGCAAAACACAGAAAAGGACGCCTTTGAACAGCTCGACTTTGCCCTCGATCATGGGGTGAACTTCATCGATACCGCTGAGATGTACCCTGTACCGCCAAACTCGGAAACACAAGGGCTTACCGAGCAATACATCGGTAATTGGTTGGCAAAAAGCGGCAAAAGAGAAAAAGTAGTACTGGCAACAAAAGTGGCAGGCCCTCGCAATGTTCCTCACATTAGAGACAACATGAGCCTTAATCGTCGCCACATCCATACAGCAATTGATGACAGCCTTAATCGTCTACAAACCGATTATGTCGATTTGTACCAACTACATTGGCCGCAGCGTCAAACCAACTGCTTTGGTCAACTCAACTACCCATACCCTGACAAACAAGAAGAAGTCACGTTAATTGAAACGTTGGAAGCGCTTACTGAATTAGTGAATGCAGGTAAAGTGCGCTATATCGGCGTATCCAACGAGACGCCGTGGGGGGTGATGTCGCTACTGCGTTTGGCAGAAAAACACGATTTGCCAAGAATTGTCTCCATTCAAAACCCATATAACTTATTGAACCGCAGCTTCGAAGTTGGCTTGTCTGAAATCAGCCATTACGAAGGCGTTCAGTTACTTGCCTACTCTCCTTTGGCATTTGGCTGCCTGAGTGGTAAATACCTAAACGGGGCAAAACCTGAAGGCGCTCGATGCACTAAGTGGGAGCGTTTTGCGCGCTACTTCACTCCACAAGGTGTTAAAGCGACCGAAGCTTACGTCAATTTAGCTCAAGAGCATGGTCTAAACCCTGCACAAATGGCGCTCGCGTTTGTCAATCAGCGTCCATTTGTTGCTTCTAACATTATAGGAGCAACAAACCTAGACCAATTAAAAGCCAATATCGACAGTATTGATTTGCAACTTAGCGACGAACTACTTACTGAAATTCAAGCAATAGGTACAACTTACTCGAATCCTTGCCCTTAACAGTACCACCTTCAAACGAAAACAGCTGATCTTCAAGATCAGCTGTTTATCCAATGAAGTCATAATTCATATAAAAAGTTAAGCGTGTTGAATGACTCGTTAGCAACTCAGTCAGCCCAACACGCTAACGATTACGTCATTATTCGCGACGTTAAGACTCGACGAAGGTGACGAACTCGACGTTCAACTTTTACTGCATCCGGAACATTGGCACGTGTAGAACGCCCATCGCGATCTAAACCAATATCCCTCAATAGATGGACATTCGTCCATGGAATATCATGAGCAGTTCGGCGTATGGTTCGCTGCCATTGCTTTTCTTCGCGTTTAAGGTCTGCTTTCAATAGCAAAGTGGCCAATTGTAAGTAAATAGAGTGACGCATAATATTTTCTCCGATTATCGATGTATTCGACTGGGAAAAATAGTGCGTAAAATGAACAGAAATATTCTGTTGATACTAAGCCGCTACTTTCCCGCAGCCTAGCAATAAATATGATAGGTTACGGATTAATTTTTATCTTGTGAGCCAGTGGTATTGGTATCATCCGATTTAAGGGTTATCGGAGCGATAGGCATACGGTCAGCGCAAGCAGTGGTGTTAACAACGTAATGTTTCATCTTGCGCCTCCTAGCTAAAAATTAATCCGTTTATGAAAGGTATAACTCATTGAGTTACGGTTAAATTGTAAGCTTTGATGAATATATATCAAACATTTTTTGCCTTTTTGATTAAAAACAAATCAATACACCGCAATTTAGTTTCATATACTTTTATGTATAACATATTCACCTGAGGAATATATAAATTTGCGGATTTTATAAATCAAACCAAACAAAAAATAAAAAGAGCGGCTCTGTGGCCACTCTCTTTTATTGTATTTATTCGCCTATTTGACACAGGGAAAGGCCAACTACATGGCTTGTTCGGAAATCAAGTTATGTTTATTAAGTAGTCGATACATGGTTGCACGCGAAACTCCGAGCTCTTTCGCCGCATTTGAAACTTGACCAGAATGAGATTCCAAAACAACCAGCAACGCATCACGTTCACTCTTCTCTCGGATTGATTTCAAGCTGCGCTTTGAGTCATTACGTTGAGGTAAATCTAAGTGATGCTCTTCAATCATTACGCTGTCGGACATTAATACCGCTCGCTTCACTTGGTTCATCAGCTCACGCACATTTCCAGGCCAGAAATAACGTGTCAGTGCCTTGAATGCATCCTCAGAAAAGCTTTTTGCTTGCGAGTTGTACTCTTTTGAGAACTCTTGTAAGTAGAAACGAGCCAGCAATGCGATGTCACTCGCACGTTCTTTCAAGCTAGGGACATTGATGCGCAGAACGTTGATGTAATGGTAAAGTTCTTCATTGAAGTCACCGTCAATCAAAGCTTTTTCAACATCTGACGAGTTAGCAGCAAGAATGCGTACGTTAACCGCTTTTACGCCATCTTTGGTATCAATGGTGCCCTCTTGCAAGAATCTCAGCAGATTCATTTGCTGCTCTTTTGAAATGGTAAGAATGTCGTTAAACAACACGGTGCCTCCATCTGCTTGTTCAAGCAGGCATGCTTCCATATCTTCATCGGCGTTAATACCAAATACTTCAGCTTGGAAACGTTGTTCATTGAGTGCGCGACAGTTAATTGCCATAAACGGTTTATGAGAGCGTGAAGAGACTTTATGGATGGCCCTAGCAACCGCCTCTTTACCAGTCCCACTTTCCCCAGAAATCAGAATACTGACGTCCGTTGGACCAATGCGCTTCACTTGATCGCGTAAACGTTTCATCGGGATAGATTCACCGATCAAACCCATATCTAAACTGCTACCAAAACTAGGCCAAACTTTTTTCTCCAACTTAAGCATGCCAAGCTGGTGACCTATTGTGCTTAATAACTGTGCATCTGGGATCGGCGCTGTGAAAAAATCGATACAAAAGTTAACAATGAACTGGCATATGGTGTCAGTGCCAAGCTGAGATTCACGAATAAACGCTAACCAACGTACGTGTTTGTGAGAGCTGACTAAGTTCGCCAAACCATTCAAGCTGAACTCGTCATGGCTGAGATCAACAATACCGATACATGGACCAATATCTTCTAACAGCGTATTAGCTTTGCGTAAATCACCTACTTGGTGACACTTCCAGCCCACTTGCTCCAGTACCGATAACCAAGGCTCATAAGTACCGCCAACTACCACAAGCGATCCCGGGATGGAATCCATCTTAAACTGCCCAGCCATTCTCTAACCCTTTTTCATTGTTAATAGAAATTTTGTGCCACAAACTTATCTTTGCGAGCGGGTAACATTATCGAGACTCCGCCCCCTCACGTCTGTCTCAGTATTAAGACTATGCAATAGATTGAGATTTGGCGAATGTTTATTTGCATATCCCATTAAAAGCAAATGCAACAACTTGAATTAGCTTAACTAAAAGGCAAAAAAAAACCACCCGAAGGTGGTTTTTTACTCATCCTATCGAATTACGCTTGCGGGCGCATTGCAGGGAATAGGATCACGTCACGGATAGTGTGCGTGTTAGTCAGTAGCATAACCAAACGGTCGATACCGATACCTTGGCCTGCTGTTGGCGGTAGGCCGTGCTCTAGAGCAGTGATGTAGTCTGCATCGTAGAACATTGCTTCGTCGTCACCAGACTCTTTCGCTTCAACCTGTGCTTTAAAGCGTGCATCTTGGTCTTCAGCATCGTTAAGCTCTGAGAAACCGTTCGCTACTTCACGGCCTCCGATAAAGAATTCAAAGCGGTCTGTAAAGAACGGGTTGTCATCGCTACGACGAGCTAGTGGAGAGATATCTGCTGGGTAGCCAGTGATGAACGTAGGCTGCATTAGCTTAGGTTCTGCTGTTTCACCAAAGATCTCTTCAAGAAGCTGACCACATGTCCAGAAAGGTTCTACTTCAACGTGAACAGATTTCGCGATAGAAACCATTAGATCCCGGTTTTGTAGGTCTTCTTCTGTTAGCGCTTGGATTTGCGCGTGGTCTGGGTTGTAGTGCTTGATTGCTTCGAACATGCTCATACGAGTGTAAGTACCACCAAACTCAACCGTTTCATCACCGTAAGGCATTGACGTTGAACCTAGAACTTCTTGCGCCACTGAGCTTAGTAGTTCTTCAGTTAGGTCCATCAGATCTTTGTAGTCTGCGTACGCCATGTAGAATTCCATCATTGTGAATTCTGGGTTGTGGCGTGGAGAAAGGCCTTCGTTACGGAAGTTACGGTTGATTTCGAATACGCGATCAAAACCACCAACAACTAGACGCTTCAGGTATAGCTCTGGCGCGATACGTAGGTACATTGGCATGTCTAGTGCGTTGTGGTGCGTGATGAATGGACGCGCACTCGCACCGCCAGGGATAACGTGCATCATTGGCGTTTCAACTTCCATGAACTGCTTAGAGATCATGAAGTTGCGGATTGCAGACATTACTTTAGAACGTACTACGAACGCTTGACGAGAGTCTTCGTTAACGATCAGGTCAACGTAACGTTGGCGGTAACGCATCTCTTGGTCAGTTAGACCGTGGAACTTTTCTGGAAGTGGACGTAGTGCTTTGGTTAGCAACTCGTACTCTTCCATGTTCACGTATAGGTCACCCTTACCAGACTTATGAAGTGCACCTTTAACACCGATGATGTCACCGATATCTAGACCTTGGTATTTTTCTTTAAGTACTTTTTGAACCGCTTTGTCAGCATAAGCTTGGATACGGCCAGAAGTTTCTTGAATTACCAAGAATGGACCACGTTTAGCCATGATACGGCCAGCGATTGCTACTACGTGGTTAAGCTCTTCTAGCTCTTCCTTCGTCTTTTCACCGAACTCTTTCTGAAGGTCGCCCGCTAGTGCGTCACGACGGAAGTCGTTTGGATGGCCGTTCGCTTTGCAGCTCTTTCGGATTGCATCCAGTTTAGCGCGGCGTTCAGCAATCAGCTTATTTTCTTCTAGTACAGTTTCGTTTTGAACAGCATCAGTCATTTTCGATGTATCCTGTTTTTGTCGGTGAAAAGCTTTATAGACCTGATTTCAGGCTAGCTTCAATAAATTTGTCCAGATCGCCATCAAGAACCGCTTGAGTATTACGGTTTTCAATGCCCGTACGGAGGTCCTTAATACGTGAGTCATCCAATACGTAAGAACGGATCTGGCTACCCCAGCCAATGTCAGACTTAGCGTCTTCATTAGCTTGTTTTTCCGCATTTTGCTTTTGCAATTCAAGCTCAAATAGCTTCGCTCGAAGCTGTTTCATTGCCTGATCTTTGTTCTTATGTTGAGAACGGTCATTCTGACACTGAACCACTGTGTTCGTGGGTACGTGCGTAATACGTACCGCAGATTCTGTGGTGTTTACGTGCTGACCACCTGCGCCTGACGCACGGTAAACGTCAATACGTAGGTCGGAAGGATTAATGTCGATGTCGATGTTTTCATCAATCTCTGGATAGATGAACGCAGAAGCAAATGACGTATGGCGACGACCGCCTGAATCGAACGGAGATTTACGAACAAGACGATGGACGCCCGTTTCAGTGCGTAACCAACCGTACGCATACTCACCAGAGATGCGAACTGTTGCCGACTTAAGACCCGCGACTTCACCTTCAGAGACTTCAATCACTTCAGCTTTGAAGCCCTTCGCTTCTGCCCAACGTAGGTACATACGCAGCAGCATGTTAGTCCAGTCTTGTGCTTCTGTACCACCAGAGCCAGCTTGCAAATCGATGTAACAATCAGAGCTATCGTGGTCGCCAGAGAACATACGACGGAATTCAAGCTTTTCTAGCTTCTCTTCCAACTCAGCAAGTTCTGGTTCAATTTCGTCAAATGTTTCTTGATCTTCTTCTTCTACAGCCAGCTCAAGAAGACCTTCTACATCTTCCACACCTTGCTCTAGTTGATCAATGGTTTCAACAACCACTTCTAGTGATGCACGCTCTTTACCCAGTGCTTGCGCACGCTCAGGTTCGTTCCATACATCTGGTTGTTCAAGTTCTGCGTTGACTTCTTCTAGACGCTCTTTCTTCGCGTCATAGTCAAAGATACCCCCTCAGGACATTTGTGCGCTGAGACACGTCCTGCAGACGGTTTTTAATTGGATTGATTTCAAACATGTTTACTCAACATTTTAGAATAGAATTTAACCGAGAAATTCTACTGAAAAATGTGACCGAGATACAGGAAAATTTCGGATGAGAAATCAGATTGCGGTGAGAGAGAGCACGGTCATAAAATTTTACGCCCACTTAGGGGCAACCGTACTCTATAAGAAAGGTTAATCTAGGTATTACTTAGCTTCGATATGGTCGATCATCAATTGCAATGATTGATTACCACGAAATTCATTCACATCCAGCTTATACGCGAGACGTACTGTTTTAACCGATGCATCTGGCCATCGGCGTAGATCAACATTGAATGCAATGCCGTCGATCATCACATTGGTAGGGTGACCTTTATAAAGCGGCTCTAACATCAATTTAAGATGCTTCTCACCCACCAGCTTTTGATGCAGTACTTTAAACTCACCATCAAAGATTGGTTCAGGGAAGGCTTGTCCAAAAGGGCCACCCGATCGCAGCTGTTCAGCAACATGCATAGAGAACTCTTCCGGCTTAAGTTCACCATCTGACATGATCACGCCTTTTAGCGCCGCTTCATCGAGTTCCTTTTTTACCACTTCATCAAACAAACGACTGAAACGCTCAAAATCCTGCTCTTTAATCGTTAAGCCTGCTGCCATGGCGTGTCCACCAAACTTGATGATCAAACCCGGGTTTTGCGTGTCGATGAAATCCAACGCATCGCGCATGTGTAGCCCCGGAATAGAACGACACGAGCCTTTAATCGTCCCTTCTCCGCCATCAGCAAATGCAATGACTGGACGGTGAAACTTCTCTTTAATACGCGAAGCCAAAATACCAATCACACCTTGATGCCAATCACGTTGGAACAAGGCTAGGCCATAAGGAAGCTCATTGCCTTCACCAAACTGAAGGCGCTCACAGAAAGCCATCGCTTCTTGCTTCATGCCTTCTTCAATCTCTTTACGAGTTTGGTTCAAGCCATCCAATTCACTTGCCATGCGACGAGCAGCGTGGATGTTGTTACACATCAGCAGTTCAACACCGAAAGACATGTCATCAAGACGGCCTGCTGCGTTAATACGTGGACCTAAAGCAAAGCCAAAGTCAGACGCAACTAAACGACGCGCATCGCGCTTCGCGACCTCAATTAATGCTTGGATGCCGGGACGCGCTTTGCCCGCACGAATACGTTGCAAGCCTTGGTGTACAAGAATGCGGTTGTTTTCATCCAATGGAACGACGTCGGCGACGGTACCCAGTGCAACAAGGTCAATCAATTCCATCAACTTGGGCTCTTGCATCCCCTGTTCTGCAAACCAATTGTGTTTTCGCATATGAACGCATAGTGCCATCATGAGATAAAACGCGACCCCTACACCCGCAAGCGCTTTAGATGGAAAGCTACAGCTCTCAAGGTTTGGGTTCACCATTGCATCCACATCAGGCAACACTTGTCCTGGTAAGTGGTGATCGGTAACGAGCACAGTAATGCCATTTTCTTTTGCGTAACGCACGCCTTCGATTGATGAGACGCCGTTATCCACCGTCATGATCATCTCAGCGCCAAGCTCTAAGGCTTGGTCAACGACTTCTGGGCTTAACCCATAACCGTCTTCAAAACGATTTGGCACTAGGTAATCCACATTGTGACTACCAAGCATACGCAGCGCGAGCACTGATAATGCTGAGCTTGTCGCGCCATCAGCGTCAAAATCACCGACAACGATGATGCGTTTTTGTTCTTTTATCGCCTGAAACAAAAGATCGACAGCTTGCTCAATCCCCCCGAGTTTTTGATATGAATGCAACCCACGGGCCGACGTTTCTAATTGTGAAAGATCCGTTATCCCACGGTTGATGTAGATACGTTTAAGAATCGGAGGTATGGAATCAGGAAGAAGGGAAAGATCTGGTTCAGGACGTCGTTGAATTTCTATCATGCTTGAAAGAGCCGACAACTTTGCCGGCTCTGCTCCTAAAGGATTATAGTTGCTTTAAACGTTTCAATAGCTCTGCAGGTGGTAGGTAGCCACCAACCATTTCGCCATTCGGTAAGAAGATTGCTGGCGTACCAGAAATACCCAATTGGCGACCTAGATTGTAATGCGCCTGGATGGTTTCTTTACACTGTTTCAGGTCTTTCGCAGGGTTATCAAATGTACGATTCACTTTCGCGTTGTGCATTGCCGACGCCGGATCTTCAGCACACCAAATCGTTGCCATTTGTTCTGCCACAGGGCCAGTTGCACCTTGGCGAGGGTAAGCCATGTAACGCACTGTAATACCTAGATCATTATAGCCTTGCATTTGGCTATGCAGACGCACACAGTAACCACATGTGATATCGGTGAATACGGTCACAACGTACTTTTCATCGTCGGCTTTGTATTCGATCATGCTATCGGAGAACTGCGCAATTTTCTCGGCGTTAAGCGGCGCTTGACGCTCTGCTATGACATCTTTGTAACTGCCATCATCATTAATGGCATAAAGCGTACCGGCGATAAAATGGCTACCATCATTTGAAGCAAACAGGATCCCGCCATTGGTTTGAATTTCCAATAAGCCAGCGACGTCTGATGGTTGAATATCAACGATAGATAAACCAAGCTTTGAGAACTTAGTTTTTAATGCTGCTTCATCAAAGCCGCTTTGTGCAGCTGGCGCCACTTGTTGCGCAGGAGTCTCCGTTTGAGCCTGACTTTCTTCTGCACCACAAGCGGTAACAAAAAATGGTAAAGTCAGCAGAGTTAGTCGGCGTAATACGCTCATGAAATTCACCTTAATGTAAAATCGTTTTTCCAAGAGGACATGGATGAATCTAACCATTGTTATGCTCTTGGGTGGTGTTGACTGTGGATCTGCTTCAATCGTTCAGTCGCCACGTGAGTATAAATTTGCGTGGTCGATAAGTCACTATGTCCTAAAAGCATCTGTACGACCCTGAGATCTGCGCCATAGTTCAATAAATGCGTGGCAAAGGCATGACGCAGTACGTGCGGCGACAGCTGATCAGTATCAATCCCTGCTATCAAAGCATAGTATTTAATACGGTGCCAAAACGTCTGACGAGTCATCTGTCTTGCGCGTTTACTAGGAAAAACAATATCAGATGATGTATCACCAAGTAACGCAGGGCGCCCTTGTTGAATGAACGTCTCGATCCAATCGACCGCGTTTTCCCCCATAGGAACCAGGCGTTCTTTACCACCTTTACCAGTCACGCGCACCACCCCTTGGCGCAAGCTAACATTTTCCATGGTCAAACTGACGAGCTCTGTCACACGCAACCCTGTCGCGTAGAGTAGCTCTAGCATCGCTTTATCGCGCAATTCTATAGGGTCATTCGGGTCTGGCGCTTCGAGCAACGCGTCCACTTGCTCTTCACTAATATCTTTGGGTAAACGTTGTGGCAGTTTAGGGCTAACCAAGAGCGCACTCGGGTCATCAGCGCGCACCTTCTCACGATGCAGGTATTGAAATAAACGACGAATAGCCGACAACATACGCGCACGGGACGTCTGTTTGTAATCTAAGTCTACAAGGTGGCTTTGATATTCTTGCAAGCCAGACAAACTGATAAAATCAAGACGGTATCGATGTTTTTCCATCCACACGAGCAGCTTCATTAAATCGTTTCGGTAGGAAGCCAACGTGTTCTCTGATAGACCACGCTCCATCCACATCGCATCTAAGAATTGCTCAACAAGCGAAAAATCTTGTTGATTGACAGGCTGTTGTGCCGTCATGAATGCTTCCTTATCTGTTTATATTTACAGTATTTAGATTAAAGCACCTGCCAATCCAATACCATAAAAAATCATCCCACATAGGATATTCGCTGCAATCTTCCTCAATTTATGGTTAGAATCTTCCACAACAGCAACACAAATAACGACGAATATAATGAAAATCGGACTCTTTTACGGCTCAACGACCTGCTACACCGAAATGGCAGCAGAGAAAATTCGTACCCTTATTGGTGAAGACCTTGTCGACATTCACAATGTGAAAGAGACACCGTTATCACTAATGGCGGACTACGACTTATTACTCCTTGGCATCTCAACTTGGGATTTTGGTGAAATTCAAGAAGATTGGAACGCGATTTGGCAAGACATCGCGACCACGCCACTGAAAGGCAAAGTTGTAGCGCTGTTTGGCCTGGGTGACCAAGAAGGTTACGGAGAGTGGTATTTAGATGCGATGGGCTTACTTCACGATGAATTACAAGCCACAGGCGCAACCTTTATCGGTTACTGGCCAAATGAAGGCTACGAATTTGAAGCATCGAAAGCATTGATCGAAGATGGCAGCAAGTTTGTTGGACTTGCGTTAGATGAAGACTCACAGTACGAACTGAGTGATGAACGCATCGAAAAATGGTGTGAACAAGTTCTTGTGGAATTCCACGACACGCTTTAATAGCGCAAACACGTAATCATTAAAAAGTAAAAAGCCCGATGAAGTAATTCATCGGGCTTTTTATTATCTTGATAACGCGAAGTGATTACGCGGTTTCTTGTGCTAGTTCTGGGCGAGGTTTCGCGATGAAGAACATGCACACGATAGCCGCAAATGTTGGAAGCACCCAACCCATGCCGACTTCGAATAGTGGCAACATGTTAAACGCAGAAACATCAATACCCGATACTTTTGCCGCATCAACCAACGCAAACAACAGAGATACAAGCAGTACCGCGCGGTAAGCAAAACGTGGATTTGGCAGTTTGCTGCGCACAAATGTTAGTGCAACCAACGCAATCGCCACAGGGTACAGCGCAAACAATACTGGCACTGACAGAGAAATCAGCTGTGCAAGACCAACGTTTGCAACCAATGCACAAACAGAACCATTAATCAGTACCCATTGCTTGTATGACAGTGGTGTTTTCGAGCTGAAGAAATCTGAACACGCAGAAATCAAGCCAATCGCGGTTGTCAGACACGCTAGCAATACGATGACAGACAGAACGATTTGACCGTATGGACCAAACAACGCTTGAACGTATTGGCTAAGCACTAGGCCACCATTATCAGCACCAGCAGCAACCGTTGCACTCGTCGCACCTAAGTAAAATAGTGAGATGTAAACAAACGCAAGACCAGCAGCAGCAATACAACCTGCATAGATCAGATATTTAGTAGTTGCAGAGCGCTCAGTAATGCCTTTACCGCGCAGTGCATCAACCATCAGCATACCAAACATCAATGACGCGAACGTATCCATTGTGTTGTAGCCTTCTAAGAAGCCTTTGGTCAGAGGCTGCGTTAGGTATTCACCGTGCGCGCCAATCATATCGCCCTGAGGATCAAGGAAGACAGCGACAGCAAGAATGATCAAACCAACGAACAATGCTGGTGTCAGTACTTTACCGATAAGATCGATCAAACGGCCTTGGAACCATGAGAACATCATCGCCGCAATAAAGAAGATCACTGAAAATGCAGTGAGATGCGTTTGTGACGCTTCAAGGAAGAAAGGTTTCACCGCCATCTCGTAAGCCACTAGGCCAGTACGAGGCGCAGCAAACGCAGGACCGATGATGATGAAGATCAACGCAGCCATAATAACCGCTGCTTTTTTCGGAAGATCTTGCGTTAAGTGATCCCAAGAACCACCAGCAACAGCAATAGCAACGATAGTAATAAGAGGTAGACCTACCGCTGTCAGCAAGAAACCAAACATAGCTGGCATTAAGTTTTCACCCGCTAACTGACCCGCTAGAGGTGGAAAGATAATATTGCCCGCACCTAAAAAGAACGCAAATAGCATAAAGCCTACTGCGATAATATCTGTTAGTTTTAACGTCTGCTTCACAGATAACCCTTGTCTTTTAATTAATGAATGTTGTGTATGCTTAGACCACTTTTTGTATACCTAAAGTCAATAAGTACACGTGGTTCAATCTATAAAATTTTCGCCGCATAATGACGAAAGACTCATCATTTGGCAACCTTTAAGAAAAAAACACCATATTAATTTAGTTTTCAAACTTAAAAGCAGTGGATATAACCAGATCCAAATAACAGACCAGTTCTTTATCTCGATCAATTAACAATACAATTTAATAACCAACAAAACAACAATCTATACAATTAATAAACAATAGAGTAATCCACTTAATTATTGAGCAAATATAAAACAATCATGAAGAACAAAAAACTGAAAACTAAAGGTTTCAATTTTAAGCAATTTTGTATTGAGGGCGGCGAGAGTGGTATGCCAGTCAGCACAGATGGGGTAATGCTTGGTGCTTGGATTCAAAGCCCTAACGACGCTAAAATTCTCGATATTGGCACTGGCACTGGCCTGCTTGCCCTGATGTGTGCTCAACGCTTTACGGAAGCTCAAATAACCGCGGTCGATATCGAATTAACAGCCGTTGCTGCCGCGCAAAAAAATATGGCCCAGTCTCCTTGGTCAGATCGTGTAAGTGTGCATCACACCGACATACTGCACTTTACGCCGACACATTCATTCCAACGCATCATTTGTAACCCGCCCTACTTCAACAGCGGCGAGCAATCGAAACACAGTCAACGTGCAACCGCGAGGCACACTGATACGCTAGGCCATAACGCATTGCTACAGCGTTGCTATCATTTGCTTGATGACGAAGGGAGAGCTAGTTTTGTGTTGCCAATCACCGAAGGCGAGCAGTTCATTGAGCTAGCATTAAACCAAGGTTGGTATCTATCGAGGATCTGTCGTGTGCAACCATCAGAAAAGAAACCAGTACACCGATTGTTATTTGAACTGTCAAAACGACCTTGCGATTTGCAGACGTCACATTTAATTATCCGTTCAAATGACGGCTATAGTGATGATTTCATCCAGTTAACCCGCGAGTTTTATCTTAAGATGTGAAATAACATGTGATCCTTATCACCAATCACTTTATAATGTGCGACCTTTTTGTATTCTATGCTGTTGTGGCGAACCATTAACCAAGCTTTGCTTGTGGAGAACTCATTGTGATCAGAACCTTTGCTGAACTTGATCTAGACCAAAACCTACTTGAAGCCATTGAAGAGATGGGTTACGAACGCCCAACAAAAATTCAGGCAGAAGCGATTCCACAAGCGTTGGACGGTCGTGACATTCTAGCGTCAGCGCCAACAGGAACTGGTAAAACGGCCGCCTTCGTCCTGCCAGCATTGCAATACTTGCAAGACTTCCCTCGTCGTAAGCCTGGGCCTGCGCGTATTTTGATCCTAACGCCTACTCGCGAACTGGCGATGCAAATTGCCGATCAAGCACGTGCTTTGGCAAAAAATACCAAACTCAACATTTTCACTATCACTGGTGGTGTTCAGTACCAAGAGCACGCCGACATCCTTGCAACAACACAAGACATTGTGGTTGCGACACCTGGCCGTTTAAAAGAATACATTGATGCAGAACGTTTTGATTGTCGTGCAATCGAATGGTTAATCCTTGATGAAGCAGACCGTATGCTAGATATGGGTTTTGCTCCTACTGTCGATCGCCTATCTAACGAATGTCGCTGGCGTAAGCAAACCCTTCTGTTCTCAGCAACGTTAGAAGGGAAAGGCGTAGAAGGCTTTACCGCTGATCTGTTGAATGACCCAGCAGAGATTGATGCAAAATCACCGCTGCGTGAGCGTAAGAAAATTGCTCAGTGGTATCACCGAGCTGATGATGCTGAACACAAACTGGAATTACTAAAACACATTATTACTCAGCAAGCTGAGCGCACTATCGTCTTTTTAAAGACTCGTGAGCGTTTGGCTGAGCTACGAGCGCAGCTTGAAAGCGCACAGATTCCATGTTCTTGGATTCAAGGTGAAATGCCGCAAGATCGTCGTAACAATGCGATTTCTCGCTTCCGCGATGGAACTGTGAACGTGCTGCTCGCGACGGACGTTGCTGCGCGTGGTATCGATCTTCCGGATGTATCACACGTTATCAACTACGACATGCCACGCACGGCTGATGTTTACCTTCATCGTATCGGCCGTACTGCTCGCGCAGGTAAGAAAGGTAACGCTATCTCAATCGTAGAAGCACACGACCAACCAATGATGGATCGCGTTGCACGTTACGTGAAAGAAGACATCAAAGAGCGTTTCGTGAAAGAGATGCGTCCTAAACACAAAAAGCCTGTGTTTAAGAAGAAAAAGAAAAAAGACGACAAGAAAAAAGTAGCGAAAAAGAAAACCGCTAAGAAGAAGTAATCTTGTTGGGGCCAAGTAGCTCAAGCTAGAAAATAACAAAGGGTTGGCAATGCCAACCCTTTTTTCGTTTGTGCTGATAGAGATTAACGTAGACTACGTCTCAATCAGCTTTATTTTTGCTCTTCGCGTTTAAATACTAACTCTGTTGGCGTCGATTCATCTTCCACAAAGTAGTAACCCGCCGTATCAAACTTAGTCAGGTCTGCAACGCTCTCAACACGGTTTTCAATGATGTAACGCGCCATCATACCGCGCGCTTTCTTCGCGTAAAAACTGATGACCTTGTATTGACCATTCTTACAATCTTTGAATACTGGCGTGATCACTTGCGCATCTAAATTCTTTGGCTTAACCGCTTTAAAGTATTCATTTGATGCAAGGTTGATAAGGACATTATCACCTTGAGCAGAAATCGCTTCGTTAAGCTTGTCCGTAATTACATTGCCCCAAAACTGGTACAAGTTCGTACCCTTGTCGTTTGCAAGCTTGGTACCCATTTCAAGACGGTATGGCTGCATCAAATCAAGTGGTTTTAGTAAACCATAAAGACCCGATAGCATACGCAGATGATCTTGAGCATATTCGAAGTCCGCTTCAGATAAACTTTCGGCGTCTAGCCCTGTGTAAACGTCACCTTTAAATGCAAGAATGGCTTGTCGTGAGTTTTCCGTGGTAAACGTTTCACTCCACTCTTGGAATCGGCCCACATTTAAATCGGCAATCTTGTCGCTCACTTTCATTAAAGAGGCAACATCAGCAGGAGTCAGTTTGCGGCAAACATCGATAAGCTCTTTTGAGTATTCGACCAACTCAGGTTGAGTAAATTTTTCTGTCGCTAACGGAGACTCGTAATCAAGAGTCTTCGCTGGAGAAACTACGATAAGCATGACTTTCCCTTCTCTAATTTTGTTTTTAATAGGGTACAAAAAAAGCCATGCATTGTCTGCATGGCTTTTTACATCGTACTAATAGCTTTCAACTATGAGTGATAGCTCACTTAGTCTTTTTTATCGTTGTACCAAATGCCTTCTTCAAGCTGAGATTTCAGCTCCGGGAAGTCATTCGCATCAAATGTTGGCACTTTTCCTTCACCAAGCTGGCGGTTGTAATCTTTGGCCAGTTTAATCACGATGCCAGATAGCAAGATGATCGCCACCAAGTTGACTATCGCCATCAGACCCATAGAGACGTCAGCAAGCGACCATACGACTGGTAACGAAGCTAGTGCACCAAACATCACCATACCAAGAACAATAACGCGGAAAATGCTTAAGCCCGCTTTATGATTGTGCTCTAGGAAGATTAAGTTCGTTTCAGCATACGAGTAGTTTGCAATGATTGAAGTAAACGCAAAGAAGAAGATTGCCACAGCAACAAAGATGCCGCCCCAATCGCCAACTTGTGAGCTCAATGCACGCTGAGTTAGCTCGATACCCGTCACTTCTGTTGCTTGACCGACATACTCACCAGACATCAGGATGATAGCCACTGTTGCAGAACAGATAACGATCGTATCCATGAACACGCCTAGCATCTGTACGTAACCTTGAGACGCTGGGTGTGGTGGGTAAGGTGTTGCTGAAGCTGCCGCGTTAGGTGCAGAACCCATACCTGCTTCATTCGAGAATAGACCGCGCTTGATACCGTTAATCATTGCCTGTGCAATTGCGTAGCCAAGACCACCAGCTGCTGCTTCTTGCAGACCAAATGCACTCTTAAAGATAAGCATCAATACATCAGGTAATTTCTCTAGGTTAGAGAACATGATGAACAGCGCTAGAGCTAGATAAAGTAGTGCCATGATCGGAACGATCATCTCAGCAACTCTTGCGATACGCTTGATGCCACCAAAAATAACAATTGCAGACAGTAAAACAACGGCAATACCGACATACAGGTTATTCCAACCAAATGCGTTGCTCATTGCATTGGCAATTGAGTTAGCTTGTACGGCGTTGAATACCAAACCAAAAGCGATGATTAGGAAAACTGAGAACAACACGCCCATCCAACGCATGCCCAAGCCTTTTTCCATGTAGTAGGCAGGGCCACCACGGTAGTTGCCATCATCATCTTTGGTTTTGTATAGCTGCGCCAGTGTGCTCTCAGCAAACGATGTTGCCATACCAAGCATTGCAATCAGCCACATCCAGAAGATCGCACCAGGACCACCCGCAGTCAATGCAACTGCAACGCCCGCCATGTTACCTGTACCAACACGTGCAGCAAGACTAGTACAAAGCGCTTGGAAAGAGGAAATACCAGCTTTGTCTGCTTTACGACTGTTCTTAAGAACAGAGAACATGTGGCCGAAATGGCGGAACTGAATGAACCCTAATCGAACGGTGAAGTAAATACCAACACCAACAAGAAGATAAACCAGAATCGAGCCCCAGAGGAGATCGTTCATCAAATTGATTAAGTCTGTCATGTGTACCTCAAAGTGAGTTGCGCCAGTCTATGCGTCCTAGCCATCCACCAAATTGCCTGCTAAGTGTCAAAGTGTGCTTAGCTTTTTAAGTAATGTTTATGGGCAATCTAGAATCGTAAACGTCGCTTCATGCATCCATTTTACGTACCAGCGTATTTTTTGACGGGCGGATAATGCAACCTAGGAGCGCAAAAATCAATATGCAACAACAATAATAACATTGTTATTTTTCACTATAAAGTCACCAAAAAATAACATAAATAGAAGACTTAACACTCAAACTGCGCAACATTTCAATTACCAAACACCAACATAAATAATTATTCCTCATTAAATGGAATGGCAAACCGTATAAACAAGAACAAGCTAGTATTCACAAGGTGTTACATAAATTTACGCTAGTGGCTTACCATCTAATTGAACACTATTTCATCAAACTGATTTTATGCAACTTTAACCTTTGCGCAGAGCACCCATTCATCAAATCGAATTAACATAGAAAATCTCTCTATTTAATCGTTTTCTTGAGATCGTTTGTGCATTTTTTATCCACATCGTTGCAATAAAAAGTGTGATTTTGAGAATATTTTTGCACGAAAATGTCATGCTACCGACACAAATGCGAAATATATCATGGTTATTCTCACGGCTATTGTGGTACTTAAAAAACTCCACAAGGACTGGTTACAACAGTTTAGCTTAAGAAAGGTAAAGGTGGCTTATGGAAGGCTTTCAACTAGATGACATTTTTAATCTGGATACTACCTCAACAACCAAATCTCGTGCCAAACCAGTAAAGCGAAAGTGGCGTGAAATAGAAGAGATGAACGACAGACGCAATTTGCTTAAAGAGCTGCGCGAACTTGATGTCTGTACCGATTATAACTTGGAAGACATTAAACTCTAATTCAAACAAAAGGCACCTTACAGGTGCCTTTTGTTTTTTGTTTACAGTGACCGTAAACACCGTGAGTTTATGTACCAAGGTTTAAGTATGAATACCATTATTACTCAATGAGAATCTTCCGTACTTTTTGCCGAGAAATATGCACACTAAATTTTCGGTTGATTCCCAATAAATAAGAAATGTATCTCACAAACCCGAGAGACGGCTTTCGCTCGCTCAGGTTTCATCACTCAGGCTTAAACATACTCAGTATCACTTTGACGAACACGTTCGGCCAACTGCTTATAACGATCAGCAATCGTGTCACCAAACACAGGATCATCCTCACTGACGCTCCATAAGCTCTCGACGTGCTGCCAATCTTCTGTGGTAAATAACTCTTCAATGAGAGGCAAAATTTTTCGCTCTTCTAGCTCCAAGTGGTGCCTTTGCGATTCTATGAAATCTTCTAGGTGAGCGACAAACATGTCTTGTGGCACAACAGCATCCTGAAGGATCATCTCTATCACGGATGAAAACTCTCTGGTTTTACTCGCTAACTCTAGATGTTCTTTCTCTAAATTTTCCATGGTTTGTTGCTTACCATAGTGTTCAAGAAAGTGGTGATAGAGGATATCTTCTTTCGGGTGGTGTACTTTCTCCGAATGATTAGAGAGGTAATCAACAATCTCGCTTACTAACGCATAGTTGATTACACGTTCTTTTTTTATCTCATTAAGCTTATGGCGCAGTATCGCCAACAGACGAACCATATAACCATGTTCGCGTCGAATTCTTTCGATCATCATAGCGTCTCTCCTTAACACCTACTTTTAGTAAGTGTACATGAGAAATTTACTATCAGCCTCGAGCGTGCTCAAAAAAACAGCGATCATACCACCCATGATCGCTGTCTCTTCATTTATACCGTTAATGGCAAATGCCAGTTAATTGGTGCTTTTTCTTGTGATGTAAGCAACTGGTTTGCTTGAGAGAAATGCTTACAACCGAAAAAGCCTCGATGTGCAGAAAGTGGCGATGGGTGTGGGGCAGCTAACACATGGTGCTTATTGCGATCGATAAAACGACCTTTCTTCTGTGCATGTGAACCCCACAGCAAGAACACTACACCTTCTTGATGCTGATTAATGGCTTCAATCACTCGATCAGTAAACGTTTCCCAACCTGTCTTTGAATGTGAATGCGCTTTACCTTGCTCCACCGTTAATACCGTATTGAGTAACAATACGCCTTGTTCAGCCCAGCTTTGCAAAAAACCATGCTGAGGGATTTGGAAACCTTCAATATCTTGCGCCAGCTCTTTATACATATTAACCAGTGACGGTGGCGTTTTAATGCCAGGAAGTACAGAGAAACACAGGCCATGCGCCTGATTTGGGCCGTGGTATGGGTCTTGTCCTAGAATCACGACCTTAACGTCTTTGAACTCGGTAAAACGAAACGCGTTAAAGACATCTTTTGCGGGAGGAAAAATAGCTTTGCCTGCGGCGCGTTCGGCTTCAACAAAATTCAAGGTGTCTACAAAGTAGCTCTGCTTTTTCTCTTCGCCGATCACATCGTGCCAAGTGGGTGACTGATTCATGGAAAGTTCCTGTCCTAAATTTTGCTTCTATTCTAACGAGCGAAACTCAAACAAACAAAAACTTACCACGAACTTGAGACAAGTAATAAAAGACTAATGCTTCTGTGGCGTTCGAAAGTGCCCCTGTCCGGTAATGTGACGATTAGGCATCGGTAAGCGAAGCACGCGACGAGTGTAAGCATAAGGAGTAAAAGAGAGTGGTCGAGACATGTTGGCATCCTTCTTTGCTAATTCAGAGATTGATGTTCAATGACTAAGAAAGAAAGGTGCCAACTTTGTGGTTACGCCATTAACTGTCAATGGCCGTTAAATGGAATTGACGCAACGTGTTGATCTCTTGCTGCCAAATATCTGGATCAATTGTTTCTAAAATCAGAGGGATACCATCAAAACGAGGGTCTTTCGCGATGTACTCAAAGCAATCCCACCCGATCTCTCCTTTACCAAGAGAATGGTGGCGATCTACTTTGCTGGCAAACTCTACTTTTGAATCATTTAGATGCATTGCTCTTAAATAGTGCATACCTACGATACGGTCGAACTCTGCAAAGGTGCGCTCGCAATCTTCTTTTGTACGTAAGTCATAACCAGCCGTAAAGGTATGGCAGGTATCAATACAAACGCCGACACGATCTTTATCTTCCACTTGCTCGATGATTTCAGCAAGGTGCTCAAACTTCCAGCCTAAGTTAGTGCCTTGACCTGCCGTATTTTCGATAACAGCGATCACATTCGGCACCGCTTTATGCGCAAGATTGATCGACTCGGCGATCGTTGCGAGGCACTCCTGTTCAGAGACTTTCTTTAGGTGACTACCCGGGTGGAAGTTAAGCAAAGTCAGCCCTAACTGATTACAACGCTCCATTTCATCAATAAATGCCGCGCGGGATTTATTCAGCTTTTCTTCTTCCGGCGCACCCAAGTTAATCAGATAAGAATCATGGGGAAGAATATGTTCTGCTCCGAAACCCAGCATTTTACAGTTCGCTTTAAACGCACTGATGGTTTTTGCTTCTAAAGGCTTCGCCACCCACTGGCGTTGGTTTTTTGTAAATAGTGCGAATGCATTCGCGCCAATTTCACGAGCTCTCAACGGAGCTTGATCGACCCCACCAGCAGCAGAGACATGTGCACCAATGAGTTTATTCCCAAGCTTGTTTTTCATGTTTGTCATTTAATCACTTTAGACTTTCAGTATTGCTACCTAAATACAGATAGTTGCGTTAACCAGTTTAAACTTTAATCTCAATTTGTAGTAAATTTACAACAAAATCAGTTATTAAATATTTTTTATATTATCAAATAAATTGTAATTAGTTTGTTTTCAAAGGTTTTATTGATTTAATTCAATAAAATCACCTTAATAAAAATAATGTTTTTGGTTGTTTATTGACTTAAATCAATATTAAAATAGTGGATATTAGCTATATAATACTCAGCTCAACGAAAATTCGAAAATTAACACCAATAATCACCACGTAAGTGGTCTAGGAGATAGTGATGATCCAAGGTATCCAAATTACAAAAGCGGCAAACGACGACCTACTAAACTCTATCTGGCTATTAGATAGCGAAAAAAATGAAGCTCGTTGTGTTGCTGCAACTGCTGGCTACGAAGCAGACCAAGTTATCGCAATCAGCGACCTAGGTGAATACGAAAGCCGTGAAGTTGCAATCGAAACTGCTCCTCGTATCGAAGGCGGCCAACACCTAAACGTGAACGTGCTTAAACGCGAAACACTAGAAGATGCAGTTGCACACCCAGAGAAATACCCACAACTAACTATTCGTGTTTCTGGTTACGCAGTACGTTTTAACTCGCTAACTCCAGAGCAACAACGTGATGTAATCGCTCGTACTTTTACTGAGACTCTATAATCTCTCAGTAAACTAGCTCGCTAGAATTTAAAAAGCTTGGTCAGCAATGACCAAGCTTTTTTTGTTTCAGAATCCTTCTAACCCCTTTCTATAATGGAAAGCAACTCGCCTCTAAGGTGCATTTCTTTGCGAAGGATCTTTCTGAAACGCTTGCGCTACAGAGGTTGGATCAAGCCTATCTCTTTGCAGTGACGCCCCTTCTGCCCACCAAATCAATTGATGCATAGTGCGATTCATATAGTTGTCCCACTGCGTCTGCTCCGACTCATCCGCAGCAACGCCCTGTTCATCAAAGACTTCTTGCGCTTTCGGAATGTGGATCATCGCAGAGACAGGTAGACATCCAAGTTCAGATAAGAAGGTACGCATCGACACTGCAGCACGAGCGCCACCCCATTGCCCTGCAGAGTAGGTCACGATAGCACTCGGCTTGTAAGAAAACAGCGAACTGCCGAAATGGTTAAGCATGTTCGCCAAAGCAGGACTCATCGAATGGTTATATTCCGGGCTAACCATCACATACCCATCCGCATGTTTGATTTTGTCTGCTAGCTCACTTAGGTGCTGCGGAACTTTAGAGCGGTGATAAGCAAACTCGGGCTTAAACACATCACCAAAGTCGTAATTCAAAGGGTCGATGATTTCGACCGTATGTTGCGAATGTTGACTCGCGATGAGTTTTTCACACGCTTTACTGACTCGCATTCCTAAACGGGCTGGTCGTGGTGGCGTGCTGTCTCTCACTGAGCCAAGAAAAATCAAAAAATGCATGCTTCTCTTTCCATCTCATTTAGTTAAGTTCGTTTCTCAATCATAAAGAGAGTCAAAACTTACCGACAATAAAAAAGGTGAATGATTACTCATTCACCTCTCGTTATTTCTGTTTTTGATACTTACTATACTTTGAAGCTTACTGCACGCGGCGCAGTACTTGTTTCAATGCGTCAAAGTCTGCGTCGAGCTCTTCCGATAGCAGCTCCATCGCAGCGTGCTTCGCTAGTGGCGCAGGAAGCTCGATATCGGATTCTAGAATATCATCCACGACTTCTTTGAACTTCGCAGGGTGAGCAGTACATAGGAACAGACCGGTTTCACCGTCTTGCAATTGTTCTTCAAGAACGCGGTAAGCAATCGCACCGTGCGGTTCGCATAGATAGCCTAGAGCATGTAAGTCTTTCACTGACTGTGCGCTTTGCTCATCAGATACTGCACCTTTACCTAACGTCTCCAAGCCCCACTCTTTCACACGGCACAGCTCTTCGATACGAGGCCAGTTGTTTGGTTGGCTCACGTCCATCGCGTTCGATGTTGTTGCGACTGTTGGTTTTGGCTCCCACTTACCTGTTTCTAGGTAGCGAGGAACCGTGTCATTGGCATTAGTTGCAGCGATAAAGCGTTTGATAGGCAAGCCCAACGCTTTTGCCAATAGACCAGCAGTTAGGTTACCGAAGTTACCGCTTGGTACTGATACCACTAGGTTTTCACGCTCTTGCTTGCTCATTTGCGCAGCTGCTTCAAAGTAGTAACAGATTTGCGCCATCAAACGGCTGATGTTGATTGAGTTTGCAGAGTTCAGACCGATCTCTTCACGCAGTGCAGAATCATCAAAAGCTTGCTTAACCAGTGCCTGACACGCATCGAAGTCTCCATCGATCGCGACAGTATGGATGTTCTTACCAAGCGTACAGAATAGCTTCTCTTGCAGTGGGCTAATCTTACCTTTCGGGTAAAGAATCACAACGTTGATGTCTTCCATACCGTAGAAAGCATGCGCAACGGCTGCGCCAGTATCGCCGGAAGTTGCAGTCAGAATAGTGATCTTGCCGCCGTCCGAAACCGCAGCAAGAGATTGCGCCATAAAGCGACCACCAAAGTCTTTAAATGCAAGCGTTGGACCATGGAACAGTTCCAGAGCGTAAACACCGTCTTTGACCTGATTAATTGGCGCAGGGAATTGGAATGCAGCATCAACAAGAGCATTCACTTGCTCCTCTGTAAGTTCATCTCCAATTAACGCCGATAAAATCTTAGTGCTACGAGAGACAAAGTCTTCTGCAAGCAGCGCATCGATATCTTCAAATTTTGGTAATTCCGATGGGAAAAATAGACCTTGGTTACGGCCTAACCCTTGGCGAACGGCTTGGCCAAAGGAAACTTGTTCATCATTTTCTTTTATATTGTAAAGCTTCATAGCTCACTTCCTGTTACTTTCGAACCCTGCTTATCTAGACGACAAACGTGGACGAATCCTTCTTCGTTTTGTACGTAGTTTTGTTCTAACCAGCGAGCAACTCGCTCAGCGACATCTTTCTCTTTGCAAATACTGAACAGTGTCGGCCCACTGCCAGAAATACCGGTAGCCAATGCACCCGCAGACGCTGCGTATTGACGTGCATTCGCAAAACCCGGAAGCAGTTTCTCACGATACGGTTCTGCGATCACGTCTTTGATCATTTTTGCAGCAAGTTCTGGCTGACCAGAATGACACGCATGAATAAAGCCCGCAAGGTGGCGACCATGAGCAATGATATCTTGTCGGCGGTATTGAGATGGTAGGATCTCACGCGCTTCCGCCGTTGATACCTTGATACCCGGATACGCCATCACCCAGTACCAATCATCAAAACAAGGCACTTTTTGACTGATGATACCAAGCTCTTCAAGCATCAACTGGACACCACCAAGGTAACATGGCGCAACGTTGTCGTAGTGAATACCACCAGAGATCTTGCCTTCCATCTCTCCCATCAGCGCTAGTAATTCTGTCTCGTTAAGTGGCTGTCCATGGAATCGGTTCAATGCATCTAATGCAGCAACGATAGAACATGCACTTGAGCCTAAACCAGAGCCAATTGGCATGTTCTTTTCTAGCGTCATCTCAAGTGGTTTTAGCTCAACGCCTTTTTTGTCTAACTCACGAGCAAACACAAGCCAACAGTCGTAGACGATGTTCTCTTTTGGTTCAGTTGGCAATTTCTCAACAAAATCACCCGCCGTTTTAAGGCTGAACGGGTCAGCCCCAGATTTCACCAATACACGGTCACCCAATAGTGTGCCATCCACTGGAGACACGGCAGCCCCCAGCACATCAAAGCCAACGCTTACATTACCAATTGATGCTGGGGCATAAACCACTACATCCATATCACTTGAACTCATTATTGTTATACCCCTAGTTTCCAACCTAAAGTACGCATCACGTCAGAAAATACACCCGCAGCCGTTACTTCGGTGCCTGCACCATAGCCACGTAACACTAGTGGGATTGGCTGATAGTAACGGCTGTAAAATGCCAGTGCGTTTTCACCGTCCTTGATTTTATACATTGGATCGTTTTCATCCACCGCAGCGATGCTTACTGTGCACTTGCCCTCATTAATCTCACCAACGTAGCGCAGTACTTTGCCTTCTTCCGCTGCCTTTGCAGATAATTCTTTAAAGTAGGCGTCTGCTTCAGGTAAACGCGCCATAAATTCATCAACGCTACCAGAATCATCAAAACCTGGTGGCAGTGCTTGATCAACCACAACGTCTTCTAGTTCTAGAGACATGCCTGCTTCACGAGCTAGGATCAGAAGCTTACGCGCGACATCCATACCAGAAAGGTCATCACGAGGATCCGGTTCAGTAAAACCATTTTCTTTTGCGATATTAGTTGCTTCACTTAGGCTCATACCTTCATCTAACTTACCGAAGATGTATGACAGAGAGCCAGAAAGAATACCGCTGAAGCGCTCTAGCTCATCACCCGCTGAGATTAGGTTTTGCAGGTTTTCGATTACCGGTAGACCCGCCCCCACAGTTGTTTCGTACATCAGCTTGCGACGAGAGCTGCGCGCAACATCGCGAAGCTGATGGTAGTAAGCCATGCTTGCTGTATTTGCTTTTTTATTTGGTGTAACGACATGGAAACCAGCAGCTAGGAAATCAGCGTATTGATTCGCAATATCTTCACTTGATGTACAGTCAACCAATACTGGGTTGATGATGTGGTTACGTTGAACCAAAGAAATCAAACGCGCTAGGCTGAACTCTTCTGTCGCTGCCGACATACGATCACGCCAATGATCGAGTGGCAGACCTTCACTATCAAGCAGAAGACCTTTGCTGTTTGCCAAGCCACACACGCGAATAACGATGCCTTTTTCCGCAAGCTTCGCCTGTTGACGCTCGATCTGATCCACCAGCTCACCACCAACGCCACCAATACCAACCACGAATACGTCTAAGAAGTGCTTAGAGTTGAATAGGTTTTCGTGACACGCTTTGATCGCTTCAGAGATTTTATCTTCAGGAATCACGGCTGAGATAGCACGCTCAGATGAGCCCTGTGCGATGGCTACAATGTTTACGTTCACTTCAGCAAGAGATGAGAAGAAGCGAGATGCAACACCGCGCGATGTACGCATGCCGTCACCAACCAACGTTATGATTGAAACATTATCAATAAACTCGACCGGCTCTAATAAGCTATCTTTCAGTTCCAACTCAAACGCATCGGCCAGTACTTGTTGCGCTTTTGCTTTATCTTCTGCCTCAATACAGAAGCTAATGCTGTACTCAGAAGAAGACTGAGTAATAAGAACAATAGACACACCAGCGGAAGACATTGCGCCAAATACGCGGCTTGCCATGCCAACCATACCCTTCATACCTGGGCCGGAGACGTTAACCATAGTTAGGTCGTTTAGCGTCGTGATACCTTTGATCGCCAGATTGTCTTCACCAGTGTCTTGCCCAATCAAAGTTCCTGCACCTTGTGGGTTAAAGCTGTTTTTGATCAGACATGGGATGTGGAACTGTGCGATTGGGGCGATGGTTTTCGGGTGCAGAACGGAAGCACCGAAGTAAGAAAGCTCCATCGCTTCTTGATAGCTAAGAGATTTAAGTAGGCGAGCATCTTCGACTAAGCGAGGGTCACAGTTGTACACACCATCTACGTCTGTCCAGATCTCACAGCAATCTGCGCGCAGACACGCCGCAAGAACCGCCGCCGAATAATCAGAGCCATTGCGACCAAGTGTTACCAATTCACCTTTCTCGTTACCTGCGGTAAAGCCAGGCATGATGTTCACATGACCTTGAGGAAGAGGATTCTGGCGGAAGTTCTGAGTCGAAACTTCAACATCGACCATGGCTTCAAGGTGATCACCTTTTGCGTATAGGTATTCAACTGGGTCGATAAGATGTGCAGGCTGGCCTTTGGCTTCTAACACCGCTTTCATCAATTGAATCGAAACGCGTTCGCCTTTGCTAATAATACGTGCATTAACATTGTTTGGGCACATGCCAAGAAGGTTGATGCCATGAACGAACTGGCGTAATTGAGAGAGAGAAGTTTTCACTTGGTTATCGAAAGCTGAACCATCGATATTGGGTAGTACTGCTTGGATTTGAGTGAAGAGCGTTTTAAACGACTCCTCCAACTCTTTGATTTGTAGTTCTGCTTCACCATTGCGCAATGCGCCTTCAATGACCGCAACCAATTTGTTTGTTGTTTTACCAGGAGCGGAAAGAACAACCGCTACTTCTTCTTGTTGAGCGTTATTGGCAATAATGTCTGCCGCTCTCAAAAAGCGATCTGCATCAGCTAGTGATGATCCGCCAAACTTCAATACTCGCATCCCTTCCTCCGGTATATCTTCTTAAATTTGTCTAAATTCTGGATAAAAAAGCATAAAAAAAGGCCTGTATCTTGTTGGATACAGGCCTTTTTTGTGAATTTCTTTCGCTCAGCAGCCTGCCCCAACATGTGTCGTGTCGGTAATAATAATGGTCGTGGTCATTACTACTAGGCTGTTAGATGGCATAAATAAATATTCAACGTTAATTGTGTTTGCTTAACTCTACGTTTACCGAGTTTCTGATACATAGTCAACAAAAAATTGTTTGTTTTTCCATCTTTCAGAGATTTCTGCTAAGCAATGTCATTGATATTTATAGTTAATTACACATTATTGATCATTTGGAAATCTACAGTTAGTTTTTGTAAAGGACTTAACTATCATCACCAGTTCGGTTTTTTATCTAATAACTAGTCTAATCTTTGCCATAAAACGTACGATCAAATAATTCGAGAGGGTTGTGACACATAACAACAACTTAACTGTGACTTATGTTCATAGGATCGAATTATTTAGAAAATAGGTGAGCTAGCTTTCATATTCTATGCTTTAATAGTGAGAAGCTTTGGGCGCATACTAATAAAAAAGTTGACACAAGGAGTGGTGAACATGAAAAGATGGCTTTTTCTGTTGCTGTTTTTTGTGCCTGGTGTTTGTCTAGCCAACGAGCTTCCGCCGCTTCCAGGTAAAACATCCCCTTCTCCTCATAAACTATTCATTTCCAGCGACAGTTATCAGTCTGACAGTTTTGATGTTTGGAATATCGATACGGGTTACGCTTACGAACTTTTTGATTCGGTAGACGTTTATGTCGGTGCACGAGTCAATAACTCTCCTACCCAAAATCAAAGTGGTTTTTTGAGTGGGATCAGCTATCACTTTAATGATCGTGTCACGCTGAAAAGTACAGTTCGCTCTTACAAGAACGAAACAGCGGAAGGTATTCGCCAAGACGACAGTAGCCTCGCGGCTGAAGTCTCAAGTCGCGTAAAAATTACCGATAAACTGGATCTTCACGCGACTCTTGATTACCAAGATTGGCAACAAGGCTTTGAAGTTGGTCTAGGCTTTCGTTTTTAGAAGTCCAGCTTTTGCTTAGAAATCAATACACCGTTCCAGTCCGCGTAAACGTAGTGCTTAGGTTGAACGATTTGGTTTTGCATCGTTAAGGTTACGTTTACCTCTCCTATCCCACGCTTCTCTGTTTTAAACGGGTTAGTGCCAAGAGCTTGAACGCCAATGTCCATTTGAGATATTTGTGCTACGTCGCGTATTGCACCATAGACAATGATGCCTTCCCACCCATTTTCTATTCCGAGTATCGCTAATTGATCGCCGAGTAATGCTCTCTGACACGATCCATGTCCGTCAACAATCAATACTTTACCCGTTCCATCTTCGCCCAGTACTTCACGCACTTTCGAGTTATCGTGATAGCAGCGCACCGTAACGATTTCACCGTAAAAAGCGCTACGTTGACCAAAGTTCTGCAATGGTAAAGTAAGCAAGCTCACTTGGTCTTCAAATTGGTCACAAATATCGGGTGTAATGTCTCTCATATTTCCTCCGTGAATTTTCTCACCCAAGCGATGCTTCAGTGAGCAGTATCCTTTTCTATACCTTCTATACGAGCCGAGGTTTAATGGAGCCTAACGTATGAAAAACTTTCGGCTGCGAGCACGCAATAAGATAAAGTTGGTCATTAATGACGTAATAAATCGCGTTTTGTTGAAAGTCATTCGCCAATTCAACGGCTACCTCTGGCGACAACTCGACGGCAAAGCTTTCCTCATACCATGTAAAAGCGCTATCACCTACCGTGACAGGCGCGTAATTAACGTGCTGTAGCTGTTTTTCTAACGCGTGATTGTTTATGCTGTTCTCTTCTTTGGACCTCAAGTTACTGTATGGGTTCCAAGCGGTTATCACAGCATAGTTTGAAACACGCCACTCGGCTTCGAATCTGAAAAAAGATTCTGAATAAGCATTCCATAACGATGAGTCTATGTTCGTATTACTTTTTTCTATCATAAGTCTTAAACGATTAATAACAGTTACATTTCATCAATTGATATAAATCAACAAACTGAATGGAATTAACATTTGAGCATTGTTAGCATGCTGTTAACAATATAAAATCCGCTCAATATCTTAGGGTGTTTACGTTTCAGGCCCCACTGAAAGCAGGAAATGAAAGGTAAACAAGCCCTTTAGAATAAACGTCGCCATTGGATACTGGTGAGTTGGCAAAATTCCATGGAGGGCGGATAACTGAAAGAAGTGTTTTTTTGATCAACTTGATTTATTATCAAAATCACATTACCTGTATGTTATATTTTTGCCTAGAATTTATTCTATTAGCACAATTTTGTCACAAATTTAGGTACCGCCAATGCAAACCCCGCAGATTCTTATCGTTGAAGATGAGCAAGTAACTCGTAACACTCTTAAGAGTATTTTTGAAGCAGAGGGATACGCTGTTTTTGAAGCCAGTGACGGTGAAGAGATGCACCAAGTGTTGTCTGATAACTCAGTCAACTTGGTTATTATGGACATTAATCTTCCAGGCAAGAATGGCCTTCTACTAGCGCGTGAATTACGCGAGCAAGCGAACATTGCTTTAATGTTCCTGACAGGCCGTGACAATGAAGTAGACAAGATCCTAGGTCTTGAGATTGGTGCAGATGACTACATCACTAAACCATTCAACCCACGTGAACTAACTATTCGTGCACGTAACCTACTTAGTCGCTCAATGAGCTCTAACGCGGTGCAAGAAGAGAAGCGCTCGGTAGAAAAGTATGAATTCAACGGTTGGGTACTAGACATCAACAGCCGCTCTCTAGTAAGCCCTGCTGGTGATAGCTACAAGCTACCTCGCTCTGAGTTCCGCGCACTACTGCACTTCTGTGAGAACCCGGGTAAGATTCAAACTCGTGCAGATCTTCTTAAGAAGATGACTGGTCGTGAACTTAAGCCACACGACCGTACTGTAGACGTAACGATTCGTCGTATCCGTAAGCACTTTGAGTCTGTTTCAGGTACGCCAGAAATCATCGCCACTATCCACGGCGAAGGTTACCGCTTCTGTGGCGATCTAGAAGACTAGATTTAACCGCTAATATGCGAAGGGCTTGCTCATTGAGCAAGCCCTTTTTGTTTTAGGTCTAACGACTAATGCAACATCATTGCGGTTAATAAACCTTGTTAATCTTCACGTACTTTTCGACTAACCAACGCTGTTTACCCGCATCGTCTAGAAGCACTGCGACATCAACCGATTTTTCTGTGTTCACATCAATATAAGACGAGAACGCCACCTCCCATCGGCTTTCACTGTGCGTTCGAGTATCTAAAGACGCACTGTCCACCAACCACTCTTTTTGCCCCTGTTTAATAATAAGAGCTTCTGCCGTTAGATTTGCAGGAAGTAACTGATCTCCTTCGAGGTAAAGTGCACCTTGAATACTTTGCTCTTCCACGTCCCCAATATTCGGCATGAGGTTCACCCATAAATTACTTTTGAGCTCAACATTAACCTCATTAATCGTAATCTGACTGTTTTGTTGCCAATTCACATTTGGAACGGAACTACAGCCTGCCATCAATGCCATGGCTAATGCCAATGGTGCGATTCTTTTCATGTTATTTCCTTTGTTCCAACCAACTTTTGAGGACTTGAATATCGTTTTGGTATTCATTTTTGATCTCTTCAACCCAGTCTGAAATGTTTTCCCACCATGCTGGCATATCGGGCGATTGCGCTTTTTGCGCCACACTTTGGATACGTTTCAGGCCAATTGAACCTGCAGCACCTTTGATTTTATGCGCTTCAGAAACAATCCCATCTTGATCTTTCGCTGTCATGTTCGAATCTAAGACATCGATATAGTCTGGCATCATATCTTCAAACATTTTTATGCTGTCGTAGACAGGTTTTGCACCAACAATGTCGACGTAAGACTCTAACATATCCATATCGAGCAAATGTGTCTCAATCACAGGAGAAGGCACTGGCTCTTCCACTGTTTCGGGACCGCTCACCACTTCCTTAGGTTGTTCTAACTGGTGAGCGAAGAATTTATCAATCACTGACTGAATAGCATTCACTGCCAGCGGCTTACTGATCGCATCATCCATGCCGTTATCTAAGTATTCACGACGATCTTTCATTACATTAGCAGTTAAGGCGACCAATGGAGGAAGATTGTTATAATGCTTGCGGTAATAATTGGCGACATCAAAGCCCGTCATATCAGGCAGTTGGATATCCAACAACGCTAAGTCGTATTTTTCTGGCACAAAGTTCACTAACGCTTC
This sequence comes from Vibrio sp. D417a, assembly GCF_030248595.1. Classification (NCBI taxonomy): domain Bacteria; kingdom Pseudomonadati; phylum Pseudomonadota; class Gammaproteobacteria; order Vibrionales; family Vibrionaceae; genus Vibrio; species Vibrio sp. D417a. The sequence continues at coordinate 245,700 of NZ_JAHGAM010000003.1, read as the reverse complement.
TTGGCCCGTCATTGCCACGGTGACAGAGTGCCCTAGGCTCTCTAGTAACGATTTAGCCACAGTTACGTTAAGCTCGATGTCTTCGACCATAAATATGTTGAGGCGCACATTGTCGCGTTTCGCATCAATGACTGGCTCAGCTAGTTCAACAATCGGAACGTGGATCGATACAGTAAAAGTGCTACCAAAGCCTTCCTCACTGGTAACCGTAATGTCACCATCCATCATATTGATCAGTTGCTTAGATACCGCCAAACCAATACCTGTACCGACCGCATGCAGGTTGTCCTTGCCTGATTTCACTTGGTAGTACATCGCAAAGATCTTATCTAGCTCTTCGTCTGGAATACCAATACCTGTGTCTTCCACTTCCATAATAATGGTCGCAAAATCGTCTTCGACATCCGCACTCACTGTCATCACAACGCCACCTTCTTTGGTGAACTTCATTGCGTTGCTGACTAGGTTCCAAATCACCTGACGTAGACGGGTTGCATCCACTTCAATTGCTTTTGGCAAGTCGCTTAAACGTTCTAAATCAAAGCGTAACCCTTTTTGTTCCGCCATCAGAGCTGAGATACTCTCAATCTCTGCGACGAAGTCTTCGAAGTTAAGTGGCGCAGGTAATAGTTCTAACTTACGGCGATCAAATTTATCCATATCGATAATATCGTTGAAGATGTTACCTAGCGTAATCGCACTCACATTGATGGTCTGCATGTGTTTACGCTGCTCTTCTGTCAACGGACTATCTAGAAGCATACGACTTAAGCCTACAATGCCATTCAGCGGCGTTCGCAGCTCATGACTGATGGTTGAGATGAAGGTAGTTTTGTCGCGGCTTGCTTTCTCTAACGACTCTTCATGGCGCTTACGTTCAGTGATATCACGACCGAACCCAACGAGACCAAGGTGGCGGCCATCTTTGCTGTAAAATGGCACTTTACGCAGCTCAAAGTAATGCTTGCGACCATCTGGGTATTCGAGCCATTGCTCGTAAGTAATCGCTTGATTATCGGCAAAAACCTTTTGGTCAGTATCAACGATATGCTCGGCGATTTCTTTGCTATACACATCCCAAGGGCTTAATCCGACTAACTGGTGCTCTTTCTTGCCCGTTAGCTCTTCCATCGCGCGGTTACAGCCAGAGAAAACACCATCCGCATTGCGGTAGTAAATTAAGTCTGGTGAGGCATCAATAAATGAACGCAGTAATGCGGTACGTTCTGCCAACTCTAATTGAGTACGTTCGCGTTGGAACACCTCATTTTCGAGGTCTTGCATCGCCTCTTCACGTGCTTCTTCCGCTTTAATACGCTCTTCAATTTCTTGGTTAAGCTTTTCAATGTTTTGTTGAAGTTGGTAATTCAGCTCTTGATCTCGCGAACGCATGTCCTTCAGTTTGGACACCAGCTTAGTTAAACGCTGGCGAGACTCTTCTAGTTGATCGACAACCACAGAGAGGAAGTAAACCGCCCAAGGGGTGATCAATAGACCAAAAAACACCGAACGGACAATGTCGATATCATCTACTCGCCCTTTAAGAGCTAAAGTAATCCCTACCTGCACCACAACAGCTAATGCCACCAGCGCAAGGGCTAGCAAAATAGAGAAGCGAACAATCCCCAGTTTGACTAGCAAGTCGACATAATACTGGGCGAGATTTTTCATGGGTTTCATTAACTACTCCATGGTGGTGGCTAGATAGCGCCATTCGATGATGAAAAACAGGTAAATGCACTCGACCTAACGCAATTTAGGTCTGTTTGATTAGTGAAAAACACACGGTGCGATCTGCGCTTGTGACACGAGATAGAAAGATAAACCAACGAGCGCACAGGCTTCTGTAAGTTTAACGTGTTTAATACGGTGATTTAAACAATCAGCTATCAACTTAGAGCAAGCGGTCACAAAGCGTTAGCAAGAACTGGGGTGAATACAGGTGCGATTACGTCCATCAGCTTTAGCTTGATATAACGCACTGTCAGCCATAGCGATGCCCATTTCGGGTTCATCACCATGCTGAGGAATGTAAGAGACCAGACCGATACTGACGGTAAGGCGTTCAGATGCTTCTGAACTGTCGTGTTCCATATCAAGCTGTAGAATTTTCTCATGAATACGCTGCGCTACGTTGCGCGCACCTTCCGTGGTGGTATTCGGCAATATAAAACCAAACTCCTCGCCACCATAACGCGCAACACAATCCGAAGAACGATTGATGACTTGTGTAAACACGGTAGCGACACTGACTAACGCTTCATCACCTTGTTGGTGACCGTAGCAGTCGTTGTAATCTTTGAAAAAGTCGATGTCACATAACATGATGGTGAGCGGCAGCTTTTCTCTAGCATGGTGGTACCACAATACCTGCAGTTGTTCGTCGAAACGGCGTCGGTTCGATACTTGAGTTAAGCTATCCATAAAGCTCAATTTTTCTAACTCTAGGTTGGCTTTTTCCAACTTTTGTTCTGCAAGATAACGCTCAGAAATATCACGCGCCATGATCAGCACACCATTCGTTCCTGATGCTTTATCTTTAAAAGGCGATTTCACCACATCAAACCACGTACTTTTACCATCACTACTCACGACTTTATCTATGTATCGAACTGGCTCTAACTGGCGTAATGCTTCTAAGTCACTGTCTGCTAAGCGCGCGTACATCTCTTTAGGAATCACGTCTTGGAGGCGCTTACCTATCAAATCAGAAATTTTTGAAATGCCTAACGCCTTAACAAAAGGCTGATTACACGCTTGATAGACCATGTTCTCATTGAAAATACCAATAGAGTCCGGACTGGCATCCAGAATCGTTTGTAAGATAGTATCTCTTTGCGCTAGCGCCACCTCTGTATCTTTGCGACGCTCCATTTCATCTCGCAGATTCTGTTGCATCTTGTGCCATTCAGTCACGTCATGACTAATAGACAGCGTACCGATAAGCTCACCACTCGGCGAAACAAGAGAGTTTTGATTGACTTCCAATAAGCAACTTCGACCTTGTGGATCCGTTGTCCATTTACGTTCGCTCTTTCTGGTCATCTCACCCAAGGCCTTGGATGCGCAAGCTTCTTCCCTTCGCCCTTGCCAGAATTGATCAAATGCTCGATTGGTCGTTAACAGATTGCCTTGGCGGTCTTGGGTACAAATTAGCTCTGAAAGTGAGTCTAATGCCGAACGTGCGATGATTAATTGGGCAAGTTCTTGTTGCTGCTCTTGGTGAGTGGCTTGATATGGCTGAGCATAAAGAATCCAAACTCGATGATTGCGCAATAAACTCTTTCTGCCTGACAGCTCCACTTTAATAGATTCACTATCAGATAGTCGCCAGTCAAAAGCCTGCTGACGAAAATGACGACTAGAGAAGCGCTCGAGAAACTGCTCAAGCTCATGAATATCGAATAAAGCAGGATACAAATACCCCGTTCCCAAAGAGCGAATGCCTAATAACTGCATCGCAGCCTGGTTAGATAGCAAGAGCTGAGCATGGCTAGTGTCCACCACTATGACTGGATAGGGAGAATCCGTTACTAGTTGCTTAAGTGACGTCTGAAAGTGCAAATAGATCAGTGCTAACGCGCACACGCCTGCGATTAACAACAAGACGACATAGCCATAACCGCCTTGACCACCCCAAAGCCAATTGAGTAACTGATCCATCGTTTAAACCTTCAAAGAACACTGGTTAAAATATATCAGTTATTTATTGAGCGATCTGCTATTAATTCCGGTTTAGTATAGATAAAGGTATTCCCCGTAAGACTCCCTTGAGCACCATGAGCACTGAGATCTCGACCAATTTCCGTCATCGCTAGCCAACGGTTTTCACACCACAGAGGCGATAATAACGTGGGCCTCCTGGCTGCTGATGAAACGCGATGATAAATCACATCTGGTGGTGTCATACGAATCATTTCACTGGCGATCGCAACATATTCTTCTAATTCAGGGGCTTCTAGCTTTCCAGCACGCCAAGCTTTCGCCATGGTGCTACCTTCGACAATATGCAAGCCATGTAACTTGATGCCATCCGTTCCCACGGCCAACACTTTTTGCAGCGTTTCAATATTTTCGGCGCGGGTTTCTTTGGGTAAACCCACAATTAAGTGAGTACAAACCTTGATTCCGAGTGTTCGAGCACGCTTAGTGATTTCGGCATAACACTCAAAGTCATGACCACGATTGATACGTTTTAGGGTGTCATTGTTGGCGGTTTGAAGACCTAGTTCTAGCCAAATTTCATAACCTTGCTGTACATAGCCCGACAGTAAATCCAATACCGCATCAGGGACGCAATCAGGACGCGTCCCCACACAAAGACCAACCATGTCTGCAGCCTTTAGTGCTTCCTCATACATGTTTTTGAGAACTTGTACCTCGGCATAGGTACTGGTGTAGGCCTGAAAATAAGCGAGATATTTCTTCGCTCTGTGAATTTCACCTGCGCGATCTTTTAACTGTTCGTGAATGCTTTTTATCTGGACTTCTTCATCTGCAAACGAAGCCACATTGCAAAATGTACATCCTCCCCGCCCAATCGTGCCATCGCGGTTAGGGCAACTAAATCCACCGTGCAATGTTAACTTATGAACCTTTTCACCGTATCGACGCTGAAGATCTTGGCCGATTGTATTGACCAACTCATGTAACTGCATAAATTCTCACCAACAATAAATCGTAATCAATCTCACTACGATCTGTGTAAATAAATTACATCCCTGCAAGAAAAAACACACAATATTAATCAATTCAAACACCCATCATGCGGGTCAAAATCAATAAACTTGCATAATTAAAGACAAAAATCGTTCATGTTGCGTAAATGTTAAACTAAAAATGCATAATTAAACGAAAAAATTGGGTCACAACGCCGAGTTTTTCATTGCATTCTGAAGTGACAAAATTGTAGGATACTTACACAACCCCGTTATTTTTGTGACTTTTATTACAAAGCACACTGCGGGATTTGTCGGTGTTATCCCACTCCTACCTATATAAATCACTAGATAGTGATAATAAATAAAGGGATACCACCAAGGATTGTTTTTCTCGCAAAACTTTTCCTGCGAGATACGGAAAGGAATCAAGACCGGTCAACCTAGATCGGTGGCGATAATAAATATAAAGGACAAGACGTAATCAATAGTCTAGGTAGTATTTGCTGCCCGGTACTTTTGCGTCGACATTGAACTGGAAGGATGTATCTATGGTAGATAGAGAGCAAAATCCACAGGGTCTGTACACTCCGGAACTGGAGCATGACGCTTGTGGTATCGGTTTTGTTGCTCACCTTAAAAACCGTAAATCTCATGAAGTAGTGACTCAAGCATTGGATATGCTGGCTCGCATGGAACACCGTGGTGGTCAAGGTTGTGACCCATGCAGCGGTGATGGTGCGGGTATCTTGCTACAAAAACCTCATGAATTCCTATTAGAAGAAGCCGTTAAGCTAGGCATTAAACTGCCTTCGTTTGAAAAGTATGGTGTTGGTGTCGTTCTTTTCCCGAAAGACGAATACAAACGCGAGCAATGCCGTGACATTCTAGAACGTAACGCACAACGTCTAGATCTTGAAGTTATCGGCTACCGCGTATTGCCAACCGATAACTCAATGATTGGTGCAGACCCACTAAGCACAGAGCCTCAGTTTGAGCATGTGTTTATCTCTGGTGGCCCTGGCATCACACCTGAAGAACTAGAACGCAAACTGTACGTGCTTCGTAACTACACAGTACGTGTTTGCCTAGAAAGCGTTTCGAACATTGGTGACGACTTCTACATTAACTCCATGTCTTACAAGACATTGGTGTACAAAGGTCAGTTAACGACCGAGCAAGTACCTCAGTACTTCCTCGATCTGCAAAACCCGACCATGGTGACTGCACTGGCACTGGTACACTCTCGTTTCTCTACCAACACCTTCCCGAAATGGCGTCTTGCACAGCCTTTCCGTTACATTGCCCACAACGGCGAAATCAATACAGTTCGCGGTAACTTGAACTGGATGAAAGCCCGTGAAGCAATCCTAGAATCAGACCTGTTTACTCAGGCTGAAATCGACATGCTTCTTCCAATCTGTCAGGAAGGCAGCTCGGATTCATCTAACTTCGATATGGCACTTGAGCTCCTAGTTCTTTCTGGTCGCAGCCTGCCACACGCATTGATGATGATGATCCCGGAAGCATGGCAAGAAAACAAAAACATGGATCCTAAACGTCGCGCGTTCTATCAGTACCACGCGAACATCATGGAACCATGGGATGGCCCGGCTTCCGTATGTTTTACTGATGGTGTTCAAGTTGGTGCGACACTAGACCGTAACGGTTTGCGCCCTTCTCGCTACACAGTGACCAAAGATAACTTCCTAGTGATGGCATCTGAATCTGGTGTTGTGGATATTGAACCAGAGAACGTAGAGTTCCGTGGTCGTCTACAACCGGGTCGTATCTTCGTTGCAGACCTAGAGCAAGGTCGCATCATCTCCGATGAAGAAGTGAAAGACACCATCGCAACGGCACAGCCTTACGAGAAATGGGTAGAAGAAAACCTACTGAGCTTGAAGAAGCTGCCAGATGCGAGCAACCAGTTCAGCCAACCTAAGCCAGAACACCTTCTACACCGCCAACAAGCGTTTGGCGTAAGCACTGAAGAAGTGAACGAAATCATCGTTCCAATGGCGAATGACGCGAAAGAGCCATTATCAGCAATGGGTGCCGACTGGCCTCTTGCGGTTCTATCTCATCAGTCTCAACATCTTTCTAACTACTTCAAGCAGCTGTTCGCACAGGTAACCAACCCACCGATCGACCCGATCCGTGAGCGTATGGTTATGTCGCTGAACACTTACTTGGGTAAAGACCAAAACCTTCTGACTGAAACACCACTTCACTGTCAGAAAGTCGAATTAGAATCGCCTGTTCTAGCCAACTCTGAGCTTGAAAAATTGCGTGCGATCGATAACGAGCACCTACAAGCGAAAACGTTGGATATCGTATTCCAAGCTAGTGAAGATCAAGGCAAACTTGAGCGTGCATTAAAACGTATCTGCCAATACGCAGAAGACGCGGTTATCGATGGTTATTCAATCATCCTACTCACTGACCGCGCAGTGAATTCAAACCACGCGGCGATCCCAGCAATGCTGGCAGTTGGCGCAGTACACCACCACTTGATCCGTAAAGGTCTACGTGCGAAGTGTGACATCGTGGTTGAAACTGGTGACGCGCGTGAAACGCACCACTTTGCAACGCTACTTGGTTACGGTGCGAATGCGGTTAACCCTTACCTAGTGATTGAAACCATCATTGAACTTCAACGTACCAAGAAGTTGGATCCAGAAGCGAACCCTCGTGATCTGTTCAACAACTACCGTAAAGCGATCAATGGCGGTCTTCTGAAGATCTTCTCGAAGATGGGTATCTCAACGCTACAGTCGTACCATGGTGCGCAAATCTTCGAAGCCTTGGGCATCCATAAATCCGTGGTAGACAAATACTTCACAGGTACAGTTTCTCGTATCCAAGGTCTAACCCTTGATGATATCGCCAAAGAAGTGCTGATCCGTCACCGCATCGGTTACCCACAACGCGAAATCCCAATTCAAATGCTGGATGTTGGTGGTGTTTACCAATGGAAACAGCGTGGTGAGAAGCACCTATTCAACCCAGAAACCATTTCTCTACTGCAAGAGTCTACGCGCAACAAGAACTACGATCAGTTCAAGCAGTACGCGACAGCCGTAGATAAACAAGGTGACAACGCAGTAACTCTGCGTAGCCAGCTAGAATTCATTAAGAACCCAGCAGGTTCTATCTCTATCGACGAAGTCGAACCAATTGAAAGCATCGTGAAACGCTTCGCGACGGGCGCTATGTCATTCGGTTCTATTTCTTACGAAGCACACTCCACACTAGCTGTTGCGATGAACCGTCTTGGCGCGAAATCGAACTCTGGTGAAGGTGGTGAAGACCCAATGCGTTTCGAGCGCAAAGAGAACGGCGATTGGGAACGCTCTGCAATCAAGCAGGTGGCTTCAGGTCGTTTCGGCGTAACCTCTTACTACCTAACTAACGCTGAAGAGCTGCAAATCAAAATGGCTCAAGGTGCGAAGCCAGGTGAAGGTGGTCAGCTACCAGGCGATAAAGTAGATGACTGGATCGGTGCAACGCGTCACTCGACTCCGGGCGTTGGCCTTATCTCTCCACCACCACACCACGATATCTACTCAATCGAAGATTTGGCTCAGCTTATCTACGACTTGAAGAACGCGAACCGCGCAGGCCGTGTAAACGTGAAGCTGGTATCAGAAGCAGGCGTAGGTACGATCGCTTCTGGTGTAGCGAAAGCGAAAGCGGACGTTGTACTAATCGCAGGTTTCGACGGCGGTACAGGTGCATCACCAATGTCTTCAATCCGCCATACAGGTCTTCCTTGGGAACTTGGCTTGGCAGAAACGCACCAAACGCTACTGAAGAACGGTCTACGTAACCGTATCGTGGTTCAAGCGGATGGTCAGATGAAGACACCTCGCGACCTTGCAGTGGCAACACTACTCGGTGCAGAAGAATGGGGCGTGGCAACCGCAGCATTGGTGGTTGAAGGTTGTATTATGATGCGTAAGTGTCATAAGAACACCTGTCCTGTTGGTATCGCGACTCAAAATAAGACACTTCGCGAGCGCTTTGATGGCCGCGTAGAAGACGTCGTAACCTTCTTCCAATACATGGCACAAGGTCTACGTGAAATCATGGCTGAACTTGGCTTCCGCACTATCGATGAGATGGTCGGTCAAGGTCAGAAGCTGAAGATTCGCCAAGACGTTTCTCACTGGAAATACAAGAACCTAGATCTGTCTCCTGTTCTTCACGTTGAGCAACCACGTGAAGCTGATGGTGTATTCAACCAAGCTCAGCAGAACCACAACTTAGAAGAAGTGCTAGACCGTAAGCTGATTCAAGCAGCGATTCCTGCACTCGAGAAAGGCGAAGCGGTGAATGCCGAGTTCCCTATCGTTAACACGGACCGCTCTGCAGGTACCATGTTGTCGAACGAAATCTCGAAAGTGTACAAAGATGCCGGTCTACCTCAGCCAATGAACGTGAAGTTCAAAGGTTCTGCGGGTCAGTCATTCGGCGCATTCCTAGCTAAGGGCGTGAAGTTCGAAGTAGAAGGCGACGCGAACGACTACTGGGGTAAAGGCTTATCTGGCGGTACCTTAGTACTTTACCCAGATGCAAAATCAAGTATTGTCGCGGAAGACAACATCGTGGTTGGTAACGTGTGTTTCTACGGTGCAACTTCGGGTGAGTCTTTCATTCGCGGTATGGCTGGTGAACGTTTCTGTGTTCGTAACTCAGGCGCGAAAGTAGTAGTAGAAGGCGTCGGTGACCACGGTTGTGAATACATGACTGGCGGTGCAGCCATCATCCTTGGTTCAACAGGTCGTAACTTTGCCGCTGGTATGAGTGGCGGCGTGGCTTACGTATGGGATAAATCAGGTGACTTTGAGTCAAAACTGAACCCAGAGCTAGTAGACCTAGATCCAATCGAGCAAGAAGACAGAGATCTATTACTCGACATGCTAACTAAGCATGTTCAATTCACAGGAAGTGAAGTCGCTCAGTCTTTCCTAGACAACTTTGAAGCAAGCCTAGCCTCTATGGTTAAGGTAATGCCGCGTGACTACAAAGCGGTTCTTCAAAAGCGTAAAGCTGAAGCACAGTCTCAAGGAAACGAAACTCAAGTGGAGGCCGTATAATGGGTAAGCCTACTGGATTTTTAGAGCATGGTCGTGAACTACCACAGAAGATCGACCCAGCTGAACGCATCAAGAACAACAAAGAGTTCGTTCTGAACGAGGAGTTTGGTGACAAGATCAATACTCAGGCTTCTCGTTGTATGGATTGCGGTGTGCCGTTTTGTCATAACGGCTGCCCTATCGGTAACATCATCCCAGAGTTTAACGATGCGGTTTATCGTGATAGCTGGGAAGAAGCTTGGAACATCCTAAGCTCGACGAACAACTTCCCAGAGTTTACTGGTCGTGTTTGCCCTGCTCCATGTGAAAGTGCTTGTGTTCTTGGTATCAACCAAGACCCAATCACTATCTGTAATATCGAAAAAACTATCGTAGAAACGGCGTATCGTGAAGGGTACGCCAAACCAAAAACACCACGTTCTCGCACTGGTAAAACGGTGGCGATCATTGGTTCTGGACCTGCTGGTCTTGCGGCTGCTGAGCAGCTAAACAGCGCAGGCCATACCGTGACAGTATTCGAGCGAGACGAGAAAGTGGGCGGTCTGCTACGTTTTGGTATCCCAGACTTTAAACTGAGCATGGAAGTCATTGATCGCAAGATCAATCTAATGGCAGAAGCTGGCATTGAGTTTAAAGTAAACCAACACGTCGGTGTTGATGTAAATGCTCAGCAACTGCGTCAAGAATTCGATGTGGTTCTACTGACGGGAGGCTCAACAGTTCCACGTGATTTGCCAGTTCCGGGTCGTGAGCTCAAAGGCGTTCACTTCGCAATGGAATTCCTAGGTCAAAACAACCGCCGTGCAAATAACATGGACCTGAAAACGGAAGAGATTCACGCAAAAGGTAAACATGTGGTTGTCATCGGTGGTGGTGATACCGGTTCAGACTGTGTAGGTACGTCAAACCGTCACGGCGCAGCAAGCGTAACTCAAGTGGAAATCATGCCGATTCCACCAGAGAAGCGCCCAGCCAATATGCCTTGGCCTCAATACCCAATGATCCTACGTACTTCGACCTCTCATGAAGAAGGTGTCGATCGTCACTGGAACATCCTGACCAAAGAGTTCATCGGAAATGACAAAGGTGAAGTCACAGGCCTTCGTCTTGCTGATATCGTTTGGCAAGATGCAAAACCAGGCGAGCGCCCAAGCTTCAAAGAAGTAGAAGGCAGCGAGCGTGTGATTCCATGTGATATGGCATTTCTAGCGATGGGCTTCCTACACCCTGAACCAACAGGCGTACTTGCTCAACTGGATATCGCACTAGACGATCGCGGTAACGTAGCAACTCAAGATTTTGCTACTAACCAAGAAGGCGTATTTGCTGCTGGTGATATGCGAACAGGCCAATCTTTGGTGGTTCGTTGTATCAATGAAGGCCGCGAATGTGCCCGTGCTATCGATGATTACCTAATGGGTGGCACAAACCTAGAAGCAAAAGCAGATTCACTGATGCTTTCTGCTTAACGAAGCAGTCATGCTTCTCTCTTTCAATTGCCTAATAGCCATCAGCAATATCGATGGCTATCGGTGAAGAAAGAAAACAATTCCTTCCAATCTTTCTATTTTGACCAGCATTTTATGCTGGTCTTTTTTATCTCCCACAGAATCAAATGTTACTTTTTTGTAACAATCAATTTTCTATCTATTTGAAATTATTAAACTATTTTAGCTTATTAAATGGTAAATCGTATATTCACGTGATGATCCACTAATAACTTGACCTTTTTTACAATAAGCTATAGCTTGTGAAGTTGATGAAAATAAAACACTCAAAAAATGTTAAATATTTCACAACTTTTACTGAATAATTATACATAAAGCTATAAAGATGACGCATAGTTAGTCATCGATATCAACGTAAGCAGTGTTGATATATCTGTCGGGATGACGGATAAGCAAAGGGAGAATTGCAATGGCTCTTTATGATCCAAGTCTTGAGAAAGACAACTGTGGATTTGGCTTGATCGCGCATATGGAAGGCGAACAAAGCCACAAGCTGGTACGTACAGCAATTTCTGCACTTGACCGCATGACTCACCGTGGTGGTATCGCCGCCGATGGTAAAACTGGTGATGGTTGTGGTCTTCTATTACAAAAGCCCGATTCCTATTTACGTCTTATTGCCGAAGAAAATGGTTTCAACCTTGGCAAGCAATACGCCGTAGGGATGATTTTCTTCAACCAAGATCCAGTCAAAGCTCAACTCGCTAAAGACATCGTCAACAAAGAACTGGCGCAAGAGACGCTAACTGTGGCTGGTTGGCGTGAAGTACCAACTAATTCAGAAGTACTCGGTCCAATTGCGGCCAACTCGCTTCCAAATATTCAGCAAGTCTTTGTCTCTGCACCGGCAGGTTGGCGCGAACGCGACATTGAACGTCGTCTCTACATCGCACGCCGTCGCATCGAGAAACAAATCACCGAAGATCCGGATTTCTACATCTGTAGCTTGTCGACTCAAGTTTTGGTGTACAAAGGCCTATGCATGCCTGCAGACTTACCGCGCTTTTATCTTGATCTAGCCGATCTACGTATGGAATCTGCTATCTGTCTGTTCCACCAGCGTTTCTCTACCAACACTCAACCGCGTTGGCCATTAGCTCAACCGTTCCGCTACCTTGCTCATAATGGTGAGATCAATACCATTGAAGGTAACCGACAATGGGCACGCGCTCGTGCTTATAAGTTCTCGTCACCACTGCTGCCTGACCTACAAACTGCAGCACCGTTTGTGAACGAGACAGGATCAGACTCGTCTAGCTTAGATAATATGCTAGATCTCTTTTTAGCTGGCGGCATGGATATCTTCCGTGCCATGCGTATGCTTGTGCCGCCAGCATGGCAAAACCACCCTGACATGGATCCGGATTTGCGTGCGTTTTACGATTTCAACTCCAAACACATGGAACCATGGGATGGTCCAGCAGGTATCGTACTGTCCGATGGTCGTTATGCTGCTTGTAACCTAGACCGAAACGGTCTGCGTCCAGCTCGTTATGTAATTACCAAAGACAAGTTGATCACTCTGGCATCTGAGGTAGGGATTTGGAATTACGCCCCAGATGAAGTTGCCAAAAAAGGTCGTGTAGGTCCGGGGGAATTGCTCGTCATCGACACTCGTAAAGGTAAGCTTTGGCAGTCTAGCGAGATCGATAATGACCTGAAATCTCGTCACCCTTATCGCGAATGGATGGAGAACAACGTTCGCAAACTAACACCGTTCTCTCAGCTGCCTGAAGATCAAGTAGGTGAGCGTAGCTTTGATGAAGACTTGCTTAAGACTTATCAAAAGCAGTTTGCCATGAGCAATGAAGAAGTCGATCAAGTATTGCGTGTCCTCGGTGATATGGGGCAAGAAGCCGTCGGTTCGATGGGTGATGACACCCCGATGGCGGTTCTTTCTTCGAAAGAGCGCTTGGTGACTGATTACTTCCGTCAGAAGTTCGCGCAGGTCACCAACCCACCAATCGATCCGCTGCGTGAGAAACACGTCATGTCGCTAGCGACCAGCATCGGCCAGGAGATGAATGTCTTCTGTGAAACCGATGGCCACGCGCATCGTGTAACCTTTGATTCTCCAGTACTGCTCTATTCAGACATGCAGCAACTACTAGAGCTGAGTGACGATCATTACCGTAATACCATTCTCGATATCAACTACGACCCACAACAAAAAGATCTTAAACAAGCCATTAATGATCTGTGTGAGCAAGCAGAGCAAGTCGTTCGTGAAGGCACGGTTTTAGTGGTGCTTTCGGACAGAGCCTTGGTCAAAGGTAAGTTGCCAATTCCGGCAGCAATGGCAGTCGGCGCCGTTCAAACTCGTCTGATTGACGCGAACTTGCGTTGCGATGCCAACATTGTTGTCGAAACCGCAACAGCCCGTGATCCACACCAATTTGCTGTCTTGCTTGGCTTTGGTGCTACTGCGGTTTACCCATACCTTGCTTATGAAGCGTTAGGTAAACTGATTGATGATAAAGCACTAGAGAAAGACTACCGCGATGTGATGCAAAACTACCAATACGGCATCAACAAAGGCCTGTACAAGATCATTTCGAAAATGGGGATCTCAACCATCGCCTCTTACCGCTGCTCACAACTGTTTGAAGCAGTTGGCTTGAGCCAAGATGTGGTCGATCTGTGTTTTAAAGGCGTCACAACTCGAATTGAAGGCGCGAATTTTGACGACTTCCAGCAAGATCTTACAAACTTATCTCGTAAAGCATGGGCGAAACGCAAATCGATTGATCATGGCGGCTTGTTAAAGTACGTCCATGGAGGTGAATATCATGCTTACAACCCGGATGTCGTCGGCACGCTGCAACAGGCCGTTAAATCTGGCGAAAGTAACGACTATCAGAGCTTTGCTAAGCAGGTAAACCAACGCCCTGTTGCCATGCTGCGTGACTTAATGTCGCTGAAAAAATCAGACTCACCGCTGCCACTTGAGCAAATAGAACCACGCACTGAACTGTTCAAACGCTTTGACTCTGCGGCAATGTCCATTGGCGCACTTAGCCCAGAAGCGCATGAAGCACTTGCAACGGCGATGAACCGTCTTGGTGGTTACTCTAACTCGGGTGAAGGCGGTGAAGACCCTCGCCGCTTCGGTACTGAGCGTAACTCACGTATCAAACAGATTGCTTCTGGCCGATTTGGTGTAACGCCGCATTACCTGACTAATGCGGATGTACTGCAAATCAAGGTGGCACAAGGTGCGAAACCGGGTGAAGGTGGACAGCTACCAGGACACAAAGTCACCGCAGAAATCGCAAAACTGCGTTATTCGGTACAAGGCGTGACTCTGATCTCCCCTCCTCCGCACCACGATATCTATTCGATTGAAGATTTGGCCCAGCTGATCTTCGACCTTAAACAAGTCAACCCGAATGCGCTGGTTTCGGTAAAACTCGTCTCCGAGCCAGGTGTCGGCACCATCGCAACGGGCGTAGCCAAGGCTTACGCTGATCTTATTACCATTTCGGGTTACGACGGTGGTACCGCAGCAAGCCCATTAACTTCGGTAAAATACGCTGGTAGCCCTTGGGAGTTGGGGTTGGCAGAGACACAACAAGCTCTGGTTGCTAATGGTCTGCGTCATAAGATCCGCTTACAGGTAGACGGTGGTCTAAAGACTGGTTTAGACGTAGTTAAAGCCGCAATTTTAGGTGCAGAAAGCTTCGGTTTTGGTACTGCGCCAATGGTCGCTATGGGTTGTAAGTTCCTACGAATTTGTCACCTCAACAACTGTGCAACTGGGGTTGCGACTCAAGACGAGACACTGCGTAAAGAATACTTCAAAGGTCTACCAGAAATGGTGATGAATTACTTCATCGGCTTGGCAGACGAAGTGCGTGGATTACTCGCCGAACTTGGCGTTGAAAAGCTGACGGACTTGATTGGTCGTACCGATTTACTTGAGGCAGTAGAGGGATTTACAGCGAAACAGACCAAGCTGGATCTATCCAATATTCTAGAAGCTCCAGTATCACCTGAGGGTCATCCGCTATTTTGGACAGAGCCAAACAAACCGTTTGATAAAGCTGAGCTCAACCAAAAGATCGTTGATGATGCCATGCATGCGGCCGAAAACAGTCAATCGGCAAGTTTCTTCTACAATGTCATCAACACTGATCGTTCTGTTGGTGCACGCTTATCTGGCGAAATAGCAAAACGCTATGGCAACCAAGGATTGGCGGCTTCCCCTATCAAAATCTATCTTGACGGCACCGCAGGTCAGTCCTTTGGTGTTTGGAACGCAGGTGGTGTAGAGCTTTACCTCACGGGCGATGCGAACGACTACGTGGGAAAAGGCATGGCGGGTGGTAAAGTGGTTATCAAACCTCACCTTGGCACTGCATTTAAGTGTAATGAAGCAACCATCATTGGTAACACCTGTCTGTACGGCGCGACCGGCGGTAAACTATTTGCAGCCGGTAAAGCAGGTGAGCGTTTCGGCGTACGAAACTCAGGTACGATAGCCGTCATTGAAGGTGCTGGCGATAACGCTTGTGAGTACATGACTGGCGGTATTGTTGCCATTCTTGGTGCGACAGGTGTGAACTTTGGCGCGGGTATGACTGGAGGCTTTGCCTATGTTCTGGATGAGAACCAAAGCTTTGAAGGTCGAGTTAATACTGAGTCTGTCGAAGCCATCTCATTGTCCGATCTTTACATCCACCAAGAACATTTGCGTGGCCTAATTGCGGAACACCTTGAAGAAACAGGGTCGAGTCATGCTGAAAATATTTTGGCGAACTTTGATGAATGGATTCCAAAGTTCTATTTGGTGAAACCACAAGCGGCAGATCTTCGCACGCTACTTGGTCACCAGAGCCGCAGTGCCGCAGAGCTGCGTGTTCAAGCACAGTAATCATGGAGGATGTTTGAATCATGAGCCAGAACGTTTATCAATTTATCGATGTGCAGCGTGTAGATCCTGCGAAAAAGCCTATCAAAGTTCGTAAGATCGAGTTCGTTGAAATCTATGAACCGTTCACTAAACAACAGGCGACTGCACAAGCGGATCGCTGCTTAGATTGTGGCAACCCATATTGTGAATGGAAATGCCCAGTCCACAACTACATCCCTCAATGGTTAAAACTTGCCAATGAAGGTCGTATTCTTGAAGCGGTTGAACTATCGCATCAAACCAACAGCCTACCGGAAGTATGTGGGCGCGTTTGTCCTCAAGACCGCCTATGTGAAGGTTCATGCACGCTTAATGATGACTTTGGTGCCGTCACCATCGGTAACATAGAAAAGTACATTACCGACAAAGCGTTTGAAATGGGCTGGAAGCCAGATATGTCCAAGGTGGAGTGGACCGATAAAAAGGTCGCAATCATTGGAGCAGGCCCAGCTGGCTTGGCTGCCGCAGATATCCTAGTGCGCAATGGCGTTAAGCCCGTCGTGTTTGACCGCTACCCTGAAATTGGAGGCCTTCTGACCTTCGGCATTCCTTCATTCAAGCTTGAAAAAGGCGTGATGGAAAACCGCCGCCGTGTGTTCACTGAAATGGGCGTCGAGTTCCGCATGAACATGGAAGTAGGCAAAGATGTCCAAATGCAAGAGCTACTTGATGAATACGATGCTGTTTTCTTGGGCGTTGGCACCTATAAATACATGCGTGCAGGTCTAGATAATGAAGATGCGCCGGGTGTGTATGACGCGCTGCCATTTTTAGTTTCGAACACCTACAAAGTCATGGATCTTGAGAGTAACCAACCCTTTATCGATATGGCAGGAAAGAAAGTCGTCGTACTGGGTGGTGGTGATACAGCAATGGACTGCGTTCGTACCTCAATTCGCCAAGGTGCCTCCAACGTAGTTTGTGCTTATCGTCGTGATGAGGCCAACATGCCAGGCTCTCGTCGCGAGGTAAAAAACGCAAAGGAAGAAGGCGTGAAGTTCATGTTCAACCTTCAGCCTTTGGGAGTGGAAGTGGATGCGTCAGGCAAAGTCTCGGGGGTCAAAGTGGTGAAAACCGCACTTGGTGAACCTGATGAAGCGGGTCGCCGACGTCCAGAGCCCGTTGAAGGCAGCGAGCACGTTCTACCAGCAGACGTCGTTATCATGGCGTTTGGTTTCCAGCCGCACAAAATGGACTGGTTAGCACCGTTTGATGTCGATTTGGATCAATGGGGTCGTATCAAAGCCCCAGCGAAGCAAGAGTTCCAGTTCCAGACCAGCAACGAAAAGATCTTCGCGGGTGGCGATGCGGTACGAGGTTCTGATCTTGTCGTAACCGCAATTGATGAAGGGCGAAAAGCGGCAGAAGGCATTCTCGATTACCTCGAAGTTTAATCTCAGCTAACCTCACAAAAAGGGTCCTGTTATTGGATCCTTTTTCTTTTGTATCCATATAATTAGAAACAAAATTATAAGAGTAAATACAATGAAAAAAGCCGCTCTCCTTTCCATTACTTTGCTCGGCTTAACTGCTTGTAGCCAAGGAGTCACAACCATGACGGATCGTTCTCAATCACCTTGTGGTGACAAACCAAACTGCGTCTCCACCCAAGACACGCGAGAAAAATACAACCTAACGCCATTCATCTTAGTGGATTCAGCGAACATCGACGCTATTGAGCAAGTTGCGCTTGAACTGCCAGGCGCGAAAACCGCGGTGAAAGAAAGCAACTACCTTCGTATCGAGTGCACATCTAAAATCATGCGCTTCGTGGATGACCTCGAACTAAAAATAGCAGGAGACCAACTGATTGTGCGCTCGGAATCTCGTGTGGGCTACTCTGACTTTGGCGTAAACAGAAAGCGCGCCGATCAATTACGAGAAAAGCTCACTCAAGCGAAGCTCATCAAATAGAAAACTGCCAACGGGGAGTGCTATACTCTCGGCCAACTAAAATATTTACTTAAAGAGAGTGTTATGAAAGTTGGTATCATCGGTGCGATGGAACAAGAAGTGACCATCCTGAAGCAAGCAATTACAAACTGCAAAACTGTAAATAAAGCAGGTTGTACGTTTTTCTCTGGTCAAATTAACGATGTTGAAGTCGTCGTACTACAATCGGGCATCGGTAAAGTTGCAGCGGCAGTGGGCACGACAATCCTTCTTGATGAATACCAACCAGACGTTGTGATTAACACAGGCTCTGCTGGCGGTTTCGATTCAAGCTTAAACCTTGGCGATGTAGTTATCTCTACAGAAGTTCGTCATCACGATGCAGACGTAACCGCTTTTGGTTATGAAATTGGCCAAATGGCCGGTCAACCAGCTGCATTCAAAGCGGATGACAAGCTAATGGACTTAGCAGAAAAAGCCCTAGCACAAATGGAAAACACTCATGCGGTTCGCGGCCTAATTTGTACTGGCGATGCGTTTGTTTGTACTGCTGAGCGTCAAGAGTTTATTCGTAAACACTTTCCGTCTGTTATCGCTGTAGAAATGGAAGCATCTGCTATCGCTCAAACTTGTCACCAATTCAACACACCGTTTGTTGTTGTGCGTGCAATCTCTGATGTCGCTGATAAAGAATCACCAATGAGCTTTGATGAGTTCCTACCTCTAGCAGCAAAAAGCTCTTCCGAAATGGTATTCAAAATGCTGGAACTCATTAAGTAAACGACTCATTCATGGAAGAAGTTTTTCAGTCATTTTATGCCAACGGTGCGCTCCTTATAATGTGGGGCGCACTGATCTTGCACCTTCTAGTGCCAATCCCCCATTCAGCGCACCCCATCACTTTATGGCGAAAGCTAGCAGAACAGCTAGCCAACAAAGTGAACAATAATCACAATTACTCACAGAGTGTAATCTCAGGCAGTCTTGCACTAGGCTTGATGCTGTTTCCTTGCTTGATATTACTGATTGCAGTAAAGCCATTTGTTTGGCAAATCCCTTTATATGAACTGGTTCTATTGATCATTGCGCTAGACTGGCGCAACAGCGAAACGTTAACGAAACAGCTCGTCACAAGTATCTCTTCGGAAGACAAAGCTCAGTGTCGAGCATTACTGAGACCATATCTTAATCGCGATACTGGTAGCCTCTCGATCGTTGGCATAGGTAAAGCTGGCTCAGAAACCCTGATTATGGGATACAGCCGCAACGTGATCGGCGTGCTATTTTGGTACGCACTAACAGGTGGTATTGGTGCGTTAATGTATCGACTCACAACAGAATTAGCGCGAGTGTGGTCCCCTAGCCGACGCCAATATTTGCCCTTTGGTAAACCTGTGATTCAACTGGTTGCTACTCTGGATATTATTCCACTTCGTCTCTTTGCCATACTTTTAGCTGCCGGAAAGAATACAAGTAATGTGCTCTCTGGAATACAACAGCAAGCGAAGTCTTGGCCCTTACCAGGACCTAGCTGGGTGTTATGTACTATCGGACACAAACTACAACTGTCTTTATGCGGCCCTGCTATCTATCAAGGTGTGCGTGCAGAGCGCGCAAAAATCGGTGGGCGCATTGCGCCATCGGCTATTCACCTTTCACAAATACATACGCTGCTCGTTTGGCGCGTCCTGGCTTGGATCGCAATCCAAAGTTTGCTTTTAGGAATAATTTATCAAGGATTATGATGAATAAATTATGCTTCGCATTAACGCTGTTTGTTTCGACAGCGACCTTCGCTCAACCCGCTCAACGCATTATAAGTTTAGCTCCACATGCCACCGAAATTGCCTTTGCAGCAGGGCTAGGAGAGCAGCTTGTTGCTGTCAGCGAAATGAGCGATTATCCAGAACAGGCAAAGCAGCTAGAAAGAGTCTCAAATTATCAAGGAATTAAATTAGAGCGCATTATTGCTCTTCAGCCGGACTTAGTGATTGCTTGGCCAGCCGGAAACCCCGCTAAAGAGTTGGAGAAAATTAAACAGTTCGGTATTCCTATCTATTACTCCACTACAGGTTCATTAGAAGATATCGCCAATAATATTGAGCAACTCAGCCAATACAGCGAAACTCCACAAGTAGGAAAAAAGGCCGCTGAAGATTTTAGAACGCAGCTGAGTACACTAAAAGAACAGTACAACACGAACGAGAAAGTTAGTTACTTTTATCAGTTGAGTGAAAAGCCTATCATCACTGTCGCTGGAAAGAACTGGCCAAGTGAAGTCTTTACTTTTTGCGGTGGTGAGAACATTTTCGCCGCATCCAGCGCGCCTTATCCTCAAGTTAGCATCGAGCAAGTCATTACTCGCCAGCCAGAGGTTATTTTTACTTCTCGTCACGCAATGAGTAACGATGGTATGTGGGCTGAGTGGAGTAATGAGCTTCTTGCTCTTAAAAACAAACACATCTGGTCCCTAAACTCTGATTGGATTAACCGTCCGACACCACGCACATTGAACGCGATCAAGGAAGTGTGTGAGCACTTTAAAAGCGTTCGTCAAAAACGCTAACGATTTCGTGGCAAATACCGTACAATTTCCGCCCATTTTTTCTCACACTATTTAAAGGTACTAAGTAACATGGACTCCATGCTGCTTTATATGATCGATTTGTTCGGTACCGCTGTTTTCGCTATCTCTGGCGTATTACTGGCGGGCCGTTTAAAAATGGATCCATTCGGCGTTATCGTGCTCGGCAGTGTGACTGCTATAGGTGGCGGAACAATCCGAGACATGGCGCTTGGTGCCACTCCCGTATTTTGGATAACAGATACGACTTACTTATGGGTGATATTTGTTACGTGTCTACTAACCATGCTTGTTATTCGAAGACCCAAGCGACTCTCATGGTGGGTATTACCCGTTTGTGATGCCATCGGTCTCGCTGTATTTGTGGGAATAGGAGTAGAAAAGGCACTCGCCTACAATGCATCTGGGATGGTCGCGGTGATAATGGGGGTTATTACTGGCTGTGGCGGTGGCATTATACGAGACGTGCTGGCTCGCGAAGTTCCTATGGTATTAAGAAGTGAAGTCTATGCTACGGCATGTATTATTGGCGGCATCTTCCATACGATGGCGGTAAACATGGGTTATGACCACTCAACGGCTTTACTCGCTGGTGTAATCTCAACGCTCATTATACGTCTCGGTGCGATTCGTTGGCATCTATCCCTGCCAACTTTCGCCATTAACCGTTAAACACCAACAACATCACTCATTATGGAGTCGACCAAGTGTCGGCTCCTCTCATTTATGCTCATTTGATTCGCCAATTCTTGGGCAATTCGCTAAATTATCTCAACCATTCCTAACTTTCATTAATCATTATGTTGCTTGAAGGTATTGAAACGTTACTTGTCCTCAGTAAAGAAAAAACCATGAGCCGCACAGGCAGTCAACTCTATATTAGTCAATCTGCCGTGAGTAAACGTATTTCAAATCTAGAGAAGAAGTTAGGAAAAAAATTGATAGAGCCAAATGGTCGGCACATAAAGCTGACCTCCGATGGCCTTGCCCTCATAAACACAATAGAACCCACGTTCAATGAGTTAAGAGGAAAAATCCACGATCAACAACAAATAGAAGATACTTCTTTAATCAAAATGGACTGCTCTGAAACCTTAGTGGCGGGATACCTCAGCATGATCATGGCAGAACACTTTGCCCATGATCAGTACATACGAATATCGACCAATCATACGCCACGCATTATTGAGAATGTGAAATCAGGCAAAGCAACATTGGGATTTTGCGCTGGCTATCTACCACCTCATCATGGATTAATGAGCCTTCACCTCGCCGATGAACCTTTCTCAATTGTCAGTCGACATTCACTTTCACAACTACCTAAAGCTATTTTGACCAATGACCTAACTAACCCTGCCAACACATATCAACAAGCTATTTTATCCAAACACGGAATCGAACCTTTGATGGAAATGGATTCGTATACTGCGGCAGCACAACTGGCTTTGGGAGGTATGGCTCCCGCTTTAATCCCTAAATCTATCCTAACGACACTTAATATCACATCTAAGTTCTGCTATGACTTTGAAGAGCTAGATCAGTTAGTTCGACCAATACATATCTGCTTACGTCACAGCACATATCGTAGCGAGCGAGTTAAAGCACTGACAGAATCCATTGCTGATGTTGTTGCCAAAGAAGTTTCGTTGCCATAAGCATCGACATCACTATAACTAGAGGACGAATCCATTTTTGCCCTTTACTTACCACGACCTTCGCCCCTAACTGAGCACCAAGAAAACCGCCAACAGCCATAGTTAAGCCAAGCTTCCACACTGGCAACCCAGCTAAGATAAAAAAGAGTAGTGCCGCTATGTTTGACGTGAAATTGAGGATTTTGGTTCTAGCTGTGGCTTCGACCAAAGAAAAGTGACCTAGTGCAACAAAACAAACAGTAAAAATAGATCCAGTCCCAGGGCCAAAAAAGCCATCATAGAAACCGATCCCGCCACCAATGCATAGCGCAAACATCGCTTCAGATAACTTTGGTTCTCCATCGATTTTTCGCGTACTTGGCGCGAGTAAAAAATAGAGGGAAATGGCTATCAAAAGAACAGGGATCAAACTGGTGAGTACGCTAGCATCAATAAACTGCACAGCCTCGGCACCGATTGCAGCGCCTATAAAAGTGCAGAGTATCGCAAAACGCATTTCCTTTAAGCTAACAATACCGTTACGCACGAAATACCAGCTAGCAGAGAAACTGCCAAACGAACTTTGTAACTTATTGGTTGCTAGAGCTTGAGTCGGACTCAACCCCGCAGCCAAGAGCGCAGGGAGCGTAATGAGCCCTCCCCCACCAGCCATCGCATCAATAAAGCCTGCGGCAGTCGCAACCAAAAATAAGGCCAACAAAATTTCAACCGTGATTTCCACTACACTTCCTTTTTGAAGAGGTATCAAAGAGGAAGAAACGGTAGCACTTATTCACAAAACTACCAATGGAAAGTCAAGACACCAATCTATTCCTAATTTTCATCAGTCAATAAATCTAGAGAATGATACATTAAAAATATCAATTACATCCAAATATAGAGCCTCACCTCAAGAGCCTCTTAATATTTTGATAGAAAAAGAAAATGCTGTCTTAATAGGAAATATTTAATCTGATAAAAAACGAAAATAATGGAAGCCTTACTAACTCGACCATCAATAAAAGAGCAGCAATTACGCTTAAAAATCGAACAGATAGTGAATGTTAATCAGCTATTCAGCGTTATTGACGCTAAACCAGAGACTAGCGGTGCGGGTGTAATTTATATTGATAACAAATTCACCGTTGTACGCTTAAGAGACTTTAAATCCACATGCCATATCAATCCTACCTTTATCATTCTACGAGAACCGATAAAATTACAATCATCTCAAGAATTTGCAAAAAAAAATAAAACAGGAAGAGTCAAAATCAAGATTCAATCAAGAGCTTCTATCAGCGAGCATTAGCTGTATTGGTGCAGCGATTGGCTGGATTGGGGTAGTTGGTTCGGGGCTAACAATACCAGTAAGTGGTCCTGTGGGCGTAACTATGTCCTATATCTCACACGCCGCTACTGTTGCTGCCACAGCTCAATGTGCTATTGGAGTAGCAAGAACCCGTATGGTATCTAAATCACCAGACAAATTATCGGATATAGACAGTAATGAGTGGTATCAAAATACAACTAAAGCTTTAGATTACATCTCCTTAGCTGGAGCGGGCGCTAGTGGATATCAAACGATAAAAATGGTTCAATCTCTTAAGCAAACCACTAAGAAAGGCGTTCCCGAGATTCTAAAAGGCTTAAACAGACAAGAAAGAACAAGATTAACTAAAGAAATCATCCGTAAAAACCTTCCGAGCATTTCGAATAAAGCTCGTAAACAGCTAATGTTGTCAGGAGAAATTCCTAAGAGGTATTCACAAGCAACAATATCCGCATCCATTTCTCATCAGCTTCTAGATGCAATTGGAGGCTCAATTAGCATAGTAGGAAGCGGTTATTCGGGAGAGTTAAGAAATCTTGCAATTGGAATCTATGAGGAATTGAAAGTTGAATACTAAATCAATTAGCATAGCAAACATCTCACTAAGTATATGTTTATACTTGGCATTGACTATTGGTCTGGCTATTAGCTTGAGCATTTGGAATGACTGGTTTTCTTTCACTCAACACATTGCTCTAGATACTTACCTTCTTACATTGGGAGCTATTACGGTTGTTTTTGTATGCATTCCAAACATTCTGACAATAAGCAAAGGATTAAGTATTGCTGCAAAAATAAACTTACTTACTATCTCTTTTATCATTCTCACTTGCAGCATTAATTTTGTTGCAGCAAGTGGTAGTACTATTTCTTCATCTTTGGGTACATTGCTTGCCATCATTAGCTTAATGATCTTCAAAAGCGAAGCATACCAATCGTTCCTAGCACACTTTAATGCTCTTCATTTTAGAAAAACCTCGATATAAAAAAGCCCGCTCAAATGAGCGGGCAATGAGGTTGTCATGTAAGCCCTGATTAATGAGCTTACTGATTTTTATCTGTTACGCGTCTAGACTCGCTTTCACTTTAGCGTGCAACTCTTGAACCGAAGTTACTGACGCTTTTGCGTCTGCAGTATGAGACATACATGTAGCGAACGCTGCATTCAGTGTCGTTGTGTAGTTCACTTTTTCTGCCAGTGCACCACGGCGTAGAACTTTCGAATCTTCAATCGCTTGACGACCAGCAGCCGTGTTTACGATATAGGTGTATTCGTTGTTCTTGATGCGGTCAAGAATGTGTGGACGACCTTCGTGTACTTTGTTTACCAAACGTGGGTTAATACCCGCTTCGCCCAGAATTACAGCAGTACCGTGTGTCGCATCCAACTGGTAACCCAGTTTCACTAACTTAGAAGCTAGGTCAACAACACGCTCTTTATCACCTTCACGTACAGACAGTAGCGCACGACCACCTTCAGGATAAACCGCACCACAACCTAGCTCTGCTTTCGCGTAAGCTTCTGCGAACGTTGCACCCACACCCATTACTTCACCTGTTGAGCGCATTTCAGGGCCCAATAGAGGGTCAACACCAGGGAATTTGTTGAACGGCAGAACCACTTCTTTCACTGAGTAGTAAGGAGGGATAATCTCTTTAGTAAAGCCTTGTGACTCTAGAGATTGACCCGCCATTACACGTGCAGCGATTTTCGCTAGAGGAGCGCCTGTCGCTTTCGATACGAATGGTACCGTACGAGCAGCACGAGGGTTCACTTCAATTAGATAAACGTCGTTGTCTTTCACAGCAAACTGCGTGTTCATCAAACCGCGTACACCGAGTTCGAATGCTAACTTCTCAACTTGCTCACGCATCTTGTCTTGAATTTCCTGACTTAGCGTGTATGCAGGCAGTGAACATGCAGAGTCACCAGAGTGAACACCCGCTTGTTCGATGTGCTCCATGATACCACCGATAACGACGCGTTCACCGTCACAGATAGCATCAATATCAACTTCGGTTGCATCATCCAAGAAACGGTCTAGCAGAACTGGAGACTCGTTCGATACGCTTACTGCTTCGTTGAAGTAGCGACGCAGGTCTTGCTCGTCGTATACGATTTCCATCGCACGACCACCGAGTACATAAGATGGACGAACAACTAATGGGAAGCCAATTTCTTTCGATTTCTCAACCGCTTGCTCCATCGTTGTTACTGTCGCGTTTTCTGGCTGAAGTAGACCTAAACGGTCAACAGCGGCTTGGAAGCGTTCGCGGTCTTCCGCACGGTCGATAGCATCTGGGCTAGTACCAATGATTGGCACACCAGCCGCTTCTAGAGCACGAGCCAGTTTAAGTGGCGTTTGACCACCGTACTGAACAATCACACCTTTTGGTTTTTCAACGCGAGCGATAGACAGTACATCTTCCAGAGTTACTGGCTCGAAGTACAGACGATCAGACGTATCGTAGTCAGTAGATACCGTTTCTGGGTTACAGTTAACCATAATGGTTTCGTAACCGTCTTCACGCAGCGCAAGTGATGCATGAACACAACAGTAATCGAATTCGATACCTTGGCCGATACGGTTTGGACCGCCACCAAGAACCATGATCTTATCTTTGTCTGTTGGGTTTGCTTCACATTCTTCATCGTAAGATGAGTACATGTAAGCCGTGTCAGAAGAAAACTCTGCTGCACATGTATCCACACGTTTGTAAACCGGATGAATATCAAACTGCTCACGAGCACGGCGAATTTCACTTTCAGCGACACCAAGCAATTTAGACAAGCGAGCATCAGAGAAGCCTTTGCGTTTCATCTGACGAAGCACTTCTTTGGTCAAACCTGCGTAGCCGCCCGCCTTGACTTGTTCTTCGAGTTTTACAATTTCTTCGATTTGAACCAGGAACCAGCGGTCGATTTGAGTCAAGTTGAACACACCGTCGACTGACATACCCGCTCGGAATGCATCGGCGATGTACCAGATACGCTCTGCACCTGCTTCTTTAAGTTCGTGACGAATCTTAGTCAGTGCATCTGGCGCTTCCAGATCGACCATCTCATCAAAACCAGTTGCGCCAACTTCTAGGCCACGCAGTGCTTTGTGAAGAGATTCTTGTTGGTTACGACCAATCGCCATTACCTCACCAACCGATTTCATCTGAGTTGTCAGACGATCGTTTGCACCAGCAAATTTCTCGAAGTTAAAGCGAGGGATCTTAGTTACGACGTAGTCGATAGTTGGTTCAAATGACGCAGGTGTTGCACCACCTGTGATGTCGTTTTGTAGTTCGTCTAGCGTAAAGCCAACAGCCAGTTTCGCGGCAATTTTCGCAATTGGGAAGCCTGTTGCTTTTGATGCTAGCGCAGAAGAGCGAGATACACGCGGGTTCATCTCGATGATGACCATACGACCATCTTTCGGGTTGATACCAAACTGTACGTTTGAACCACCTGTTTCAACACCGATTTCACGCAGAACAGCTAGCGATGCATTACGCATAAGCTGGTATTCTTTGTCAGTCAGTGTTTGTGCTGGAGCAACCGTGATTGAGTCACCCGTATGGATGCCCATTGGGTCAAAGTTCTCGATTGAACATACGATGATACAGTTGTCCGCTTTGTCACGAACGACTTCCATTTCGTACTCTTTCCAACCGATGAGTGACTCATCGATAAGAAGTTCGTTGGTCGGAGATAAGTCCAGACCACGACGACAGATTTCTTCGAACTCTTCTTTGTTGTACGCGATACCACCACCAGTGCCACCCATGGTGAACGATGGACGGATGATACAAGGGAAGCCAACCATATCTAAAACTTTGTAAGCTTCTTCCATGCTCTTCGCTGTATCTGCGCGAGGACACTCAAGGCCGATAGACTTCATCGCTTTATCAAAACGAGAACGGTCTTCCGCTTTGTCGATTGCATCAGCCGTTGCACCAATCATCTCTACGCCAAACTCTGCGAGAACGCCGTGCTTCTCTAAATCTAACGCACAGTTAAGTGCTGTCTGACCACCCATAGTTGGCAGAACTGCATCAGGACGTTCTTTCTCGATGATCTTGCGTACAACTTCCCACTGAATCGGCTCGATGTAAGTCGCATCTGCCATCTCTGGGTCAGTCATAATCGTTGCTGGATTAGAGTTAACTAGGATAACTCGGTAGCCTTCTTCGCGAAGAGCTTTACACGCTTGTGCGCCAGAGTAGTCAAACTCACATGCCTGACCGATAACAATCGGACCAGCACCAAGAATTAGAATACTTTGAATGTCAGTACGTTTTGGCATTATCTACTACTCCGAATTAAGCGCTGTGTTTTTTGATTAG
Organism: Vibrio sp. D417a; assembly: GCF_030248595.1. Taxonomy (NCBI): domain Bacteria; kingdom Pseudomonadati; phylum Pseudomonadota; class Gammaproteobacteria; order Vibrionales; family Vibrionaceae; genus Vibrio; species Vibrio sp. D417a. Next base: position 217,744 of record NZ_JAHGAM010000003.1, on the reverse strand, counting down.
TTCGATAAAGTGGTCAAATAGCGGTGCCGCGTCATGTGGACCAGGGCTCGCTTCTGGGTGACCTTGGAAGCTAAATGCTGGCTTGTCTGTGCGGTGGATACCTTGCAAAGAGCCATCAAATAGCGATACGTGAGTAGCACGTAAGTTTTCCGGTAATGTTGCTTCATCTGCCGCAAAGCCGTGGTTTTGCGAGGTAATCATCACAACGTTACGCTCTAAATCTTTTACTGGGTGGTTTGCACCGTGGTGACCAAACTTCATTTTCACCGTTTGCGCACCTGATGCTAGCGCCAGAATTTGGTGACCTAGACAAATACCAAAAATTGGCAGGCCTTTTTCTAGGAACACTTTGGTTGCTTCAATCGCGTAAGTACATGGTTCTGGGTCACCAGGGCCGTTTGATAAGAATACGCCATCTGGATTTAGTGCCAGAACTTCTTCCGCTGACGTTTCTGCAGGTACAACCGTTAAGCGGCAGCCACGGTCAACCAACATTCGTAAGATGTTGCGTTTTGCGCCGAAGTCGTAAGCGACAACGTGGTATGGCAGCTCGCTGTCATCTTTCGCCTCTGGAAGTCCACCTTCAAGCGTCCACGAACCTTGCTTCCATTGATACGCTTCTTTTGTTGTAACTTCTTTCGCAAGGTCCATTCCTTTTAAGCCTGGGAATTCTTTTGCTTTCGCTAGTGCCAAAGCTTCGTCTAGGTTGTTGCCCGCAACAATACAGCCGTTTTGAGCACCTTTTTCACGCAGGATACGAGTGAGCTTACGAGTATCGATATCAGCGATGCCAACGATATTTTGAGACTTAAGATAATCAGAGAGGGATTGTTCGTTACGGAAGTTAGAAGCGATTAGAGGAAGATCGCGAATCACAAGGCCTTGTGCATGAATGGAAGAGGATTCTTCATCTTCGGAAGTGGTTCCGGTATTGCCAATGTGAGGATAAGTGAGAGTGACGATTTGCTGAGAATAGGAAGGATCAGTGAGGATTTCTTGATACCCCGTCATCGAGGTATTAAAAACGACTTCACCAACGGAAAGACCATCTGCCCCTATGGACACTCCGCGGAACACTGTCCCATCTTCTAGGACCAACAGTGCTAATTTACCCAAGACAACCTCCAGAATAAAAATGCAAAAAAAATAAATCAAACTGCAAACATGCCTTCCTTTACCTATAAAATCTACATAAATAGGTATTTCAGACAAATTGGCGGTATTCTAAAGTTGGACTCGAAACCTGTCAACCTACAATCAAAAATAAATGATTAATTTCTAGCGAGTAAGGTCATTTTGAATCAGTAAGGCCCAAAAAAATAACTTTTACATGCTATTACATAGAGAGGCATAGAGGTTTAATGAATTTTACAAATTTGAACTTTTTAGAGATCACAAAAAAGTATGAATTTTTCACGCAAACGTTCACTCGACAAAAAAGACATTAGTTTTTAGACATCAAAACCCAAAACACCCACAAAACAACCAAAACAACGACAAAAGTAAGCACCAAAATACTTTCTGTTAGAATCATTTCATTTACAAATAATTCTATAGATATAAAAAAGCCGGCTACCGCCGGCGAATAATTATGTATTTAGAGTTCATTCAATCCCAAAACATCTGTCATGGTATAAAAGCCCGCTGGTTTGGCACTCAACCAAACAGCGGCCTTGACGGCGCCATTAGCAAACGTCATACGATCGGTCGCTTTGTGCGTTATCTCCACTCGCTCCCCGATATCAGCAAACATGGCTGTGTGCTCACCGACAATATCGCCAGCGCGAATTGTAGCAAAGCCGATCTCATCTTTAGTACGTTCACCTGTGATACCTTCTCGCGCATAGACAGCTACATCATTCAGCTTGTTGCCCATCGCACCAGCAATGGCTTCGCCCATCCCGATAGCGGTACCAGAAGGAGCATCAACTTTATGACGATGATGTGCTTCGACAATCTCAACATCACAGTAGTCGCCCATCACTTTGGCTGCTTTCTCAAGAAGCTTAAATACTAGGTTCACACCAACAGAGTAGTTAGGAGCCATGACAACAGGCACTTGCTTAGCGGCTTCGTCAATCAGTTCACGCTCTGCATCACTGAAACCAGTCGTCCCAATCACAATACTCTTTCCATGCTTCTTACACAGTTCAAGATTCGCCAACGTACTTACTGGGGCAGTAAAATCGATGATTACATCAAAATTATCGACGTCTTTAGCAAGATCATCCGTTAAGAACACATCGAATTTGCCTTCACCACAAAGTTCACCGATATCGACACCGACAAGTGAGGACTCAGGTCGTTCTGATCCCGCGCTCACTGTCGCCTCTGGGTTAAGGTGTGAAGCTTTAACCAAATTACGGCCCATTCGGCCTGCTGCTCCTGCGATTGCAATACGAACCATTGCGCTTTCTCTCCTTCTCTGGATAACGAGGTTTGCTCTCGTTCTCTCGTTTCGCTTAATCTATTTAAACTAACAACATACCGTGGTTACCACAAGCAAGTTCATCAGGCTTAAGCGAACTCTTTTACGACACGCTCCAAGATAGGCACGTTCGCTTCAGGAAAGGCATAGTTACCCAATTCTCTTATCTCAACCCAGCAACCTTCTTGACCTTCTCGGCCGTAAGGCTCATTACTGAACTTAGATACCGTAATAAAATCAAACTTAAGTGATTTGTCTGGATAGTCATATTCCAAATGCTCGAAAAGGGCTTGCTCAGTAACTTCAATTCCTACTTCTTCTTCAAGTTCTCTTGCTAGAGCATGTTCAATACTTTCTCCTGACTCGACTTTCCCGCCGGGAAACTCCCAAAACCCGCCTTTATGCTTGTCGTCTGGACGCTTTGTAATAAAAATTTTTGATTTGTCTTGGTTAAAAATAATAGCCGCGACTATGTGAATTCTTTTCATAGGGGTTCCTAACTCTCAAGCCGTTACACTTCAACGGTCTTTGCATCTCTAAAACTATCCGATGCTATCAAAACTTATGAAATTCGACAGCCACAGAATTTGCTTAAAAAAAGAGCCGCCTAGGCGACTCTTTAAAAAATTATCTGACTAATACGTTAGTCGATCTTGCCGTGGCACTGTTTATACTTCTTACCACTACCACAAGGGCAAGGCTCATTGCGACCTACTTTACGTTCATCACGTACCATTGGCTGACTTGAGCCTTCTTCAGATTCTTCACCTTCAGAAAGAGGGTTTTGTGCTGCTGCGTGTTGCGCTTGAGCACGACGAGCGGCCTCTTCAGCTTGCGCACGACGTTGCTCTTCCATACGTTCAACTTCTTCTTGTTGCTGGACTCGAACGCGAGATAGAACAGTAATCACATCAGTTTTCAGCGCTTCTAGTAGACCTTCAAACAGTTCAAACGATTCACGCTTGTATTCCTGTTTCGGGTTCTTCTGCGCATAGCCGCGTAAGTGAATACCCTGACGCAAGTGATCCATTGCTGCCAAGTGCTCTTTCCAAAGCGTATCCAGAGTTTGAAGCATAACCGATTTCTCGAAGTTACGAAGCACTTGCGCACCCACCACTTCCTCTTTCTCTTTATACACTTCAACGGCTAGATTGATGATCTTCTCGCGTAGCGCCTCTTCGTAAAGCTTATCGTCTTCTTCAAGCCATTGCTTCACTGGCGCATCAAGATCGAAGTCTGCTTTCAAGCGCTCTTGCAGACCTTCAACGTCCCACATATCTTCTAGTGATTGTGGCGGGATGTACTCATCAATAACCGCTGTTAGCACATCTTCACGGTTTTGCTCGATCATACCGCTGATGTCTTCAACGTTCATCAATTCGTCGCGCAGCTCGTAGACAACCTTACGCTGATCGTTCGCCACATCATCGTATTCTAGTAGCTGCTTACGGATATCAAAGTTACGACCTTCCACTTTACGCTGTGCTTTTTCAATTGAGCGAGAAAGCATTTTCGATTCAATTGCTTCACCTTCTTCCATACCACTTTGGATAAGGCTCGCCATACGATCAGAAGTGAAAATACGTAACAAAGAGTCTTCCATAGATAGGTAGAAGCGAGATGAACCCGCATCTCCTTGACGACCAGAACGACCACGTAGCTGGTTATCAATACGGCGAGATTCGTGGCGCTCAGTACCAATGATGTGTAGACCACCAGCATCTAGTACTTGATCATGTACCACTTTCCACTCTGCTTTAATCGCATCGATTTGTTCTTGAGTTGGGTTCTCCAAAGCTTCCACTTTTGATTGCCAACTACCGCCAAGCACAATGTCCGTACCACGACCGGCCATGTTGGTCGCGATAGTTACCGCACCAGGCATACCCGCTTCAGCAACAATTTCCGCTTCCTTTTCATGGAATTTCGCATTCAGTACGTTGTGTTTGATCTTCGCTTTCTTCAATGCGTTAGAAAGAAGTTCTGATTTTTCAATCGATACGGTACCAACCAATGTTGGCTGACCTTTCGCAACGCGCTCTTTGATATCTTCAATGATTGCAGCAAACTTCTCAGCTTCGGTACGGTACACCACATCCGGCATATCGTTACGAATCATTGGTTTGTTGGTTGGGATAACCACCGTTTCCAAGCCATAAATAGATTGGAACTCAAACGCTTCAGTATCCGCAGTACCTGTCATACCAGACAGTTTTTCGTATAAGCGGAAGTAGTTCTGGAAGGTAATCGAAGCCAAAGTTTGGTTTTCGTTTTGAATCTTAACGCCTTCTTTCGCTTCTACTGCTTGGTGAAGACCTTCAGACCAACGACGACCTGGCATTGTACGACCAGTATGTTCATCAACAATTACTACTTCACCTTCGTCAGTAACGATGTAATCAACGTTGCGCTCAAACAACACATGAGCACGCAAAGCGGCATTCACGTGATGTAACATGCTGATGTTAGTCGGAGAGTAAAGTGTGTCACCCTCTTCCATAAGACCATTTTTCACCAACAGTTCTTCAACGTACTCTTGGCCCGTTTCTGTGAGGTATACTTGCTTTGATTTCTCATCAACAGTGTAGTGACCATCACCACGATATTCTTCAGAGTCTTCTTTGTCTTGCTTTTTAAGATGCGGGATCAAAAGGTTGATTCGGGTGTATAGCTCAGAGCTATCTTCAGCAGGACCAGAAATGATCAAAGGAGTACGAGCTTCATCAATTAGGATTGAGTCCACCTCATCGACAACTGCAAAGAAGCGATCACGCTGTACACGGTCTTCGCTACGGAAGGCCATATTGTCACGAAGGTAGTCAAAACCAAATTCATTGTTCGTTCCGTACAAGATGTCAGCTTGGTACGCTTCTTTTTTCTCTTGAGGAGGCATGTTTGGCACGTTTACGCCAACAGTCATACCTAAAAATTCAAATAGAGGGCGGTTTGTCTCTGCATCACGTTTAGCTAGATAATCGTTCACTGTTACAATATGAACGCCTTTACCAGCTAGGGCATTTAGGTAAGCAGGAAGCGTTGCCGTCAGCGTTTTACCTTCACCCGTACGCATTTCCGCGATTTGACCCGCATTTAGAACCATACCGCCGATAAGCTGGACGTCGAAGTGGCGCATACCGTAGACACGCTTAGATGCTTCACGAACCGTAGCAAAAGCTTCTGGAAGTAGTTTATCAAGAGTTTCACCCTTCTCTAGGCGCTCACGGAATTCAACCGTCTTTGCTTTTAACTCTTCATCACTTAGAGCCTCGAATGTTGGCTCATAGTTATTAATTTCTTTTACAATTTTTCTAAGGCGGCGCAGTGTTCGGTCGTTGCGACTGCCAATCACTTTTGTCAGTAGCTTAGTTATCATTTTTCGTGAATCTCTCTTTATTCAGACCGTTCCCGATCTACTCATAATGCCTTCAGTCTCTGCCAGTTTGGAACTAAGAATACTGAGATAAATCATTTATCAAAGATATTGAGTTCAAACATCCATATTTCAAGGCTAAGTTTTGAAACAATGTGGCTTAGTGTAAGGATTTTTAATCGATACAACCATAAATAGACGTATTTGTTTGAAGCACTCTGAAGTTTTTACTTAAAGTGGTGACTGATTAGCCGATATTGCATACCGCAATATGTGTAATCCATCCAGAGCAAACTTTGCTTTTTACCTTGCTACATTGTAAAACTGAAGCTAAAGACGTTAATGTAAACTATACCTTGATAGAAAGCTGCTCTAGAATAGCTATATCTCAACAAAATTAGATTTTACCTATGCGTGATCACCGTCCAACCTCGACTGAAGATGTTATTGCTGAGTCACAGTTCAAGCAGATTCAAGAACATGCTGGAGAAATCTTACAGCTTAACCAAGCTTTGCAAGAGGTCTTACCCACGGGGACGGCCGATCATTGCCGAGTAGCGAATGTTCGTAACGGCCATCTATTGATCGATGTCTCTAGTGCCGCGATCAAAATGAAGATCGATTACGATCGCCTCATGATCCTAAATAAACTTCGTACTCAAGGCTTTGCCAAGCTGATGAGCGTTGAAGTGAGGATCAATCCTTCACTATATCGAAACCGCTTTCAACAAGACGACAGACCTAAGCGTCCACCACTAACAGAATCTGCAGCAAAGTCATTAATGACGATTGCCGACATGGCGCCACCGAAAATTCAAGAGCGTTTAAAACGATTAGCCGATATGGCAGAAAAGGAAGATCGTAAGTGAACGTTATTTCAATATGCTGAAAGCTTGAATGTTATTGATAAATCCAGGATTAAAGCCAAATAGCAAAAAACCAGGCATAAGCCTGGTTTTTTATTAATTCTAATGCCAAGTATTTACGCAAGCACCATATTTGGTTCTGCGAATGCTACTGGTGAGCCGACTTCTTCTTCGAATGTAGTCCACTCCCACGCTTCCTGATCTGCAAGAACAGCACGTAACAGTTGGTTATTTAAACCGTGGCCAGATTTAAAGGCACGGAATTCACCAATGATTGGGTGGCCACACATGTAAAGGTCACCAATCGCATCCAACACTTTGTGAGTCACAAACTCATTTTCAAAGCGTAGACCTTCTTCATTAAGAATACGGTAATCATCCAAAACGATAGCATTGTCAAAACTACCACCCAAAACTAGGTTTTGAGATTGTAGATATTCGATATCACGCATAAAGCCAAACGTACGTGCTCGAGAAATCTCACGAACAAAGCCTTTTGACGAGAAATCAAACAGCAAACGTTGCTCGTCTGATTCAATCGCTGGGTGATTAAACTCAATTTCGAAGTCCATACGGAAGCCGTTAAATGGTACAAATTCTGCCCATTTATCACCATCTTCAAAACGAACTGGCTTTTTGATACGGATGAAGCGTTTTGGCGCATTTTGCGTTTCGATACCTGCTTGTTGTAGCAAGTATACAAATGGGCTTGCACTACCATCCATGATCGGAATTTCAGGTGCGTCTACTTCGACAACAATGTTATCGATGCCCATACCAGCAAGTGCCGCATTCAAGTGCTCAACAGTTGAAATACGCACACCTTCATCGTTTACCAATGCAGTACAAAGCATGGTGTCACGAACCGAAGCTGGATCAGCTGGAAAATCTACAGGTGGATTTACATCTGTACGACGGTAAATGATACCTGTATTTGCAGCAGCCGGGCGCAGAGTAAGTGTGACTTTACGACCAGAGTGGAGACCCACACCAGTTGTTTTCACTATTTCTTTCAGAGTACGTTGTCTGATCATCTGCTTGCCTCTCAAAAATTTGCTACAAAACACGGCCGTCTGTAACGTCGACCGTGAATGCTACCATAATTTTGAGCCATGTCAAATTTATGGGTTAAAGATTAATCAGCCTGACGACGCAAAAATGCCGGTATATCTAAATAACCACTTTCCTTTTCTTGCTTTGGAGCCGCAGAACTTTGGCTCGACGAAGCTGGAGAAGAAGGAGCAGTGTTTGTCGGCTGAGGAGTTACCTGTGGCTTCTCTTGCACTTGATTATTCTGCAAAGTCTGTGCCGGCTTTTCTTCAGCTTGCGTTGCCGCTGCTTGTTGCTGTGGTTGAGCTTGCGGCGTCGGTGCCACTTTCGCTTTACCACCCGCAACTAGCGTGATATCTGGCTTTTTCTCATTACCAATACCTGTCGCTACAACTGTTACGCGGATTTCGTCAGTCATATCAGGGTCTAGAGAAGTACCGATAACAACTGTCGCATTGTCAGAAGCGAATGCCTTCACTGTATTACCAACCGTCTCAAACTCGTCAAGACGCATATCCAGACCAGCAGTAATATTGACAAGAACACCACGAGCGCCCGCTAGATCGATGTCTTCCAGAAGTGGGCTAGAAATTGCCATTTCAGCCGCTTCTTCAGCACGGTCTTCACCTTTGGCGATGCCGCTACCCATCATTGCGTGACCCATTTCAGACATTACAGTTCTTACGTCCGCAAAGTCGACGTTGATCATGCCAGGGCGAGTAATTAGCTCAGCAATACCTTGAACGGCATTCTTAAGAACATCGTTAGCGCTTGCAAAAGCTTCTAGTAGTGTTACACCACGACCAAGTACTTTAAGTAGCTTTTCGTTTGGAATCGTGATCAAAGAGTCAACATGCTTAGACAGCTCATCGATACCTTGCTCAGCAAATGCCAAACGCTTTTTACCTTCAAAACTAAACGGTTTAGTTACTACCGCTACTGTTAGAATGCCAAGCTCTTTAGCCACTTCAGCAATAACAGGCGCTGCACCAGTACCGGTACCGCCACCCATACCAGCTGCGATAAACACCATATCGGCGCCAGTCAGGGAATCTTTAATTCGATCTCTGTCTTCGAGAGCTGCGTCACGGCCAACCTGTGGATTAGCACCTGCACCCAGACCTTTAGTGATATCACCACCGATCTGAATAACATTGCCAACGCTTGTCTTACGAAGTGCTTGCGCATCAGTGTTGACGCTGATGAATTCCACACCTTCGATGGATTCACGCACCATGTGTTCAACAGCGTTACCACCGCCGCCACCAACCCCAACGACCTTGATTACTGCATCGTCAGACATTTCCATCATCGGTTCAAACATGTGTTGTCTCCGTTTATCCTGCAACTCAGGTTAAAACTCTTTTTGTATCCAGTTACGCAATTTATCGAAAAAGCCAGTTACAGATGAGCGTTTAGGTTCATTATAATCGCTATCGTCGCTAGACTGCATGTCTCTTGCGTAATGAAGTAATCCAACTGCCGTAGAATGGTACGGCTCTTTTACATAGTCAGTTAATCCGCTGACTTCGAGCGGTTTGCCGACCCTTACTTGATTGCGGAATACGCGTTCCGCACATTCTACCACTCCGTCCATTTGCGCAGCACCGCCGGTGAGTACAACTCCCGCAGCCAGATGGTGCTTGATACCCTCTTCGCGCAATTTTGCTTGTACAGAGTCGATAGTTTGGTTAACCAGTCCCATAAGCTCAGAGTAGCGTGGCTCAATCACTTCTGACAACGTTTGACGTTGCAGGCTACGTGATGGTCGTCCACCTACGCTTGGTACATTAACCGTGTCATCCTTACTGACCAGTTCACTCAAAGCACAGCCATATTTGACTTTTATTTCTTCAGCATCGCTCACTGGCGTGCCAAAAGCAAAAGCAATATCACTGGTTACAGCATTTCCTGCGTACGAAAATACTTCTGTGTGACGTAACGCACCGCCAGTCCAGATGGCCACATCCATCGTGCCGGCGCCAATATCAACCACACAAACTCCAAGCTCTCTTTCATCCTCGGTGATTACTGCGTTACTAGCAGCAAGCCCAGAAAATACAAGTTGTTCTACTTTAAGGCCGCAGCGTTCTACCGCCTTAATAATGTTGCGTGCCATGTCATTATGGCATGAGATAAGGTGGACACTCACTTCCATTCTTACCCCAGATAAACCAAGCGGATTTTTGATTCCTTCTTGGTAATCAATGGTGAACTCTTGTGGGATCACATGAAGAATTCGCTGTTCATCACCGATTTTAATCGATTTTGCGGTATGGATAGCGCGATCCATGTCTTCTTGAGACACCTCTTCATCAGAAATCGTGCCCATACCTTTTTCAATTCGGCTTGCGATATGCTTACCAGACAACGAAATGAAGACTCGGCTGATCTGGCACTCTGCCATTAATTCAGCTTGATCAATTGCACGTTGTACTGATTTTACAACCGACTCCAAATCATTCACGCCACCTTTATCCATGCCACGTGAGGGGCTACTACCTGCGCCAATAATATTAATTTGACCGTCTGGTAAAACCTCACCCACTAGAGCCGATACGGTTGCAGTGCCTATATCAAGACCAACAATAATGTTGTCATCAGCGGCCTTAGTCATCTGTACTCTCTTCTAACTCTTGTTCAGGAAACCAACCAACTGCGGCTCCTGTATCGTACCTAAGATCGATATAACTGATTCTTTGCGTGTCACTGCCAAGCTTGTTATAGAGCTTAAAAAAGCGCTCTATACGCTCAAGAAGAGACTCTTTACCGAGCTCTAATCGAATACCGTTATCAAGGATGATTTGCCAAGCTCGTCGCTCGTTTAATACCAGAGACGATATCGCTAAACCCAATTGCTGAAACTTAGGACTCAAATCACGGTAAGTCTGTAAGACTTCCGGTCCGCTATCTTTGGGTCCGTACAGCTTCACTTTTTCTTCTTGCAACAGAGCAACATCTCCATCAAAAACGAACCCGTTTTTATCTAACAGTTCGTTGCCATTCCAAATGGCTTCTGGTTGATGCTCCGTCAAAAAAACTTTTACTGTATCCGGCCACTGCTTTCGGATTGCGGCATGCGCTACCCATGGCAGAGCTTCGACACTTTGCTGTAATACATCAATATCCTGAGACATAAATGTACCGATGTGATCAATTCGACTAAATGCAGCCTGCACATCGTCAGCTTGGACATACTCCAGTTTCCCCTGAAGTACTATTTTGGAGAGAGGTAACCTTTGGTCATCCCACATCCAACTGATCGCCGCGTACAAAACAGAACTAATTAAAGTCACAACCACAACGAAAAATAACGCACCCAAGATTTTTTCTTGGCGACCACGGTTGTTGCCCGTGTTTGGTCGCTCGTCATTCAGTGCAATATTCAACAACGTCTTCGTTTCCTGACTTTTGTCGTGTACTTTTTACCCATATAATTGCGCAGAGGTAAAAGTCTTGACTTTAACCTTGGGATTATACTGAGCTCTTGTAAACTATCAAACACTGATAGCAATAAATCACAATGATATTGACGCAAAATCGAGATCTGAGTCTTTATCTGTCCTTCGCATCAACAATATGTGTCAGCCAAGCATCTTGTTTATATTCAATTTAAGACCTGCCAGCTGTTTCGCCACTTTACCAATATCACCCGCACCTTGCGTTAAGATTAGGTCGCCGTCTTGTACAACGTTAGCTAAAACTGAAGGTAATTGCTCGATTTCTGGAACAAAAATCGGGTCTACCTTGCCTCGGCTGCGAATTGTGCGACATAAAGCGCGCCCATCAGCACCTGCAATCGGCTTTTCACCCGCTGCGTAAACATCCAGCATGATCAATACATCCACCTGTTCAAGCACATTCGCGAAATCATCGTATAAATCACGAGTACGGCTATAACGGTGCGGTTGGAAAATCATCACCAAACGCTTGTCTTGCCAACCACTGCGTGCTGCATTAATGGTTACATCCACTTCTGTTGGGTGATGGCCGTAATCATCAACAAGCATTGCATGGCCGTTGCCAGTATCAAACTCGCCAAGGTGATCAAAACGTCTTCCCGTACCTTGCGTACCAGCCATTGCCTTTAGGATCGCATCGTCTTCAATGTCATCTTCAGTAGCAACCGCAATCGCAGCAGACGCATTCAATGCATTGTGACGACCTGGAATATTCAGCGTGATATCTAAGTTAGCTCGCCCTTTACGTACTACCGTAAATTTGCCTTGCTGCCCCTCTTGACGATAATCTTCAATACGTACGTCGGCATCTTCAGAAAAACCGTAAGTTATCACTTGACGACTAATACGTGGGATTAACTCTCGAACCACAGGATCATCAATGCAAACAATTGCTTGGCCGTAAAACGGTAGATTATGAAGGAAATCGATGAAGGTTTGCTTTAAGGTTTCAAAGTCACCACCATAGGTATCCATATGATCGGCTTCGATATTGGTAACAATGCTCACCATTGGTTGCAAGTGCAGGAATGACGCGTCACTTTCATCTGCCTCTGCAATTAGAATACGACTCGAGCCTAGACGCGCATTTGTACCTGCGCTTTTCACCAAACCGCCATTCACAAACGTTGGATCAAGACCGGCTTCAGAATAGATTTGAGTGACAAGAGCGGTCGTCGTGGTTTTACCGTGTGTACCCGCAACGGCAATACCGTGACGGAATCGCATCAATTCAGCCAACATCTCTGCGCGGCGTACAATAGGGATGCGTAATTCACGTGCCGCCATCACTTCTGGGTTTTCTTCGTTGATCGCCGTTGACACAACAACCACACTTGCTTTTTCTACATTACTGGCTTGATGACCAATAAATACCGTCGCACCTTTTGATACCAAACGCTCTGTCACAGCGTTCTCTGATAGATCAGAACCTGTGATTTGGTAGCCTTCGTTCAACAGCACTTCTGCAATGCCGCTCATGCCCGCACCACCAATACCGATGAAGTGGATGGATTTCACGCGGCGCATCTCTGGCACCATTGCGCGAATCTGAGCTAAGTCTTGTGTATGTTGGATTGTCATCAATTCTATTCTCAATAATTCGGTTAACGCTTTTCGGTCAAAGCGACAATGGCTTGTGCGACAACTCGGTCAGCATTCAATTTTGCAGCGCCACGCGCTTGCTCAGCCATTGTAAGTAAAGCTTGGCGATCCAATTGTTGGATCTGCTGAGTCAGAGACTCAACGGTTAAATCTGGTTGTTCAATCATTTTCGCCGCGCCGCAATCCACCAAGTGGTCTGCATTAAGTGCTTGCTGGCGGTCTTTGTGCATGAATGGAACAAAAATAGCGCCTACACCTGCCGCCGAGACTTCAGAAACGGTTAACGCTCCAGAGCGACAAACTAAAAGGTCAGCCCATGCGTAAGCTTCTGCAACGTCATCAATGAATTCCATTACTTCTGTATTTACCACACCATTAGCTTGGTATGCTGCATTCACTTCTTCGGCGGCACCTTTGCCCGCTTGATGACGAATACAGTAATCTTCGCCCAATTTCGACATCACTTCTGGCAGAGTTTGGTTAAGAATACGTGCGCCTTGGCTGCCACCCATCACCAAAATGCGAATTGGACCTTGGCGCTCTTGCATGCGCTCAGTTGGCGCTGCTAATTGAGTCACGTCTTCACGAACTGGGTTCCCAACCACTTCGGCATTTGGAAAAGCGCCTGGGAAAGCCTGAAAAACCTTCTTAGCGATTTTCGATAACCATTGGTTCGTTAAACCTGCTACTGCATTTTGTTCATGCAGAACAACAGGAATGCCACTCATCCAAGCGGCAATACCGCCCGGGCCGCTAACATAACCGCCCATACCAAGCACTGCGTCTGGCTGCCAGCGTTTCATGTGAGCACGAGCCTGCATAATGGCATTGATAATTTGAAATGGTGCTGCAAGAAGACGTTTAACGCCTTGACCTCGTAACCCTTTCACTTTGATAAAGTCGATTTCAATGCCATGTTTTGGCACCAAATCCGCTTCCATTCGATCCGCCGTACCTAACCAACGGATCTCCCAACCTTGCTCTTGAAGCTGTTTTGCTACCGCCAAACCTGGGAATACGTGACCGCCAGTACCACCAGCCATCACCATCAAACGTTTATTTTGTTTCATTAGCTTGTTGTTCTGATTGTTGTTGCTCGCGTTTCAAGCGGCATTCGTAATCGATACGCAGTAATATGGACACTGCGACGGACATAATTATTAGACTAGAACCACCATAACTGATGAGTGGAAGTGTTAAACCTTTTGTTGGAACAATACCGGCGGCAGCTCCAACATTAACCAAGGTTTGAAACGCAAACCAAATACCAATTCCGAAAGCCAGATAACCTCCGAACATTTCGCCTTCTTCAAATGCACGCTTGCCGATGTAAACCGCTTTTAGCACCAAGCTAAAAATCAGCATTAAGACCAGCACTACGCCTACGAAACCAAGCTCTTCAGCAAGTACGGCAAACACAAAGTCGGTATGCGCTTCCGGTAGATATTCCAGTTTTTGAATTGAATTACCGAGACCTTGACCGAACCATTCACCACGACCAAACGCCATCAAAGACTGAGTCAACTGATAGCCACTGCCAAATGGGTCTTCCCACGGGTCAAGGAAGGAGGTTACTCGTCGCATACGGTATGGCTCGACGAGAATCAAACCTACCACAGCGCCGATACCTGCCACCATCAAGGCGAGAAACTGGGTTAGTTTTGCACCTGCGATAAAAAGCATGCCAAACAGCGTGACCAGCATCACGACGACCGTCCCCAAGTCTGGCTGACCAAGTAGTAATACTGCGAAGAAGGCAAACACCATGATAGGCTTCATAAAGCCACCAAAGAACGTTTGTCGTACTTCGTCTTGCTTTCGAACTAAGTAACCAGACATGAAGATAAACAGCGATAGCTTCGCGACTTCCGCTGGCTGAAGGTTAAACAGCCCAAGGGGAATCCAACGAGACGCACCATTAACCGACTTACCCGCCAAGAGCACGATGATCAACAGTGCGAAAGAAGCCCAAAGTAAGTAATGGCTCTTCTTAAACCACTCTTGCAAAGGCACTTGCAAAATAACAGCGGAGGTCCCTAACGCCAGCACGAGAAACGTCGCATGACGAAACATAAAGTGGAACGGCTGTTCCGTTAATCGAGAGCTGATTGGAAATGATGCAGAGGTTACCATGATCAAACCAGTCAACATCAAACCCAGTGCAATCCACACTAACTGACGATCAAACATCGCCTCTGGGGCTGGATGCTTGAGCCAATTGCCAATACTGCGTTTAACGTTACCTAAACCCACGAAGTGTGTAACCTTTAATTATGCATATTTCTGAGCAAGAGCAGCGAAAGCATCACCTCTTGCCATAAAGTTGTCGAATTGATCAAAGCTAGCACATGCAGGAGACAGCATCACCATATCACCTGGTTTTAACTGCGAAGATACTTGTTGAATCACATCTTCCATAGTGTCGAAACGTATTGCAGATTCATGCAGTGGCATAAATTCATCGCCATCAGCGCCAAAGCAACACAGTTGCAAGTTAAGCGTCGCGAAGATCGGTTTTAATGGCGAGAAGTCAGCACCTTTGCCAACACCACCAACGAGTAAGTAGAGCTTGCCTGTCGATTCCAAACCAGATAGCGCAGCCATAGTGCTGGCAATATTAGTTGCTTTAGAGTCATTCACCCATTTGACGCCTTGATTATCCGCAACCACCTGGCATCGGTGTGTCAGTCCCGTGTAATTTTTAAGTGCATTCAATGCTTTGTGATAGTTTACGTCCGCAGCTTTTAATAGCGCTAAAGCAACCAGAGCGTTAGATAAGTTGTGTTTACCAACCAACTTAAGCTCATCACTTGCGACAACTCGTTGACCGTGATCGAGCAGCCAAGTACGGTTGCCATCCACCTCGAGACCAAAGTCCTGATTGTCGCTGCCAAATGTCACCAATGGCATCTCTGCGTCTGGGAAGGTTTCTTGATCATCACGGTTCACGACTGCAAGAGCAGCATGGTTAAAAATACGCAACTTAGCTTGTCGATAGTCAGACATGCCTTGATAACGATCCATATGATCTTCAGAAAGATTCAGAAACGCAGCGGCTTTGAGCTTTAAGCTTGACGTCGTTTCTAACTGGAAGCTCGAGAGTTCGAGTACATATAGGTCTGCGTCTTGTTCTAACAAATCCAGTGCAGGCACACCGATGTTACCACCAACGCCAACATCCAAACCTGCAGCCTCAGCCATCACACCTGTGAGGTCGGTTACTGTGCTCTTACCGTTTGAGCCCGTAATCGCAATCACCGGTTTCTGCACCGCCCAAGCGAATAACTCGATATCACCTACTACTGCCGTACCTTTTGCTAATACGGCTTGGATCTCTGGTGTCGCTAGCGCAATACCAGGGTTGGTCACGATAAGATCCGCGTCAGAAAGCCAGTCTGTATTCCAACCACCACTATGCAGTTGAACACTTTCCGGCAAGCGCTCTGCACCTGGAGGGTTTACACGAGTATCAATGACTTTGACCACAAGTTGTGGCTGATTTTTTCTTAGGTGTTTAACGACAGAGAGCCCGGTAATACCGAGCCCTACGACGACAACACTATGTATGTTTTGCCAACGTTCCATATTTGATCACACTGTAAATCTTGTTCTTGGAAAGTGCGATTAACGCACTTTCAATGTCGCAAGACCAATCAGAACAAGAACCATAGAAATAATCCAGAAGCGCACGATTACGCGAGGTTCTGGCCAACCTTTCAATTCGTAGTGGTGGTGAATTGGTGCCATACGGAAAATGCGCTGACCACGTAATTTGTAAGAACCTACCTGCAGGATGACTGATAGCGTTTCCATTACAAATACGCCACCCATGATCACTAACACCAACTCTTGACGAACTAGAACAGCAATGGTGCCCAATGCACCGCCAAGCGCTAGTGAACCTACATCGCCCATGAACACTTGTGCTGGGTAAGTGTTAAACCACAAGAAACCAAGGCCTGCACCTACGATTGCTGTACATACGACAACTAACTCAGAAGCATGCGGTAAGTATGGTATATGAAGGTATTCAGAGAAGTTAACGTTACCGGTCGCCCATGCAATAACCGCGAAGCCTGCTGCAACAAGAACCGTTGGCATGATTGCCAAACCGTCTAGACCATCAGTCAGGTTAACCGCGTTACTTGTACCTACAATGACAAAGTAAGTCAGAATGATATACATCAAACCAAGCTGCGGCATGATGTCTTTAAAGAATGGCACCACTAGCTGAGTTGCTGCTGTGTCTTTACCGTAAGCATACAATGCGAAAGCGACGACAAACGCGATCAACGACTGCCAGAAGTACTTCCAACGCGCGATCAAGCCATCGGTATTTTTGCGTACCACTTTACGGTAATCATCAACAAATCCGACCGCACCGTAGCCAAGTAAGACTGTCAGTACCGCCCATACGTAAGGGTTGGATAAGTCTGTCCATAGCAAAATCGTGATTGAGATGGCCGCTAAGATCATGATACCGCCCATTGTTGGGGTACCACGCTTACTAAAGTGAGATTCCGGACCTTCATTACGCACTACCTGACCAATTTGCAGCATTTGCAAACGCTTGATCATGATTGGTCCCATCCATAATGACAGACCTAGAGCGGTTAATACGCTTAGGATTGCTCGAAAAGACAAGTATTCAAACAATCGGAAAAAAGACAGGTATGGCTGTAGCAGCTCGGCAAGCCAAATAATCATTAATAATACTCCTTCAAAGCAGCAGCGACTTCAAACATACGTGCACCGTTCGCTCCTTTCACCAACATCGTATGGCTTTCAGGAACGGCTTGGTCTAGATGCTGCTTGATGTATTCAATCATCTCTTGGTGCGTCTCAAAATGAATGCCTTGGCAAAGATCACTGATCACCTTGGCGTCTGCACCATATGTGAGAACATGTTCAAATTTTTGTGGGGCAGCATGTTCCCCGACTTGACGATGAAGTGCAAGACTTTCCTCGCCCAATTCCGCCATATTACCTAAAATCAGCCAACGTTGACCTGGGAAAGCGGCCAATAAATCAACTGCCGCTTTCATGGCTGGCACGCTCGCGTTGTAGCTGTCGTCAATCAATTTTATCTTTTCGCTCAGCGCTTCAACCTCGACGCGACCTTTCACTTTGTTCAAATGTTTAAGGCCAGCACGAACCTCTTCTAATGTGGCGCCCATTTGTAACGCAATAATAGAAGCAGCGATCG
This sequence comes from Vibrio sp. D417a, assembly GCF_030248595.1. NCBI lineage: Bacteria > Pseudomonadati > Pseudomonadota > Gammaproteobacteria > Vibrionales > Vibrionaceae > Vibrio > Vibrio sp. D417a. Next base: position 199,761 of record NZ_JAHGAM010000003.1, on the reverse strand, counting down.
CATTCGCAACGTTGTGTTGACCTATAATACCCAGAGACAGTTCAATTTCTTGTGAGCTTGCTGCGATATGTAAGTCAAAGCTTGCTTCACCTGCGGCGTTCAATACGATGTTAGAAGCGAAGAAGTCTGCATCAGTATTACTTTGTGAAAAAGTAATGACTTTCTTATCTGCTAACACTTCATCCCACTTGGCTTCACCATTGCTGTCTAGGTTAACAATCGCAATACCACCAGCTGAAAGGCCTTGGTAGATTTCACCTTTGGCTTGTTTCACGCCATCAATAGAACCAAAGCCTTCAAGGTGAGCGGCGGCTACATTGTTCACTAACGCGATATCTGGTTTTACTAACTGAGTCGTGTAAGCAATTTCACCTATATGGTTAGCACCAAGCTCAATCACGGCATAATCATCATCCTGCTGTGAGCGCAATAATGTCAACGGAACACCAATATCATTATTGAAGTTACCCGCCGTGAATAACACTTTGCCTTTCAATTGCAGGATACTCGCAACCATTTCTTTTACGGTCGTTTTACCGCAACTTCCGGTGATGGCAACGGTAGGTGTTTTGCATGCTTGATGCACCCAAGAAGCAAACTCACCCAATGCAAGTTTGGTATCCGACACCACAATTTGCGGCACATTCACATCTAAGCGTTTTTCTACGAGTAAAGCACCGGCACCTGCATCTACCGCTTGTTGGCAAAAGTTGTGCGCGTCAAAGCGCTCCCCTACTAACGCGACAAATAGAGCCCCACGATCAATCGTTCGTGTATCAGTAGAAACCGCGTCGATAAGTAGATCGTCGCCGAATCGCTCGCCACGAGTGATGTCTGCAATTTGAGATAACGTTACTTTGATCATGAGGTCAATCCTAAAAGTTGCATTGCGGACTCGCGGTCGGAGTAATGAATCGTTTCGCCATTACGAATCTGATAATCTTCATGGCCCTTCCCTGCTAACAAGATAATGTCGTTTGGCGAAGCATTTTCAATGGAATAAGACAGTGCTTTGAAGCGGTCATGCTGAACAATCGCTTCAGCAGGTTTTGACAGCCCAGCTAACATGTCTTTCACAATCTGAACCGGGTCTTCGCTGCGTGGGTTATCGTCAGTCAACACCACTCTGTCGCCTAGACGCTCTGCAATTTCCGCCATCATTGGGCGCTTACCTGCATCGCGATCGCCACCACAGCCAAAAATAGCCCACAGCTGGCCTTCACAATGAACTCGTAAAGCTTGCAGCGCTTTTTCTAAAGCATCAGGAGTATGGGCATAATCGACCACGACTTTGGCACGATCCTCAGTTTGGAATAACTCCATTCGGCCGAGTACAGGTTGCAGTTGACCTGCGGTTTCGAGTAACGCTTGTTTCTCTTTACCTAAGCTTAATAAGGTCGCAAAAGCGAGCATTAAGTTGGTTGCATTAAACTCACCAATCAATGGCGCGTGCAATTTACCTGAGCCAAACTTACCATCGAACTTAATAGTAATCCCTGACTCCGCGTAACTGACTTCCGTCGCCCAAATTGCGCTTTCAAATTCAGTGTTCGCCTTGAGCGAAACAGCGATCGCATTACTTAACTGCGACGCCCATTGATGACCTACTTCATCATCAACATTGATAATGGCACGTTCACATTGGTGTTGCGTGAACAACCCAAGCTTTGCATTGGCATACTCTTCCATCGTGCCATGATAATCTAAGTGGTCACGACTTAAGTTAGTAAACACGCCCGCCGCAAATGATAATGCTTTGACACGACCTTGCGTCAGGCCATGAGAAGATACTTCTAGCGCGGTGTATGTGGCTTGTTGATTTGCGAGAGAGGAGAGCGTTTTCTGAATTTCAACGGCATTCCCCGTTGTATTCGCAGCTTGTTGCAAGTTATTGAGGAAGCCATTTCCTGTTGTTCCCATTACCGCCGCTTTATGGTCAAGCAGTTCTAGCCATTGCGCTATTAACTGGGTAATGGTGGTTTTGCCGTTGGTGCCGGTGACACCAATCAAATCCATATCAGGGTAAGCATAGAGCTTTCCAGCAATTGCGGATAAACGTTGGTCCAACCTATCAATGTAAATGACGGGAACATCATCAATGATTTCCACCGTACCATGTGTTTTGACATCGCAGGCTTGCGCAAGGGCTGCATTTGCACCTTGCTCAATTGCAGAGGCAATGAATTTACGCCCATCCACAACATGGCCAATCACTGCTACAAACGTGGTTCCAGGTTGAACTCTTCGGCTGTCGAGCTCCAATTCAGAAACAAGAACGGACGATAAGCTAGGGCAATCCACCCAAGGGGAAAGCAGCACGTCCATACTGATGGCTTTAGTCATATTTGTTCTCCGAGCTTTGGCTCAGGTTTTCTTAATTTTGTTTGCTCAGTAAACCACAGGGCTTACTGTTGGAATTTGTTTTCGTCAGGTGCAACATTGAGTATTTGTAGCGCGCCTTTCATGATTTCAGAGAAGACAGGAGACGCTACCGAACCACCATAGTAGTCATCGCCTTGAGGCTCATTTACGATCACCACCAAAGCAATTCGCGGATCGCTAACCGGAGCAAGCCCAGCCGTGTAGGTGATGTACTCATCGCTGTACCCACCAGCAGAAGCTTTACGTGATGTACCCGTTTTCGCTCCCACTCGATAACCAGGAACTGCCGCTCTGCGAGCCGAGCCCCCTTTTTGAGTTACGGTTTCCAACATGTCTAATACTTGACGCGCATACTTCGCACTCACCACTTGACGTGACATGTCATGATCATTGCTTTCAATAATATGAATAGGCTCGTATTTGCCAAGGTTTCCAAGCGTCGCATAAGCATGGGCTAGCTGAATTGGTGTAATTGATAGACCGTAACCAAACGCAATCGTGGCGCGCTCAATTGGCGACCAACGAGTTCGTGTAGGAAAAATACCCGTCACTTCCCCAACTAGGTTTAGGCCAGAAAGCTCACCAAAACCCACTGAACTGTACAGCCCAAGAAGCGCCTCTACCGGCATTTGCATTGCTAGCTTCGTCACACCGATATTACTCGACTTTTTAAGGATCGTGGTCAAGCTCGCTTTGCCTACGCGAGAGACATCTCTGACTCGACTACCACCTAAACGTAGGACACCATTACCGGTATCTACGATGGTATCTTTATCGGCTATCCCATTTTCTAAGGCGGCTAAAATAACGAAAGGCTTAATGGTCGAACCGGGCTCCATTGAGTCCGTGATCACTCGGTTACGCATTTGATAGCTTTGCCAATCGCTACGATTGTTAGGGTTGTAAGAAGGAGCATTAACCATGGCCAATACGGCGCCCGTTTTTACATCCAACATGACAACGGAACCTGAAGTGGCGCGGTGGTCCGCAACGGCTTGCTTAATCGCACGATACGCAATCGCCTGTAGGCGCTGATCGATGGTTAACTGAAGTGATTTACCTTCTTGCTTGTCTTGCCAAGCAATGTTTTCCACAACACGACCATAACGGTCTTTACGAATAGTTTTCTTACCCGCCGCGCCAGTGAGCCACTCATCGTAGCTACGCTCCACACCTTCTAGGCCATGCCCGTCAATGCCTGTCACACCGACTAAGTGAGCACTAACCTCACCTGCAGGATAATAACGACGAGATTCCGACTTAAGGCCAACACCTGGCAGCTTTAACTCACGAATATAGTTCGCCATGGCCGGACTGACCTGGCGCTGCAAGTAGATAAAGCGGCGTTTTTCATTGCGCTTGATTTTGTCTATTAACCCTTGTCGGTCAATACCAAGAACATCCGCTAATGCATGCCAACTTTTGGTCTGGCTTAACGCGTTTTCTTTAAATATCGTGGCAGGATCTGCCCAAACCGCCTCAACCGGTACACTGACAGCAAGCGGCTCACCATTTCGATCCGAAATAATACCGCGAGCAGAAGGAATGGATTTAACACGAACCGAACGTAGGTCACCTTGTTTAATCAGGTTATCTGGCTCAATGATTTGGATGTAGGCTACGCGTGCCACCAAAAGGGCAAATGCACAAAAAACAAAAAACAGTAATAGATGGAAGCGCCAACGAATCAAGAAAGATTCTTCGACCGCCACTTTCACTGCTTTGTTATCGTTTTTCTTATCCCCCGTAGCCGCTTTCTCTTTTGCTACAGGTTTACGCTTATTGGCTTGTTTCGTGTTGGATTTTTTTCTAATCATTTGAGCGTGACAACCACTTCTTTATCGCCATCAGGTCGTTTCATTTCAAGTTCTTTTTTGGCAAGGTCTTGAACACGACTGTGTTCCGCGAGGGCAGTTTCTTCCAACATTAAGTTACGCCATTCGCTATCTAATCGTTCTCGTTCAACCAACGTGTGATCTTTCTCAGTGATCGCTTGACGCGCATGGTGGGTAGCAAATACCACTCCCATTGCCGATGCCACGATCAATAGCAACAACAGTAATGGCCAGCGACCAACGGTGAGGAGATCCGTCGCAATCAACTTAGCAAGATTAGGAGTGGATTTCGTCATAATAATTAAAGCTTTTCCGCAATTCTTAACACAGAGCTGCGCGAGCGAGGGTTCATTTCAATTTCTTGTTTGCTTGGCTTAATCGCTTTGCTCACCGCTTTCATATTCGCACTACCAAGAGCACGAATTTGCTCTTCCGTCATTGGAATACCGTGTGGCACTTCAGGCCCTTTGCTCTCTTTACGGATAAAACGTTTGACCATACGGTCTTCCAGAGAGTGGAAGCTAATCACAGATAAACGGCCTTCAGGAGCCAGAATGCTCGCAGCGCCTTTAAGTGCCGTATCAATTTCTTCTAACTCACTGTTGATGTAAATACGAAAAGCCTGGAAAGCACGAGTCGCAGGGTGTTTTTTCTCTTTAAAACTTTTCGGTGCGGCATCTGAAATCAATTTTGCCAGCTGACCAGTGCGAACCATTGGCTCATTTTCTTCGTCTTCACGGTAGGCAACAATCGCTTTTGCAATACGGCGCGCATGTTTATCTTCCCCAAACTCGCGAATGACCCAAGTGATATCATCGAGGTCTGCTTCCATCAACCATTGAGATACTGGAACACCTGATGTCGGGTCCATACGCATATCTAGCGGACCGTCTTTCATAAAGCTAAAGCCACGCTCTGCGTCGTCTAACTGAGGAGAAGAAACGCCTAAATCCAGAAGAACACCATCCACTTTTCCAACTAGCCCATACTCTTCAGCATACTCAGCAATACCAGAAAATGGACCATGAATAATGGTGAAGCGAGGGTCATTGATTTTGCCTGCCTCAGCGATCGCTTGAGGGTCACGGTCGATACTGTACAGTCGGCCATTTTCACCGAGTTTAGATAGAATTGTCCGGCTGTGACCGCCACGGCCAAATGTTCCATCAATATAGACGCCGTCTGGTTTGATAGCTAAGCCATCAATGGATTCATTTAATAACACGGAAATATGTTGGAAGGTTTCGGTCATAGCTTTCTCGTTGAATGATCTTGAAGCGATTCTTTAGTGTACTGATTTCCTACATCATCGCCACCACAAGTCTAAAGTTAGACGTGATTTACGCCAAGTTTATTGGTAATGACATAGTTTGCGTCAATTAAATGCAAAAAACCCATCACTACCGAAGTAGAGATGGGTCTCGAATAGGTGGAGCCGACACATAAGCCGGGTTCTGTTCCGCTTGCGCGGCGGTAGCCATTCGTCTAGGCCAGCAATCACTCACTGGCTCGAGCAACCTACCCGCCTCCTTACGCGAGCAACGCAATGTGGAGGCCTATTTGGTCTTGCTTCAGGTGGAGTTTACCCTGCTACGAACTATTGCTAGTCGTCCGGTGCGCTCTTACCGCACCCTTTCACCCTTACCTGTACCCTTACGGGCCATCGGCGGTCTTCTCTCTGCTGCACTTGTCGTAGGCTTGCGCCCCCCAGGCGTTACCTGGCACCTTGCTCTATGAAGCCCGGACTTTCCTCCCCTTTGTCAGTCTCCCGAAGGACGTCAACGTCAGTCTCCCAAAGGGACTTCGACGTCAGTCTCCCGAAGGGACTTCGACGTCAGTCTCCCGAAGGACATCAACAAAGCAGCGACTACCCAGTCAGCTCCGAGGGCGGATTGTATAGAGTTCTCACTTCAGAGTCTAGTTAGATCACAGATATGATGAAATGAATGCACTAAGTGATGACTTTTTAGTCAACGTGCCAAAAATAGATAATAAAAAGGCCGATGCCTAAACATCAGCCCTCATTGACCATTTATCTCGCTAGTGGCACTTAGTCTAAGTTTTCTAAGCCCCATTTATATAGCGCATTCTTCTTCAAGTTATGTATTTCTGCCACCAAAGCAGCTGCTTTTTTCAAAGGCAGCTCTTTGGTCAAAATCCCTAACGTGCGTAAAGCATCTTCAGGTAGTGAGTCGTCTGTTATTTCACGATGGCCATGTACCAACAATACCATTTCACCACGCTGTTGGTTATCGTCACTTTTCACCCATTCAATCAGCTCACCTAACGGCATGCCTTTAATGGTTTCAAAGGTTTTTGTTAGCTCTCTTGCCAACACAACTTCTCTATCTGGGCCAAGAACGTCTAACATGTCTTGTAGAGAGTCTAAAATACGGTGCGGTGACTCGTAAAAAATACACGTACGCTCTACCGAAGCAATCTCTAGGAATTTATCCTTACGACCTTTGCTTTTCGGGGGTAAAAAACCTTCGAAGCTAAAGCGATCCGATGGCAAGCCAGAGGCACTTAACGCCGTAATGACCGCACAAGCACCTGGAAGAGGCACAACTCTAACGCCCGCTTGACGACATTTTGTCACCAAATGGTATCCTGGGTCGCTGATAAGTGGCGTACCAGCGTCAGAAACTAATGCGATAGACTGACCGGAAAGCAGCTTTTCTACCAAAACTTGTGCTTTTTGCTGCTCATTGTGGTCATGTAGAGCAAAAGTTTTGGTTTGAATATTGAAGTGAGACAGTAATTTGCCCGTATGTCGAGTATCCTCAGCGGCAATGATGTCCACAGTCGACAGAATTTCGATAGCACGTTGGGTGATATCCGCTAAATTTCCGATTGGAGTCGGTACGATATAGAGAGTTGGCCCCTCATTCGGCAACTTATTTTTATCTGTCATTTGTTTACCATCACTTCAACGATTAATATAGAGACAATTTTGTACAAAATTATAGAGAACTCACGGCAATGATTAACCATAAGAGACTCAGTGTACCACGCATACTTACTCCTGTTGCACTAGCAATTACGCTCGCCGCCTGTTCTTCAGGTCCAAGACAGCCTGATGGCGTTGATGTAACACTTGAGCCTACTCAGTCTGTTCAGAACTATATGATCCAAGCTGATAGCGCGGAAGGCAGTTTACAAAATGACTGGTTGATCATGGCAACCAAAGCCGCGATTCAAGCAAACCAGTTTGATCAAGCAGAAATGTTGATCAAGCGCCTGGCTCGTCAACAGTTAACCGAAGTTCAGCAAGCAGAGTGGCAACTAGCGCGTGCGACCATACAGCAAAAACAGGGTAATTACTCTCAGTTGCTGCAATTGTTGAATTTTAAACCTTGGTGGAAGTTGCCAAATGAGCAATGGAAAGACTATTACTTAATGCGTGCCGACGCTTATCAAGGTCTTAACCAAGCGTTTGAGGCAAACCGCCAACTGGTTGCATTTGGCCAATATGCATCGTCCGCGGAGCAGAGAGAGATTTCTAGCCGTATTTGGATGAACTTTGGCAGCTACTCCGAGTACGAACTGACCTCATTAGAAACAGAGCCAAATGAAGATGTTTTGGATGGTTGGCTACAACTCGCTATTTATGCGAAAACGCTGTCGGGCAACTTATCCCAACTAAAAAATACCCTCGAACGCTGGTTAAACGAGAACCCATCGCATCCAGCCGCTATCTACACACCAGAAGAGATTCAAAACATTCTCTCTCTAGACATCGTTAAACCAAACAACACCGCTTTGTTACTGCCGCTTACTGGTAAATTCTCGCCACAAGCGCAATTAATTCGTGATGGTTTTGTGTTTGCGATGATGAATGATCGTAACCGTGATCCAAGCGCTACCCTCACGGTAATAGACACTAATGCGTATAACGCCGACCAAATTAAACAACGTTTGATCAATGAAAACATCGATTTTGTTGTTGGTCCTCTAGAAAAAGAGAACGTTGAGCTATTGCACACAACCATGGATGGCTCAGAAAATGGTCCTACGATTCCAGCCCTTGCGCTAAATATTCCCGAAGATGTGCAACCAGATAGCAATATTTGCTACTTGGCATTATCACCGGAACAAGAAGCCGCACAAGCAGCGAAACACTTGTTCAGCGAAGGCTATAACTTCCCTCTGATTCTGGCACCAAAGGGCAGCTTTGGTGAACGTGTAACTGAAGCGTTCAACAAAGAGTGGCGCAAGTACAGCTCTAATAAAGTCGCAGCAAGTTATTTTGGTGACAAGCGCCAACTTCAAAAAGACATCAATGAAGTATTTGGTCTGCAAGAAAGCAAACAACGTATTGCTCAGATGCAATCACTAATGCGTATCAAGCTTGAAACACAGCCACGTAGCCGTCGTGATGTCGATGCGGTTTATATTGTTGCTAGAAGCACGGAACTGACTTTGATCAAGCCGTTTATTGAGGTAGCGATTAACCCAGACGCCAAAGCGCCACAAATTTTCTCTAGCTCGCGTAGCAACAGTGGCGGCGCGACTTACGAAGATCTAACAGGCATCATCTACAGCGATATTCCATTACTGATTGACCCAGACCCTAGCGTGACCGCTGAAATGAACGAGCTGTGGTCAGAGCAATCTAACATGGAAAAACGTTTGAAAGCACTGGGTATGGATGCGTATAAATTGATTGGGGAGCTGCCACAAATGAAGGTCGTTCCGGGCTACTCAGTTGGCGGCCAAACCGGTATTTTAAGTATCGACAATAATTGTGTTGTACAGCGTGAGCTAAGCTGGGCTGAGCGTGGGGCTCTTTAGCAAGCGCCAAATCGGAAATCAATATGAAGCTCTGGCGAAGCAGTATTTACAACGCCAGGGCTTAAACTTTATTGAACAAAATTTTCTGACTAAGGTCGGTGAGATTGATTTAATCTTCCAACAAGGTGAAACTATTGTGTTTGTTGAAGTCAAATACCGTAAGAACAATCACTTTGGCTCGGCAGCAGAAATGGTGACGCACGCTAAAATGCGCAAGCTAGTCAAAACCGCACAAGTTTGGCTTAGCCAACAAAAGCGCTTAAAACACAATATCGATTATCGATTTGATGTCATCGCCATTCATGATAATGGGCGAGATATCAACTGGATAGAAAACGCAATCTCTGAAGGATAAGCGATGCTAGACAGCATTAAAGACAGCTTTACAGAAAGTATTCAAATTCAAATCGCAGCAGCAGAGGCGCTGCCTGATGCCATTACTCATGCAGCTCAAGCGATGGTGTCGAGCCTGCTTAATGGCAATAAAATTTTATGTTGTGGTAATGGCGGCAGTGCTTCAAACGCTCAACAATTTGTTTCTTGTCTTTTAAACCGTTTTGAAACTGAGCGCCCTAGCCTACCAGCAATGGCCTTAACCGCCGATAATACCACCCTAACCGCAGTGGCCAACGATTACCACTACCAGGAAATCTTCTCAAAACAGGTACGAGCGTTTGGTCAACCAGGCGACATTTTGCTTGCCATGTCGACTAGCGGTAACAGTAAAAATATTATCAAAGCGATGGAAGCAGCCGTAACTCGAGACATGACGATTATCGCGCTCACAGGAAAAGATGGCGGAGAGATGGCAGGACTGCTCGGTGAGAACGACGTCGAAATTCGTATTCCATCACACCGCACTGCACGTATTCACGAAGTACATATGGTAACACTCCATTGTCTTTGTGATCTTATTGACCAGGTGCTTTTCCCTGCTCACGAAGAGTAACCAAGACTGAGAGTCAGAATTATGATACGTAGCCTCGTTATCTTATTAACAGCATTGAGTTTAAGTGGTTGCGCAGGTTTGTTTATCGCAGGTGCAGCAACCACAGCGAATATTGTCACGGACACACGCACGACAAAACAAATCTGGCAGGACAATAACATCGAATTCGAAGTTGCGGCGATCGGCAATAAAGCACCGTTTAAAGGTGAAGTTCGTGTCGTTGCTAGTTCATATAATGGGACTGTAGTCCTTATGGGACAAGCTCCGACACAAGACCTTATCCTTGCTTTAGAGCGAAGAGCTAGAGAAGTTAGTGGTGTAAAAGTCATACACAATCAAATCAAACAAAAAGAACCACTCACTGTTACTCAGATTAGCAATGACAGCTGGATCACAACCAAAGTAAAGTCAGCTTTGCTTACTGACTCTGAGCTTAATGGTGTTAAGGTTAAAGTGATCACCGAAGATGGCGATGTTTTTCTGTTTGGTTATGTCACACCAGAACAAGGCGATCGAGCGACAGAAATCGCGCGTAATATCTCGGGCGTAAAACAAGTCATTAAAGGGTTCCAATACGGCGAAATGGAGCCTGTTGAAGTAGACTTACCGAGTGACGGTGTACAAACAATAGAAAGTGAGGCAAGTACAGAAAGTGAAGAGAACGTCGAAGCCTTTACGATTAGTGAGTAATTTCCAAAGTCTGGCTTGAAATCATCTTCAACAAGTTAAAAAGAAAAAAGCAGCGTAACGCTGCTTTTTTATTATTTAATCACTCTTAAGCTTGGTTTGCCTTTTGGTCGAGGAGCATCGTCCTCTTCGGCATCTGAATCAGAGGCTAACTCAGAAGGCTCATCGCTAACCGTTGTGAACGATGGGGATGATTCTTCCTCGGTCATCGCTTCTTCTTCGATGTGAGTGTACGCTTCTTCTGGTTCAAACATAGTACCAGCACCATTCTCACGTGCATAAATAGCTTGAACAGCATACACAGGCACGATCACTGAGTGCGGACGACCGCTAAAGCGAGCATGGAAGGTAATCGCATCATTACCTAACTCAAGATTACCCACTGCACGTGGCGCAATATTCAAAATAATTTGACCATCTTGAATAAATTCAACCGGGACACGCACCCCTGGCATTGTTGCATCCACAACCAAGTGAGGAGTCAAGTCATTGTCTACTAACCAGTCGTAAAATGCGCGAAGCATATACGGGCGGCGAGCAGTCATTTTTGCAATATCCATAACGTGTTTTAAATCGCTTAGCGAACTAGGCGCATTTCACGTTCAGCTTCAGTCAAAGAAGCAAGGAACGAATCACGTTCAAATACGCGGTTCATGTATACCTTGATTTCTTTTGAACCAGGGCCAACAAGATCGATACCAAGTTGAGGCAAACGCCACAATAGTGGAGCTAGGTAACAATCGATCAAGCTGAATTCTTCGCTCATGAAGTACTCATATTCAGCAAAAATTGGCGCTAACGTCAGAAGATCATTACGCAGCTTTGTGCGTGCTTTTTCTGATTCTTCCGCATTACCTTTCATCACTTTTTCAGCGAGTGAATACCAGTTGCGTTCGATACGGTACATCATCAAGCGGCTGTTGCCACGAGCAACAGGGTAAACCGGCATTAGAGGTGGATGAGGGAAGCGCTCGTCCAAGTACTCCATGATGATTTTTGAATCGTAAAGAGCTAGCTCACGGTCAACAAGAGTTGGCACTGATTTATATGGGTTTAGCTCAACAAGCTCAGCAGGAAGGTTTGCTTCGTCAACAAGCTCAACTTCAACACTTACGCCTTTTTCAGCTAGTACAATGCGAACCTGATGGCTATACAAATCTGATGCACTTGAGAAAAGAGTCATCACAGAACGTTTATTGGCAGCTACAGCCATGGAGCCCTCCAGTACACTTACAAATAAAAACAATGGAGGCTAAGCCTCCATTGTACATCAATTAAAATTGGGAATTAGCACGGTATTTTAGCACAATTAATGCACATCGCGCCAATACTCTTTCTTGAGCATCACAACAACGATGGTTAGAAGCACTAAGAAGCCCATTACCCACCAGCCTAAAGCATGACGCTCAAGCTGCACTGGGTCACCTGAATAAACTAAGAAGTTAACGAGATCGCCAACCGCTTTGTCATATTCGCCTTCACTCAGCTCACCCGTGCCATCGGTTTCAGTACCAACAACAACTTGTACTTCTTCGCCATCTACGATTTTCGTATCGTAAATCGGCGTCGGAATGCCCTGTAGCTCTTCAAGTACATGCGGCATACCAACACTCGGGAAGACGATGTTGTTCACGCCGAATGGACGAGATGGATCAACATAGAAAGAGCGTAAGTAAGTGTATAACCAATCAGCACCACGAACTCGTGCAACCAACGTAAGATCTGGTGGTGGAGCACCAAACCAGTTTGCCGCTTGCTTCGGTGGCATTGCATTGACCATTAGATCACCGATTTTCGCTTCAGGATTGAAAATCAGGTTTTCTTTCATTAAGTCTGTTGGAATTTCCAAGTCTGTTGCTACACGCTCGTAACGCTGGTATTGCGTAGAGTGACAAGCAAAACAGTAGTTCATGAACAACTTCGCGCCGTTTTGTAGCGAAGCTTTATCCGTAAGGTCAACATTCGCTTTATCCAGCGGAACATTGGCCCCAGCTGCCATCGCTAGTGATGGCAACATAGCAAATAGAATTACAATCCACTTCTTCATTTGAATGTCACCCTCTCTGGTAATGGTTTGGTTGCTTCATTTTTGCTGTAGAAGAACAGCAACACAAAGAACATGAAGTAACACAAGCTAAAGATCTGAGATAGTAGTGTGTACGTTGGTGTTGCAGGTAACGCACCTAAAATACCCAGAGCGATAAAGGCGATAGTGAACTGTACAATATTCAACAGATGAAGTTTGCTACGGTAACGGTATGAACGAACTTTACAACGATCCAACCAAGGTAGAACAAACAGCACTGCAATTGACGCACCCATTAGGATAACACCTAATAGTTTGTCTGGAACCGCACGTAGGATTGCGTAGAACGGCGTGAAGTACCATACCGGAGCAATATGCTCTGGTGTCTTCAGTGGGTTTGCAGCTTCAAAGTTAGGCGGCTCAAGGAAGTACCCACCCATTTCTGGGTTAAAGAACAGCACGTAACAGAAGAAGAACAAGAAACCAGCAACACCGACCAAGTCCTTAACCGTGCCGTACGGATGGAAAGGAATCGAATCAATGATGTCATATTTTTTCGTGTAGTAATCGTGGAACTTGAATTGCGTTTTGTAATCGTCGCCCATTGAGCCTTTTGGCAGCTTAGTTTCGATACCATCCGGGTTGTTTGAGCCTACTTCGTGCAGCGCCAATACGTGCAGAACAACAAGAAGAAGCAAAACGATAGGCAGTGCAATAACGTGTAGTGCAAAGAAACGGTTTAGCGTTGCACCAGAGATGATGTAGTCACCACGAATCCAAAGCGTTAAGTCATCACCGATAACAGGAATAGCACCAAACAGGGAAATGATTACCTGCGCACCCCAGTATGACATCTGACCCCATGGAAGTAGGTAACCCATGAACGCTTCAGCCATGAGAACTAGGAAGATCAACATACCGAAGATCCACAATAGTTCACGAGGTTTTTGGTATGAACCGTAGATCAAACCACGGAACATGTGAAGATACACAACAACGAAAAACGCTGACGCGCCAGTGGAATGCATGTAACGCAGAAGCCAACCGTACTCTACATCACGCATAATGTATTCGATAGACGCAAATGCACCGTCACCTGAAGGAACATAGTTCATCGTTAGCCAAATACCCGTTAGGATTTGGTTAACAAGAACCAGCATCGCCAGAGAACCGAAAAGGTACCAAAAGTTGAAGTTCTTAGGCATTGGGTATTCAGACAAATGCTTTTTATAAGCATTCATTGCAGGAATACGCTTTTCAACCCAATCTAACATTGCTTGCATTATGCATCTCCCTCATCAACACCCACAATGAGCTTGGTATCGCTCAAATACATGTGCTTAGGAACGACAAGGTTCAACGGAGCAGGTACTCCTTGGAACACTCGACCAGCCATGTCGAACTTAGAACCATGACAAGGACAGAAGAAGCCAGATCTTACGCCCTGCACCTGCTCTGAGAAAGAGTCAGGTAGATAGGTTGGTGAACAACCTAAGTGGGTACAGAAACCAACTGCGACGAAAAACTCTTCCTTAATCGAACGAAACTCATTCTGAGCGTACTCAGGCTGCTGCTCCATTTCAGATTGTGGATCGCGAAGCTTATCACCGATCGATTTTAAGTTATCCAGAACGCTTTGAGTGCGGCGAACAATCCATACAGGTTTTCCCTGCCACTCAACACGAACCAGCTGACCTGGTTCAATTTTACTTATATCCACTTCCACCGGTGCGCCCGCCGCTTTGGCTTTAGCACTCGGATTCCATGATTTGATAAAAGGCACGGCGACGGCGACTGCCCCTAACCCACCAACAACTGCCGTTGTAGCGGTTAGAAAACGCCTGCGACCGTTATTTAAAGGCGCGTTGCTCATCCAAACATTCTCCCATTTGCTCCCTTTGGATCGTTATTATTCCGCTTATAAGAGCATGGCTAACAAATAATGAATTTAGTTCTATTTATTGGAGGGAAATGATAAAGAAAACCCTACTTTTTGACAAGATAAAGCTACCTTTTTGTAACATTTGTGAGGCAAATCGCTCGCGTCGTCACAAAAGCGGCAGAATTATAAAAAATTGATGTGATTTGTAACAAGAAAGCACCACATAGAAGCCCCGCTGAAAGCGGATAAAACCTTTTATCTTGGTAGTTTTCAGTTAATTACACAGAGAAATATTTCGTATTACGCGTTCAGCTTACTGTGTTTATATTTTCAATTTTGTAGCACGCAGAATGCTCAAAAAGGAACGTAAGTCATTTTAAAACATGTTACAGGAAGAATAAGATACAAAGACATTCCTGCTGATGAATACATCTATGCTGCATCACAAGAGAAAGCGTGGTGAGTCGCGATTAAATAAGGCACACATATAAAACGGCACTGACAACCTTTCGACGAAGAGGACGAATAAGAAGGCCTGCTCGGAGTGTGATGATAAGTGAAGGCTGTTCGTTGCTTGAAGACAAGTATGATGTCTTTAAATACAAAAAAGCCCGGCATAGAGCCGAGCTTTTGGTACACAGTTTCCAGAGTAACTCTGAAAGCATAATTCCCGATAAGAGGAAATTAACGCTTAGAGAACTGTGGACGACGACGTGCTTTACGTAGACCAACTTTCTTACGTTCAACGCAACGAGCGTCACGAGTAACGTAGCCAGCTGCGCGTAGAGCAGGACGTAGAGACTCATCGTATTCCATAAGCGCGCGAGTGATACCGTGACGGATAGCACCAGCTTGACCAGAAATACCGCCGCCTTTAACTGTTACGTAAAGGTCTAGCTTTTCAGTTAGTTCAACTAGCTCTAGAGGTTGTTGTACAACCATACGTGCTGTTGGACGACCGAAGTATTCGTCAAGGTTACGCTTGTTTACTACAATGTTACCGCTGCCTGGTTTAATGAAAACACGTGCAGCTGAGCTTTTGCGACGGCCAGTGCCGTAGTATTGATTCTCTGCCATTTTCGAAATCCCCAATTAGATGTCTAGTACTTGTGGTTGTTGAGCAACATGGTTGTGCTCAGCGCCCGCGTAAACTTTTAGCTTACGGTACATAGCACGGCCTAGAGGACCACGTGGAAGCATGCCTTTAACTGCAAGCTCAAGAGCCATCTCAGGTTTACGATCGATCAACTTTTCAAAAGTGATAGATTTTAGACCACCTGGGAATTCAGAGTGACGGTAGTACACTTTGTTCTTAGCTTTGTTACCAGTTACAGCAACTTTCTCAGCGTTGATAACGATGATGTAATCACCAGTGTCAACGTGAGGAGTGTATTCAGCTTTATGTTTGCCACGTAGGCGAGATGCAATTTCACTTGCTAGACGGCCAAGAGTTTTACCTTCAGCGTCTACAACGTACCAGTCGCGTTTTACAGTTTCTGGTTTAGCAACGAAAGTTTTCATGCTAACAATAACCCGTTAATTAAATTTTAAACTTTAAAGGAACACCCAATAGTGCTCCCACACTGTCTAAGAGCCCAGTCATCACCCCTTCGAGTCGTTGGTACTCTCGACCTTCAATTTCGAAATAACTTCGATAATCAGGTCTGCAGTAACGGTGGGTCGCAGGATTATAGAGAAGAGCGAAGAAAAAATCACCTTTTTTTGCGCCAAATCACTAATTTTTTCTTCACTTTTTTAAGAACCCATTGGATCTAGGCCAAATGTTCACGCGCGAGATACTCATGACTTTGCATCTCAGTAAGCCGAGACAAACAGCGCTTAAATTCGAACTCTAACTGCCCGTCAGTATATAAGTCGGCCATTGGCACTTCAGCAGAAATAATCAACTTAACATTGCGCTCGTAAAACTCATCGACCAGCGCGATAAAGCGTCTCGCCGCATCATCTATTTTTCGGTTCATTTGTTGAACATCTGCCAGTAATACAGTGTGGTAAATACGAGACAATTCAATGTAGTCATTTTGACTGCGAGCAGTTTGACACAACTGAGCAAACGACGCATGCAGCACCCCGTCGCTTGCTTCAATCACCGCTAGTTGACGGTGGTTAACTTCGATTTGATGAGCAACAAACTGACGCTCTACAGTCAGCTGCTGATAATATTTGTTAAGGTTTATGCTAGCCAGCTCATCAAGCGGGTAATGGTATATTTCAGCCTGTTCTAACGTTCTTAAGCGATAATCAACGCCACTATCGACATTCAACACTTCACAACGTGCCAAAATCATATCGATCGCGGGCAAAAAGCGCGCTCTTTGCAAACCGTTACGATATAAGTTCTGCGGCTCAATGTTTGAAGTCGCGACTAGGATCATCTGCCGCTTGAACATTTCTTGAAGTAGCGTTGCAAGGATCATCGCATCAGTAATGTCGGAAACAAAAAATTCATCAAAGCAAACCACATCGGCTTCTTCTTTAAATTTATCCGCCACTTTTGATAGCGGATTTTCGACATCACCTAACAGCTTCAACTCATCATGTACTCGATACATAAATCGATGGAAGTGGACGCGCATTTTTCTTTGGGTCGGTAAAGCATCAAAAAATGCATCCATAAGGTAGGTTTTACCGCGACCTACCCCACCCCAAAAGTAAAGACCTTTTGGTGGTTCAGGCTTGTCGATTTTTTTCCCCATTAGCTTTTGCCATTTGGAAAGCTGAGGAACAGGCGCTGACTGAAATTCAACGATAGCATGGTAAAGCTTGTCTAATGCAACGACCGCTTGATACTGAGCTTCATCACGCTGAAACCCGTGTTCTGCTATGTCTTTTTGATATTGTTGTAGTGGTGTCATCGTATTAAGTCGTATAGAGGTATAGAGAAAAGGGTTACCTCGGGGTCAACTTTGAGAATAGAGAGAAGTAGTTATCAGTCCCCGAAGACATACTGCTATTTTTCTTTATCGGCTGTTCAAGCCATAGTAACATGGACGAGCACCGCGTGTAACTAAGTAGTAAAAGACTTGTTAAAACAACTATAAGGAGCAGTTATGCCTTGGATTTATGCCATTGTGGGTTTGCTGGTCGGTACAATCGTAGGCGTAGTCATTAGTAGACTAACCACCCCTGAATACAAGAAACAAAAGTCTGTGCAGAAAGAACTTGAAGCGGCCAAGTTTGAATTAGAGCAACAACGTCAAGAGCTCGTCGATCACTTTGCACAAACCGCAGAAATGTTGGACACCCTAGGTAAAGATTACACCAAGCTATACCAACATATGGCCAAGACCTCTTCTGAGCTTTTGCCAAACTTACCAGAACAAGACAACCCGTTTGATAAGAAAACGGCAATGTCGTCTGAAACCATTGCAGAAGATCAACCAGAGTTTAACGAACAACCAAAAGACTACGCTAATGGCGCCACCGGTCTTTTGAAGGATCAAGAGAAAGAAATCATTAATGCTCCCGAAGCGGTAACCGCAAAAGCATCATAATCCTCTCTTACTTCTATCTAGGGCCGATACATTTGTATCGGCCCTTTTTTGAACTTTTTCACCTCACCTTCGCTCTAACTTGGATGTGCACTGCCTCCCCTTTTGATTGTCCGAACTAGACCCTATATTAGTTATTAACAAAGTGAACTAACCGTTCGGATATTTCTTTTTGGCAGACATGTTTCAAGAGGAGTTATTGGATGAAAAAACCACTGCTTGCGCTCACCGTTCTATCTCTGAGTTTGGGGGCGATTATTGCCCCAGTTCAAGCCACTGCCGCATTACCTTTGAATGTGGATGGCCAACAGTTACCTAGCTTGGCACCAATGCTTGAGAAGGTGACCCCAGCTGTTGTGAGTATTGCTGTAGAAGGTAAACAAGTACAAACCAGCCGCATTCCCGAGCAATTTCAATTTTTCTTTGGCCCAGACTTTCCTATGGAACAAAGGCGAGAGCGCCCGTTCAGAGGTTTAGGGTCTGGTGTCATTATTGATGCGAAGAAAGGCCATATTGTCACTAACTACCATGTGATCAAGGGCGCAGATGAGATTCGAGTTCGCCTCTTTGACGGGCGCGAGTATGACGCTACGCTCGTTGGCGGTGATGAAATGGCCGATGTTGCGTTACTTAAATTAGAGAAAGCGAAAAACTTAACGCAGATTAAAGTCGCGGATTCCGACAAACTGCGTGTCGGTGACTTTACGGTTGCGATTGGTAACCCATTTGGGCTCGGTCAAACCGTAACTTCGGGTATTGTTTCAGCCCTTGGTCGTAGTGGCTTAAACGTTGAAAACTTCGAAAACTTCATCCAAACCGATGCCGCAATTAACAGCGGTAACTCTGGTGGTGCATTGGTCAACCTTAATGGTGAGCTGATCGGTATTAATACTGCAATTTTAGGCCCTAACGGCGGTAATGTGGGTATTGGCTTTGCGATTCCATCAAACATGATGAAAAACCTCACTGATCAAATTCTAGAGTTTGGTGAAGTCAAACGCGGCATGTTGGGTGTGCAAGGTGGCGAAGTAACCTCTGAGCTAGCTGATGCATTGGGTTACGAGTCGAGTAAAGGGGCCTTTATTGGTCAAGTCGTACCGGACAGCGCAGCCGATAAAGCAGGGTTAAAAGCCGGTGACGTAATTGTATCGGTGAACGGCAAAGCGATTAATACTTTCTCAGAGCTCCGCGCAAAAGTGGCAACACTGGGCGCAGGTAAAGAAATCACATTAGGTGTGGTTCGAGATGGTAAGAATAAAACCTTTGATGTAACGCTTGGCGAATCTACGAATATGAAAGCTAAAGCGGAGACATTACATGAGGGACTCAAAGGTGCGGAGTTAAGCAATACAACACCAAGTGATGTAATCCAAGGTGTTAAAGTATCGAGCGTTACAGATAACTCTCCAGCGGCTCAATATCAATTACAACAAGGTGACATTATTATCGGTGTGAACCGTCAACGAGTGAAAAACCTTGCCGAGCTTCGTACAATCGTAGAGAAACACAAAGGTGTACTGGCTCTTAATATTCAACGTGGTGAGCGTACTATTTATCTTGTCATTCGTTAACCACTTTCAAAGTGATAGGAAATAAGGTTTTCGATGCATAGTACTGAGTGATAAGACTCGATCACTTTTCCTTATCGCTCAATAACTAATGAAAAGGGCAGCGCGATGACGTGCTGCCCTTTTGTTATTTTTCAATGTAATGCTATTCTTCATCTTCGATGCCATTTTGGCGCTCACGCATGGAGAGGATATGCTCAGCTTTTTATTACGTTCTGTCTTTTTAGGCTTGGCTACTGCCGCAGTGGTATTACTGGCGGTTCCATCTTTGCGCAACAACGTAATTCCTGCCGCGCTTGATCCTCAACCTGTTAATATCGCATCAGTCGAGTTGACGTTTAATCAAGCGGTCCGAAGAGCAGCGCCTGCCGTGGTAAACATCTACAGCCGTAAGTATGTTGAGAACGATCGCAGTAAACTCTCGACTCAAGGCCTGGGGTCAGGTGTCATTGTTAGTGAGAAGGGCTACATCATTACTAACTATCATGTGGTTGCTCAAGCTGATCAAATTGTTGTGGCATTACAAGACGGCAGAGCCGCAGCGGCTCAGCTCGTAGGGACAGATAAACGTACTGATATAGCCGTACTGCGTGTCGAAGGTTCGAATTTGCCCGTAATCCCTCTGAACTCTAATTACAAACCACAAGTGGGCGATGTAGTACTAGCCATCGGTAACCCATACAACCTTGGACAAACCACAACGTTCGGCATTATTTCTGCCACAGGTCGTTCATCTATTAGCGATGGTCGTCAAGCATTCATTCAAACCGATGCCGCCATCAATGAAGGTAACTCTGGTGGAGCCCTAGTGAACACACAAGGCGAGCTCGTCGGCATTAATACCGCCTCTTTTCAGCAAGCGACAGACTTAGAAACTTACGGTATTTCTTTTGCTATCCCTGCGCCGCTAGCCAGTAAGATCATGCAGAAAATCATCGCTGATGGCCGCGTGATTCGTGGTTACATTGGAATCGACGGCCAAGACATTAATGCGGTCACTGCTCGCTTACTTGGAAATGAACACATAGGTGGTATTGTCGTACTTGGTATTGATCCAAATGGTCCAGCCAATGCGGCAGGCTTCCAAAAGCAGGACATCATTATCAGTATTGATGGCAATAAAGTGCAAGGGCGTCAGAGCGTTATGGATATCGTCACCGATTTACGTCCTGGCACCACCGTGGACGTCGGTATCATTCGCAAAGGAAAAGAGATGACCTTGAAAGTCACCATTGCCGAAGACAAGCAAGAAGCATAAAAAATCCCAGCCATTGGCTGGGATTTTTATTTGTGCGTTACTCGCTATCGCTCGGTGTTTCCGTCGTATCGGAATCATCTAGCTCAACTTCAATGCGAGTGACTCGCTGCAAACCTCTCGGTAATAACCCACCTCGGCGACCACGTTCGCCACGGAAGTTATCAAGGTCAGACGGTTTAAGACCCAACTTTCGCTTACCCGCGTACAGCGTTAGCGATGCACCTTTTGGTAAAGACATTAAGTGAGATAGTACTTCTTCTCGCTCTTTTGCTTTAGCAGCAGGAATGTTGATGATCTTATTCCCCTTACCTTTCGCCAGTTGTGGCAAGTCTTTGATTGGGAACAGCAGCATGCGACCTTGGTTAGTGATTGCTAAGATTTCATCAGAGTCTAAATCTTCAATCTCTTTTGGCGTCATTATCTCAGAGTTGGCAGGTAAAGTGACGAGCGCTTTACCACTGCGGTTTTTAGACAGCAAGTCCGCGCCTTTACATACAAAGCCGTAACCTGCATCTGAGCCCACCAGCCACAGCTGATCTTCTTCACTCATGATGACTTGGCGAATACTGCTACCAGCCGTAATATTCAAGCGACCGGTAATCGGCTCACCTTGACTACGAGCAGAAGGCAGTGAGTGCGATTCCAGAGAGTAACTTCGACCGTCACTACCTAGGAATACCGCAGGCTGATTACTCTTACCTCGAGCATGCGCTAAATACTTATCACCCGACTTATAGTTTAAGCCTTCGGCATCCACGTCATGGCCTTTCGCGTGACGAATCCAACCTTTCTCAGAAAGCACAACCGTGATTGGCTCACTTGGTACGAGGTCACGTTCAGTCAGCGCTTTTGCTTCTGCACGCTCAACCATTGGAGAGCGACGATCATCACCGTATTTCTCTGCGTCTGCTTTGATTTCTTTTTTCAGTAGTGTGTTCAGACGACGCTCAGAACCGAGTAGCTGTTCTAGCTTCTCACGCTCTTTCTCTAGCTCGTCTTGCTCACCACGGATCTTCATCTCTTCTAGTTTTGCTAGATGACGAAGTTTGGTATCTAAAATTGCATCCGCTTGGATATCGGTAATACCAAAGCGTTCCATCAGCACCGCTTTTGGATCGTCTTCAGTACGGATGATCTCAATCACTTCATCTAGGTTGAGGTAAGCAACCAACAAACCTTCCAAGATGTGTAGACGAGCCATTACTTTGTCTAGGCGATGTTGTAGACGACGACGCACAGTCGTACGACGGAACTCGATCCACTCAGACAGAATTTGCACCAGACCTTTAACTTGAGGACGGTTATCCAAACCAATC
Organism: Vibrio sp. D417a; assembly: GCF_030248595.1. Taxonomy (NCBI): domain Bacteria; kingdom Pseudomonadati; phylum Pseudomonadota; class Gammaproteobacteria; order Vibrionales; family Vibrionaceae; genus Vibrio; species Vibrio sp. D417a. The sequence continues at coordinate 177,552 of NZ_JAHGAM010000003.1, read as the reverse complement.
ATGTTCAAGTTAACGCGGTAACTGCGCTCAAGATCCGTTGATGCGAACAAATGGTTCATCAACAAATCACAATCGACGCGGTTTGACTTAGGCACGACAACAATACGCGTTGGGTTCTCGTGATCCGATTCGTCACGAAGATCGTCAACCATTGGCAGCTTCTTCGCACGCATCTGGTTAGCGATTTGCTCAAGCAGTTTGGCACCCGATACTTGGTGAGGCAAAGAAGTGATAACAATATCAGAACCTTCTTTATGCCAAACCGCGCGCATTTTTATGCTGCCACGACCGTTGCGGTAAATCTTCTCGATATCCGCTTGCGGCGAGATAATTTCTGCTTCTGTTGGGTAATCTGGACCTTTGACATACTGCATCACGTCCGGCAGTTCTGCTTTCGGGTTGTCGATCAAATGAATAGTCGCATCTGCGATTTCACGAACGTTGTGCGGTGGGATGTCTGTTGCCATACCAACGGCAATGCCGGTTACACCGTTAAGCAGGATATGAGGCAGACGTGCTGGCAACATTTGTGGCTCTTTCATTGTGCCATCAAAGTTAGGTTGCCATTCAACCGTGCCCTGACCAAGTTCGCCAAGCAATACTTCAGCAAACTTAGACAGTTTTGCTTCGGTATAACGCATTGCCGCAAATGATTTCGGATCATCTGGCGCACCCCAGTTACCTTGACCATCCACTAATGGATAGCGGTAAGAGAATGGCTGAGCCATCAATACCATCGCTTCGTAACACGCTGAATCACCGTGCGGATGGTATTTACCTAGCACGTCACCAACGGTACGTGCAGATTTTTTGTATTTTGCTGATGCAGAGAGACCAAGCTCTGACATCGCATAAATGATGCGTCGTTGAACCGGCTTTAAGCCATCACCAATGTATGGCAAGGCGCGGTCCATGATTACGTACATCGAGTAGTTCAGATAAGCGTCTTCAGTGAACTTGCGCATTGGCAATTGTTCGACGCCATCGTAGGTAATTTCTGTAGACATCCGTTACACCTCTGCCAAGTCGCCGTTGTTTTGTAGCCAAGAACGACGGTCATCTGCACGCTTTTTACCTAGCAGCATGTCCATCATTTCCATGGTCGCCGTAGAGTCGTCAATGGTTAACTGCACTAAGCGACGCGTGTTCGGATCCATGGTGGTTTCACGCAACTGAAGTGGGTTCATCTCACCCAGACCTTTGAATCGTTGCACGTTGATTTTGGCTTTCTTCTTCGACAAGCGCTCTAAAATGCCATCTTTTTCATCGTCATCGAGGGCGTAGAACACTTCTTTCCCGCAGTCGATTCGATACAGAGGCGGCATCGCCACATAGATATGACCCGCTTCCACTAGTGCGCGGAAGTGACGAGTAAATAGAGCACAAAGCAGCGTTGCGATGTGAAGACCATCCGAGTCCGCATCGGCAAGGATACAGATCTTACCGTAACGAAGACTCTCGAGGTTGTCGCTATCTGGGTCAATACCCAAAGCAACAGAGATATCGTGTACTTCTTGAGACGCAAGAACTTGATCGGCAGAGACTTCCCACGTGTTCAAGATCTTACCACGCAGTGGCATCACGGCTTGGAATTCACGGTCACGTGCCTGTTTTGCCGAGCCACCCGCAGAGTCACCCTCCACAAAGAAGATTTCCGTGCGACTTAAGTCCTGTGCTGAACAGTCGGTCAACTTACCTGGCAGTGCTGGGCCGGACGCCACTTTCTTACGTACGACTTTTTTCGCTGCACGCATACGACGGTGTGCGTTAGCGATACAGACTTCTGCCAATTGCTCTGCGAGCTGAGGCTTTTCGTTCAACCAAAGACTGAACGCATCTTTTACAACGCCAGAGACAAATGCCGCGGTTTGACGAGAAGACAGACGTTCTTTGGTCTGGCCTGCAAATTGCGGGTCTTGAATCTTAACCGACAGCACGTAAGAACAGCGGTCGAAAACGTCATCACCCGTTAGCTTCACACCACGAGGTAATAGATTACGGAACTCACAGAATTCGCGCATCGCTTCCAACAAGCCTTGGCGTAAACCATTAACGTGCGTACCTCCTTGAGCGGTTGGGATTAGGTTAACGTAGCTTTCGGTGATCATCTCACCGCCTTCTGGCTGCCAAATTACCGCCCAGTTTGCCGCTTCAGTATCCGCCAAGAACTCACCAGTAAATGGTTCTTCAGGAATAACTGGATAGCCTTTTACACCTTCCGCAAGATAGTCTTTAAGACCGTCTTCGTAGTACCACTTATAGTCTTTGCCATTAACTTTGTCGGTTAATGTGATTTCTAAACCCGGACACAAAACCGCTTTTGCGCGCAGGTTGTTGACTAAGCGCGTCACAGAGAAGTTAGCCGAATCGAAGTACTTCGCATCAGGCCAGAAATGTACGCTGGTACCGCGATTGCGACGACCACATGTGCCAGTTACGGTCAGATCAGACACTTTCTCGCCGTGTTCAAATGCAATTTCATACACTTGACCATCACGACGAACTGTTACTTCAACGCGTTTTGACAACGCGTTTACTACAGATATACCTACCCCGTGCAAACCACCAGAGAATTGGTAGTTTTTGTTAGAGAACTTACCACCCGCATGTAGCTTACATAGAATTAGCTCTACGCCTGATACTTTCTCTTCTGGGTGGATATCAACAGGCATGCCTCGACCATCATCGATCACTTCGAGTGATTGGTCAGCATGTAGGATGACTTGTACTTTTGAGGCATGTCCGGCTAGCGCTTCATCGACACTGTTGTCGATAACTTCTTGGCCCAAATGGTTTGGGCGCGCTGTATCCGTATACATCCCTGGTCGGCGACGTACTGGCTCTAAGCCATTCAGTACTTCAATGGCACCAGCATTATATTGTTCAGTCATAATACGGAATTATTCTCAAAGTTTACTTGTTGCCTGAGTATCACCAATGGGCGTACCCATACTCAGGAAACGAAAAAGCCACCCTGTTCACATCACTAAGAGTTTGTAAACATGATGCATAACAAAGTAGCCAGGGTCCTCGACCCTTAAGATCTTTTGGCAAAACATAGTCGGAAAGCATACCGCCCATGTCAAGAAACGGTTGGATATATCAATAAAAACTATGAGCCTTTTCCAATCGCTTTCGAATTACAGTTCTAGAAATTCGATAATCTGTGCAGGATAACGCTCAAAGCCTACAAAACTGTGATCACCGCCTTGTTCTACTGTTTGCTTAGCGTCTGCAAACTTATCTACCGCTTGTCGATAGTCTAAAACCTCATCTTCTGTTTGTTGCAATAACCAAAAAGAATGTGACGACGCGATGCTTTGTACATCAAGAGCTTTTAACTCGTCAATATGACAAGCTTCAAGTGTATAGGTTTCATGCGTATATGGGTTAGTTTGCTTACCCAAATAATCTACTAGCAACTCATAAGGCTTGACTGCGGGGTTGACCACTACCGCTTTAAACCCAAACTTGTCATTTAGCCACGTTGACATAAAACCGCCTAATGAGCTGCCCACTAGACCAATTTTATAGTCGTCTTTATATTGCTCGATAATATCCAACAACATTTTCGCCGCTTGCTGAGGATAACAAGGTAACTGGGGAACAATCACCTTAATATCAGGCCTATGTTGCTCGCAGTAGGCTCTCATCACATTCGCTTTCATGGAGAGTGGAGAGCTATTAAAGCCATGGATATAGAGAAGAAGTGAAGGTTTACTCATAGATATCTCGCACAAAAAAGCGAGCCCGAACAGAGAGCTCGGGCGCGTTAGTAGCCGTTAGAAGAGAAGTCTGGTTGGAACTGGCCATCAGGAAGCCGACCTACTTGGGTCGTAATATCGCCACAAGCGTGTAGTTGCAGCTCCCGCCAACCAGGCGAATTGGTATCAAGGGCAAAATCATCCGAGTTAGGCTTAAACTGAACACAAGTTGAGGGTGTTGCCATCACTCGAATGCCCTTGTGAAGCACATTCATATCTTGATGAACATGGCCACAGAGAATGCCTTTCACGTTATCAAAACGCTCGACAACCTGCCAAAACGCTTCGGCATCTTTTAAAGTATGTTGATCAAGCCACGCGCTTCCCACCAGTAACGGGTGATGATGCAACAAAACAAGTGTGTGTCTTTCTGGGTGTTCGGCTAGCTTTTCTTCGAGTAGCGTTAATTGCTGATCACTCAAGCGCCCATGAGGAACGCCAACCACTTGCGAGTCTAAAAGAATTAACTGCCAATACTCGCCAAGCAATACATGCTCTGCGGCTTTGATTTGTGGCGAAGGCAAAACACTGCCCATATTAGGCTTGTAATCATGATTACCAGGTAGCCAAAAGCAGTCTTTCTCTAGCGGTTCAATGCCGTTGGCAAAGCGCTGATAAGATTCTGCACTATGGTCTTGGGAAATATCGCCTGTCGCCAAGATGTAATCAAACGCCACGTTGCGGCGTAAAACATCAGCAACAACAGCATTGAAGCTATCGACTGTTTTTACGCTTAGCAAACTTCCCTCATCGGCAGCAAACAGATGAGTATCCGTAATTTGTAAAAGTTTGATGCTGTCACTAGATGATTGCAAAATGAAAACCTGATTCGTCCACTATATCGTTATTTGTTATTTTCCTTTAGTGACGTGACGATCAATTGAAGGCAAGTGGTGTTCTACTGATACCACTTCGTAAACAAAACGTCAGCCATTCACCGAGGAATGTGTTTAATTGATGCTTTTCATCTTTCTGCATCAGTTGGTCATTGGGATAATCATACTTAGCTTTTATGCGAGAGAACTCTCCGCTTGAGCATACTTCGGCTACTCTCGCATCATGATAAAGCCTGACAGACATCGTCGGTAAAGGAAACACTGGCGTTTCATCACTCTGACATATCTCAACAACTGTGGTGTATTTTGTGATTTCATTCACGGTCAATTGGTAAACCATGTTCGCCGCTTGGTAGCAACGTACATCCCCAACTTCGGCAGAAGCAGGCAATAAGGCGTTCAACTTAGCGTAGTTGGTCTCATACGTTCTCATAAGGCCAGCTAAATCAACATGATATTGTTGTTTTTCAGCCAATTGTGCCATTACTCACTCTCCACCGTTTGGGATAGTCCCCATTCTGACTTTAACTCTTGATGGTGTAATTGCAGCCATTGCAACGCAATAATCGACGCACCATTTTCAAATTTTCCGTCCTTCACCCATTGATACGCCGTTTCACGACTCATGACATGAACGCGGATATCTTCATTCTCATAGTCTAAACCATGAATGCCGTGCGCTTTAGACGCATCCACTTCACCAACAAAGACGTCTAGCTTTTCCGAGCAACCACCAGCCGAAGGATAATAGGACGTAACAGGTACAACGCGCCCCACCTGAATCCCCGCTTCTTCGACAGCCTCTCGACGAATTACGGCTTCAGCAGATTCATCGCGGTCAATCATACCGGCGACAATTTCTAGCTGCCAAGGGTGTTCATGTTCCAACGCGCCAATACGAATCTGTTCAATGATTACGACCTGGTCCGTCTTTGGATCATAAGGAAGCATCGCTGCTGCGTGACCACGCTCGAACATTTCTCGCTCGACAACTCCACTCCAACCACCAGCAAATAGCCTATGCTGAAAGCGGTATTTCACCATTTTGAAAAAACCTTCAAATAAGGTTTCTTTCGAGATGACTTTTACATCTCGCGAAGTAAAATCTTGTTGTTGTTTGTCACGCTGTTGCATTCAACACCTCTCTGAGTGAATCCTGTAGTTTACTCATTGTTATTCGCTTGCTCAAAGGACTTGGCTCAACTTTTTGTATAATAGTTACAAATTAATTTAAGTCTTTGCTAAAAATTTATTGCACAAGTGGATAATTACGTGTAAAAAAGTGCAAACTTTAGAGTAAATATCGTGCAAATTGAGTTAAACTACTGAGAATTAACCAATCTATGGACCGCGGGAATAGAAAATGAAAAAATTGCTTCCACTATTTATCAGTGCAGCGCTAGGTAGCATGAGTACGTCTGCGTTCGCAGACTCTTTGGCTGAAATCTACGACTTGGCAAAACAAAATGATCCACAATTGCTCAGTGTAGCAGCACAACGTGACCAAGCTTTCGAAGCAATCACCTCAAGCCGTAGTGCTCTATTACCACAAATTAACCTTACTGCGGGTTACAATTTAACTCGTGGTGATACTGAATACGATTCAAATCTAATTAGCGACGTATCAAACGATGGCAACGCACTAACCGCTGGCGTTAGCTTTTCACAAGCACTTTACAACCGCGCATCTTGGATCTCTCTAGATACTGCTGAGAAAAGTGCTCGCCAAGCAGACGCAACTTACGCAGCGACGCAACAGGCACTGATTCTTCGCGTATCACAAGCGTATTTTGAAGTTCTACGCGCACAAGATAATCTTGTTTTCGTACGTGCAGAAAAAGCCGCGGTTGGCCGTCAACTTGAGCAAACTAAACAGCGTTTTGAAGTAGGTTTGTCTGCAATCACTGACGTGCATGACGCACAAGCTCAGTACGACCAAGTGCTAGCGGACGAAGTGTTGGCAGAAAACGCGCTCACTAATAGCTACGAGTCACTGCGTGAAATTACAGGCCAAGAGCACAAAGATCTCAACATTTTGGACACTGGCCGCTTCACTGCTAGCCCATCGACCGTACCTGCTGAATCGCTCATTGATGAAGCAAAAACCAAAAACCTGACCTTGCTATCTTCACGTATTCTTCAAGACATTGCGCGTGACAATATTTCACTAGCAAGCTCTGGCCACCTACCAACGCTCTCTCTAGATGGTGGTTACAACTACGGTGATACTTCTCATAGCTCTCGTGACAACACGACAGACAACTTCAATATTGGTGTGAACCTTGCTGTACCGCTATACACAGGTGGTAACGTAACCTCTCAAACCAAACAAGCTGAATACGCGTACGTGGCTGCAAGCGAAGATCTTGAAGCGCAATACCGTAGCGTAGTAAAAGATGTTCGCGCACAAAACAACAACATTAACGCCTCTATCGGCGCATTACGTGCGTATGAGCAAGCGGTTATTTCTGCACGCTCTGCACTAGAAGCAACAGAAGCTGGCTTTGATGTAGGTACTCGTACTATCGTTGATGTACTGGACGCGACTCGTCGTCTATACGATGCGAACAAAAACCTATCGAACGCTCGTTACGACTACATTTTAAGTGTTCTTCAGCTACGCCAAGCAGTTGGTACGCTAAGCGAACAAGACATCTTGGACGTTGATGCAGGTTTGAAAGCGGCAAAATAACCGCGAACTGAATACTTCAGGTCTTAATAAATAAAAAACGCCAGTTGAGTTATCAGCTGGCGTTTTTTATTACTTGTAGTTCAGAGCTTAAAAGTGCCTCTGAACTACAAGTATCAAAAAGGCCGCACTTAGCGACCTTTATGAGCAAATAGCATTTCAATGCTAACAAACAGCAGCCTTAGCCCTTACCGCCTTTGATTGCATTAATGATTTCACTGGTCGAGCAGCCATCTTCAAAGTTCAATACACGAACTTCACCACCCGCCGCAATGACTTCTTTACCACCAGCAATCTCTTCTGGTTTGTAGTCACCGCCTTTTACTAGCAAGCTTGGTAGAACTTCTGAGATCAAACGCTGCGGCGTATCTTCACTAAATGGTACAACCCAATCCACAGCACCCAAACCTGCCAACACCGCCATGCGGCGATCGGTTGGGTTTACCGGACGACCAGGGCCTTTAAGGCGTTTTACTGACTCATCGGTATTTACCGCAACGATTAGGCGATCGCCCAGTTCAGCAGCATGGTTTAAGTAAGACACATGCCCAGCGTGTAGAATATCAAAGCAGCCATTTGTCATAACGACTTTCTCGCCACGAGCACGTGCTTTTTTCACCGCTTCGATCAGTGCTTTTTCTGAAACAACACCGTAATCCGTGTCTTGGCTGCCATGTACCGCTTCTGCTAATTCAATCTCAGAAAGCGTTGACGTGCCTAGTTTACCAACTACAACACCTGCCGCTGCGTTTGCTAGTGCACACGCTTCTTCAAATGATTTGCCTGCGGCAACAGACGCTGCCAATACAGAGATAACCGTGTCGCCCGCACCTGTCACGTCGTACACTTCTTTCGCTTGAGTTGGAAGGTGGAACGGTTCCTGACCACGACGAATCAAGGTCATTCCGTTTTCGCTGCGTGTCACTAAAAGCGCTTCAAATTCAAACTCTTCAACCAAAGCCAGTGCTTTCTCTACTAGCTCTTGGTCAGATTTCACTTTACCTACAACGTCTTCGAACTCTTTCATGTTTGGCGTAAGAAGTGTTGCGCCACGGTAGCGTTCAAAATCCGCACCTTTCGGGTCAATGAAAACCGGAATATTTGCTGCGCGCGCTTTTTGAATGTATGCCTGAACATGCTCTAACGAACCTTTTGCGTAATCAGACATAATCACGGCTTTAACGTTTGGCAGTGCGGCATCCATTCGAGATAACACTGGCGCAGAATCTGTGTTTTCAAACTTGTCTTCGAAGTCGAGACGAATAAGCTGTTGTCCACGGCTCATTACACGAAGCTTCGTAATCGTTGGGTAATCAGGCAGTGCAACGAAATCGCACTTCACATTGAGTGAGCTCAGCGTCTCCGTCAGCACTTTTGCAGGCTCATCTTCCCCAGTTAGACCAACAATGTGAGCATGGCCACCTAGTGATGCGATGTTCATCGCAACGTTCGCAGCACCACCAGGACGCTCTTCATTGTTTTCTACTTTTACAACAGGAACCGGCGCTTCAGGAGAAATGCGCCCGGTTGGGCCATACCAGTAACGATCTAGCATGACATCACCGATGATGAGCACACCAGCGCTGTTGTAATCAGGTAGAATTGGTTTCATTGTTGGTCTCCAAAAATTAAATCGAAGTGAGTTTATCACAGCCCTTATCGAGGCTAAATATATGGTCTTAACTGAACCACTGATTCCAAGCCTGTTTTACCCACTCCCTTTCGGCAACAAACTTATCTTCCACCACATCAGCGTCTAAATTGAGTAGATTTCGGCGGTGTATTTCGTTGCGCATTGTCGTGTAAGCACGTATCAACTGCATTGCTTGGTCTTCGTCCATAACATCTTGCGCAATGAGCGTTTCAAAGATGCGCACATTATCACACCAACGCGTCAATTTCGGCTTATCGTGACTATAGTTGAGCACTAGGTACTGAGCGAGAAATTCGATATCGGTAATCCCACCTACATCTTGCTTGAGCATAAAGCGGCCTGGCTTTTTCCCCCCAAGATGACCGCGCATTTTTTCTCTCATTTCGACAACGTCTTTTTTCAGTTCAGCTTGATCGCGTGCTTTGCACAACACATCATGCCGCGTATTGTGAAATGCAATCGCCAGTGGTTCATCACCATAAATCATGCGCGCGCGGACAAGTGCTTGATGCTCCCATGTCCACGCGTCTTGATGTTGATAGTCGTCGAACGCGTCCGTTGGGCTAACCAACAAACCCGATGCACCGGACGGACGCAATCGGGTATCGACCTCGTATAAAATACCGGAAGCGGTGCGAGTGGAGAAAATATGAATGATACGCTGTGCTAAACGAAGGTAGAACTGACGACCATCAATCTCTTTTTTGCCGTCAGTGTAGACATTGACTGGGCAGTCATGCATGAAGACAATATCCAAGTCGGAGTTATAGCCGAGCTCCCACCCTCCGACTTTACCATAGCCAATTACAGCAAAGCCTTTGCCTTCACGATCTTTCACATGCGTTGGCTCGCCATACTTTTCAGATACTTGCAACCAAGCCTGACAGATCACCGCATCCACGATAGCTTCCGCTAAATAAGTTAAATGGTCACTCACTTTCATCACTGGCAATGCGCCAGCAATATCTGCCGCTGCAATACGCAAAATACAAATTTGCTTAAACTGACGCAACGCTTCCATTTGCTGTTCCATATCATCTTCAGGAATACGCGCCAAATAATCACGCAGCTCTGTACGGTAACTGTCTAATGGAATGGGATTGTACAGCTGCGCAGGGTCGATTAACTCATCAAGCAAGATAGGATAACGAGACAGCTGCTCTGAAATCATTGGGCTTGCGGTACACAAACGTACGAGCTGCACCAGAGCCGCTGGATGCTCATCCAATAATTCCAAGTAAGTTGTGCGAGTGCAGATGTTGTGTAGCAAATGAAGTACACGAGATAAACCAAACTGTGCATCAGGATGGGCAAAGACCGCATCAAACACTTTCGGCATCAAACGATTGAGCACTTCGCGTCCACGTGGGCCTAACGTTTTTTTGGCCAGATCGGTTTTAAAGTTGATGATGGTTTTCGCGCATGAAGCAAAGTCTTCAATCTGAATATCCTGCTGCAAGATATGCTCAAGAACGTCTTGTTTGTCGGCCATATCCCATAGCTCATGAAAATGACGAGCAACGGTAGTCCCCTCGTCTTCTTCATCATCACCAATTAGTGATTCAAAAACTTGGTGAACATTTGCCATATGCTGCTGGGTTTGCTCAATTAATTGCTCCCAACAGCTCATTTTCATCGCGGTGGCGAGCTTTAAGCGTTCGGTTTCGCAATCAGGCAGCGTCTGGGTTTGCTTATCCGCCATTGCTTGCAACAAGTTTTCTAATTGACGCAAGTACTTGTATGCGGCTTCTAGAGCGCTGACTTCTTGTGGAGTAAGCAATGCCAGCTCTTCAATGCCTTGCAGCGTTTCCAACAGCCCTCGATTACGCAAAGAAGGCTCTCGACCACCTCGAATTAATTGAAAAACTTGAGCGATAAATTCAATTTCTCGGATGCCACCCGCACCTAGCTTAATGTTGTTATTCAACCCTCGGCGGCGAACCTCGCTACTGATCATCGACTTCATTCGTCGCAAAGATTGAATCGCACTGAAATCAATATAACGACGAAAAACAAAAGGGCGCAGCATTTGGCGTAGCTCTTGATACTGCGGGTACATCTCACATCCCATCACCCGAGCTTTGATCATCGCGTAACGTTCCCAATCTCGCCCCTGTTCTTGGTAATAATCTTCAAGTGCGGCATAGCTCATTACCAAGGGGCCACTTTCTCCAAATGGGCGAAGTCGCATGTCGACGCGGTAGCAAAAACCATCGAAGGTTTGTTGGTCGAGCGCTTTGATGATGCGTTGACCAAGACGAGTAAAGAACTGGGCATTGGCAATGCTTCGGCGTGCGCCTTGGGTTTCGCCATTCTCTGGGTACGTGAAAATTAGATCAATATCGGAAGAAAAGTTTAGCTCGCCACCACCCAGTTTCCCCATGCCGATAATTAACATCGGCTGCACTTCACCGTCCTCACTTGTTGGTGTGCCCCACTCCTGACAACACACTTGATATTGCCATTGATAGGTTTCAAAAATCATCGCTTCTGCCAACTCAGATAAGTGGCTTAAAGACGTCTCTAGCGACCATGCATGCGTGAAATCCTTCCACGCAATGTACACCATTTCTCGGTTGCGAAACTGACGCAACACGCGATGACCAGACATCTCATCAGGACATTGTTCCAACAGTTCAGCAAGACGTGAGCGGTAAGACTCCTGACGACTTGGCTGCGCTAACATACTTGGCAACTCACGGGCTAGGACTTCATCGCGATGAATAGCTTCGGTTATAAATTGGCTTAAGCCCGCCACATAACGAAATTGCTGCGCAACCTCATCGGGCCAAAGGGGAAAATAACCTGCGTCTTGGGCGTTTTGTACGGCAGATTCAGCGATAGAAATCAGTGGCGAAGGCAGCTGCATTTTTCTTCCTTGTTTGAAAAGCACGGTAACTCATTCTTTATACCAGACTGAAAGCAAATAAAAACGCCCACAAAAGGTTTGTGGGCGTTTTATCAAAAGTTCGGGATCGAATATTAAACTTGGAAAGATTTGATCTTCTTGTCTAGCTCACCTGCATTATTTTGCATCATTTCAGAGGTTTCTAGCAGCTCGGTAACAACAACAACTGAGGCTTCCACCAACTCACGTACATTGGTGAGGTTTTGGCTCATCTCTTCTGCAACACTGCTTTGCTGACCAGACGCCGTCGCGATCTGGAAGTTCATGTCATTGATTTGCGTCACTTGCCCAACAATACCATCGAGCTCAGATCCAGCATTAGAAACCAACTCGTTTCCATCTGCCGCTTCTACAACGCTTTTTTCCATGAGTTCTACCGCAGATTCAGCACTGGTTTGCAGCTGTGCGATCATCTCTTGAATTTCTACCGTCGCTTGTTGTGTACGTTGGGCAAGGTTACGAACTTCATCTGCAACCACAGCAAAACCCCGCCCAGCCTCGCCAGCTCGCGCCGCTTCAATCGCCGCATTCAGTGCAAGCAGGTTGGTTTGTTCAGAAATGCCTTGAATCGTCCCTACAACGCTACCAATGGCTTCAACACGTTCTTCAACTTGGTTAACCGCTTGTGCCGATGAAGCGATATCCGACGAAAGTTCACTCATTTTCGCCATTGTACTTTGCAAGAACTGCTGACCAGAAATTGCTTGCGCGGAAGCTTGCTCTGTTAGAGAAGATGCCGTCTGGGCATGTTCCGCAACCGTTTGGACCGTCGACGACATTTCACTCATCGCCGTAGCAAGTTGATCAATTTCGTTAAACTCTTCTTGCGCCGATTCCTTCGTTTCCGACATGCTCAGTGTCATGACTTCGGTGAGCGTTGATAATTCATCAGACGCATTAATTTGCATTTGAATCACATCGTGCAATTGTCGACGTGTCTTTTCTAATTCACGTGCCACGTCTCCGTATTCATCTTTACAATCCATACCAAATGGAACAGAGAGGTTCTTGCTCGCCATCAGTTTGATCGCGTCGCTCAGATACTGTGTTTGACGCAACATCACTCTAGCCGCCGCTAATAAGAGCACGACAAAAACCACTATCAATAAGGCGGTTTGCCAAGCAACTTGCGTTAAGTATGCTTCATAATGCTGTTGGGCAACTTGCGCGTTTTGTGTCGCCGCTAAAAGTGAGTCGTAAAAAGTGTTTGCGTCCCACAGTTGTTTTGCCACGATCAGGACAGTACTGAAGACCATCAACATGACCATTTTAGGCACCAGTCGAATGTCGGATATGACCCTTTCCCATGGCTTAAATGCCAGCTTTTCCATTGTCAGTTCTCCACCGAGTCTTATATAGTCTTTATCTGTAATCTTTATATTACTTATAGTTATGTTCGCGCTTTGCGTGGTTACGCGATTTATTTTGAGCTTCGTATGAAAAACAATGATATCAAAGACAGCACACGACCGATGGGCCTGTTGTCACTAATATTGTCTTTTATGGCACTATTTGTGATCTCTGGCTTGTTGTTTTTCCCGATCGATCACGAAACCCGTCAAGTTCTTATCGGTCTGGATTTCATAATCTGTAGTATTTTTCTACTACAGCTCACCATTGATTTGATCCGGTCCACAGATCGCTGGTTATTCCTTAAACGTCATTGGATAGATTTCGTGGCGAGTATCCCATTGATAGAGCCCCTGCGCTTTGCTCGTATTTTTCATATTATGCGAGTGGTATTAGTACTGCGTTCGTCAAAGTTCATTTTGCATCAGCTCAAAGAAAACCGCCGCGAAACCACGCTCGCCTCTATACTGCTATTGATGGTTATCCTCATAACACTCGGTTCTAGTGCAATGCTGTTTATCGAAGCGAAAAACCCAGAAGCGAATATTCGTACTGGCGCCGATGCTTTGTGGTGGGTATTTGTAACAATCTCAACGGTTGGTTACGGCGATCATTATCCAGTGACCTCCATAGGAAAGTTTTTGGCTGTCATCATCATTGTTTGCGGGGTGGGTATCTTTGGTATGATCTCGGGTCTTATCACCTCTATTCTTACTGCCCCAACGAAACAACAGACGCACAGTTCAATCAATAAAGAACGTATGCTCGAGCAGCTCCTAAGCCAACAAGCGCAAATACTAGAACGACTCGATTTCATGGAAAAAGAGCTACAACAACGTAAAACAGAGACAAAAAAATAGGACCATGCGGTCCTATTTTTTTGTTCTTATCACCAGAACGATCATTCACGCCAATAAGGCTGAACTTCCACACTGATCGCTCGGGTTTGATCCATTGCATGCAAAATTGAGCGCTCTTGACGGTGTAACCAGCGTTCTAACTGCTCTTTTTCTGCGTCTTCCAGCATATCAACCAACGGGAGCAAGTGGTTCAGCATTAGCAGATCATCGATACCATGCACTAGATCCGCCCATGGTAAACGGAAGCTGTTACGCTCATCTGAATTATACAAACTCGCGAAACCAATACCAGTATAGAGGTTACGCAATAAGCGATAACGCTGATCAACGTACTCTTGCGCCGTCAGATCGCGCTCTGCTGGGAAAGCTTCCATTAGCTCAGCCCAAGTGCGATCGAGCTGAGTAACTGAAAACGGCATGATGTTACTTGCCATTTTTTCACGTGCTTTTTCATCAAGAAATGGCTGCCAACCGCGCGCTAAGATCCAGCGGCTTAGATCCAGCAGTAACCCTGTGTAACGCGCGGAATTGAGCAACCCTAGCACTTCTTCACGGCTTGGCAACTCTTGTAACTGCTGAGTCAGCTCAGATACTAAGAACTTACGTGCATCCAACTTACGCAGCACATTGCCTTTGTCATCTAAGAGCTCTTCAAGGTGTGCATGCTCATCCAACCAACTCAGTTCTTCTTCCAACCATTTAAGCTCTTGGCGCAGAATCGCGCTCGCGCGACGAGGGACAATCCCGCCAAAAATAGTCAATGTTTGACGAATGAAACGAATGGCATTACTGATTTCACGCAGTGCTTCCACGCTGTCACGCTCAGCATAAATTTGCTCGTGATAATGCCAATGAGACAAAGCGTGCTCTAAAGAGTTGATCAAGCAAAATTCAACGGTATCCGTCGGACTACTGTCCACAAGTGCCAATGATTTTACTTCATCACCCGCATAACCACTTGCAAGTCGATAACCTTTCGCCGCTTTGCTCAAGTTACCCAAGCGCATACCGCCTTGCTCGCAAAAGCTGCGTGCCAGCGTGAATAAAGCTTCGGTTTGGCCTGACTTAAGTTCCAGTTCAACTTCGCAAATCGGCTCTTGCTTCTCTTCTTCGTCTTCACCTTTGGCTACAACTAAGCCTTGGTCAAAGGCAACTTCAATCTGACTGCCATCGGGCATGCCAATCAGCCATTGTTCACGTGTGAAGTTGGTCGAGAATAATGGCATAAGCTCGGATTGCAGCGTTTCTGCATCTTTACCTGGAGGCCAAATATCTAGAGGATGAAGCGACAGATTAGGCTCGTCACTAGTGTGCTCAGCATTGTATTCTGGTCTTTGATGTAAGCCTGCGACGACGCGTCCTGCTGTCTTTACGGTTTGGACGAATACATCATCAAAACGGCGAATTCTTAAACCAATGTCGTGCTTTCGAAGCCATTTATCGGCAGTATCAAAATAGGTGTTACCCAAGTCACGACAACTATGCTGAAGTACTTTTGTCTCAGAAATTTTTTCTTTTAAAGTTTCTGAAAATTCAGGAGAAACAAAAAACTTCAGTTCTATTTCGGTTTCCATAGCTATACCTTTCAAAGCAGATAGAAACAGGATATTGCGTAATTTCTCACACGGCAAGAGAGAAATATCGCCGGATTGATGATCTAAAACAGTTTTAATGAGCGATTTAATGCGTTACCATGCGCGCCTTTATAGCCATCGTTCAACATTTCGCCAAGCACTCAGAAATGGTGTATGTTTTTTTAAGGTTATAGTTATTAGGTTGAATGACCATGCCAGTAAATACAATTATGGGGTTATTTGCAAAGTCCCCAATTAAGCCTTTGCAACGCCACGTTGTGTGTGTCAACGAATGTTGTTCACACTTGGTGAAATTCTTTGAAGTATCTTCAAAGGGTGATTGGGAAAAAGCAGCAGAAATCCGTGCACAAATTTCTCACCTAGAGAAAGAAGCGGATGTGCTGAAACGTGAAATCCGTCTAAAACTGCCTCGCGGTTTGTTCATGCCAGTCGACCGTACTGACATGCTTGAGCTTTTGACTCAACAGGACAAACTTGCAAACCTGGCAAAAGACATTGCTGGCCGTGTATATGGTCGTCAACTTGTCATCCCTGAGGCTCTCCAACCAAACTTCCTCGCTTACGTTCAACGTTGTCTTGATGCTGCCGATCAGGCGCAAAAGGTAATCAATGAACTTGATGAATTGCTAGAAACCGGCTTCAAAGGCCGTGAAGTGACGCTCGTCGCTGAAATGATTCATCAATTAGACGTTATCGAAGATGATACCGATGCCATGCAGATTGAACTTCGCCAACAGTTGATGGTGATTGAAGCTGACATGAACCCTATCGATGTCATGTTCCTATACAAGATTCTTGAATGGGTAGGTGGTATTGCCGACCAAGCGCAGCGCGTAGGTGCTCGTTTGGAAGTCATGCTATCTCGATCTTAAAACATAAAGTTAACGACATAACGAAGAGCATAATTAACACGTGTCATAGGGACGATGACTATTTTCATCGTCTTATGGTTTGGCGCGCGTAAAATTTTGTTCCGCTTGTTATAAAACAACTAGGTATTACGATGGATATCCTTGCGAACTACGGCACTGTCCTGATTATTGTTGCAGCGATTTTTGGTTTCATGATGGCGATTGGTATTGGCGCGAACGACGTTGCTAATGCGATGGGTACATCTGTAGGTTCAAAAGCGCTAACTGTAAAACAAGCTATCATCATTGCGATGATCTTCGAATTTGCAGGTGCTTACCTTGCAGGCGGTGAAGTAACCGACACTATCCGTAAAGGTGTAATCGAAACTTCTTTATTTGCTAGTCAACCAGATGTTCTTGTCTACGGCATGATGTCTGCGCTTTTAGCAGCAGGTACATGGCTGCTTCTTGCTTCTTACATGGGCTGGCCAGTATCAACGACTCACTCAATCATCGGTGCAATCATTGGTTTTGCATGCGTATCAGTAGGTACTGAAGCGGTTGACTGGGGCAGCGTTCAAGGCATTGTTGGTAGCTGGATTATTACGCCAGTGATTTCAGGTTTCTTTGCTTACGTTATCTTTGTCAGCGCACAGCGCCTGATTTTTGATACTGAGAACCCTCTGTTTAACGCAAAACGTTTTGTACCTGTTTACATGTTCATCACAACAATGGTGATTGCACTTGTAACCATCAAAAAAGGTCTAAAACACGTTGGTCTTCACCTGACCAATGGTGAAGCCTGGATGTGGGCAGCAGCAGTTTCAGCACTTGTGATGATTGGCGGCTACGTATACATCCAGAAAAAATTCGCTAATCGCGAAGAAGACCGCAGCTTTTCTGGCGTGGAAGGTATCTTCAGCGTTCTGATGGTTATCACCGCTTGTGCGATGGCATTTGCACACGGTTCAAACGACGTTGCAAACGCCATTGGTCCACTGTCTGCTGTCGTATCGACTGTTGAACACATGGGCGAAATCAGCACGAAAAGCACCATCGCTTGGTGGATTCTACCTCTTGGTGGTATTGGTATCGTGGTCGGTCTTGCAACACTAGGTCACAAAGTAATGGCAACCGTTGGTACAGGCATCACTGAGCTAACGCCTAGCCGCGGTTTTGCAGCACAGCTAGCAACAGCATGTACGGTAGTTCTAGCGTCTGGTACAGGCCTGCCAATTTCAACCACTCAAACATTGGTTGGTGCGGTTCTCGGTGTTGGCTTTGCTCGTGGTATCGCAGCACTGAACCTAGGAGTAGTTCGTAACATCGTGGCATCATGGATCGTTACACTACCAGCGGGTGCGTTATTGGCCGTAGTATTCTTCTACGGACTTCAAGCGATGTTCGCTTAAGACACTCGTCAATAGAATGTAAGCGCTTTGTCATTATTGACTCAAACGCACAGAAAGGGAGGCTTTGCCTCCCTTCTTTGTTGCACCGAGGTTTGAAACTGCATACTATTCGTCTATTTCCGGCTCCAATCATTCGGTGCCAACGCTGTCTCCAAGAAAAATCGTTAAGGGATTTACTGTGAAAAAACTAATCATCACGGTTTTGTTTACTTTGCTAGCAGCGCCAGCGGCCCTAGCAGCAGACCGTTATATTTCTGATGACCTCTTCACTTTTATGCATTCAGGTCCAAATAACACCTACCGTATTATTGGTAGTGTTAACGCCGGTTCTAAAGTACAACTGATTAAAACCAACCGAGATACTGGCTATACGCAAGTTCGTGATGACCGTGGTCGCACTGGTTGGGTACAAAGCAAGTTTGTGACAAACCAAGAGAGCATGGCAATTCGCCTTCCTCGCATTGAGAAAGAGCTAGCCGAAGTAAAAGAGCAGCTTGCTAATGCTCGTCAAACTTCTGATGCAGAGAAAGCCGGTCTTGTTACCTCTCTCGAAACACGTAACCAACAAATTTCAGATCTAGAAAATAAATACTCTGAGATCAGCGATCAGCTTACTTCTGTTGAAACAGAAAACCGCGAGCTACGCGCAAAACTGGATACTCAAAAAGATGACATGCTGCTTAAGTACTTCACTTATGGCGGCGGTGTCGCAGGTTTAGGTTTACTATTTGGTTTGATTCTTCCGCATGTCATGCCTCGTAGAAAGCGCTCTCCTGCGGGTTGGGCATAAACCCTCACGCTTTTATCTTTAAAAAGAACGCAAAAGCCAGTCGATATCGACTGGCTTTTTAGTTTGCTTCGTTTGACAGAAGTAAGTACTACTCCCCCATTGAACTAGAGGCTCGACGACGATCCGTTGCGCCATAAAGCTTGCCATCTTTTAGCTCAATTGCATTCAAACCGCTTACCACTGGAATAACGTGCACTGGGTAGCCAAGCTCCATAAACTCAGGCACCAACATTTCTGAGAACGTTTTCTTTTCCACCAGCAAACCAGTCGGGTCATAAGACTTGGTGCGGTCTATCTTAGTGCCATACTGGATGTTTGGTAAGTCAATAGCCTCTTGCGCTGATAAATTCCAATCCAGCACCCCAACCACGGTTTTGAGTACATACCCCGGGATTTGTGAACTACCTGGTGACCCAACCACCAAACGCAAGTTATCATCACTGTCCATCACCATTAATGGCGTAATAGCCGAACGTGGACGCTTGCCCGCTTCAATTGAGTTTTGCGTAGGCTTGCCGTTAACCGTTGGCTGAGGTGAGAAGTTAGCCATCTGCGCATTCAAGATAACGCCATCGACCATCACACCCGAGCCCATACCCGTGCCAACGGTGCTGGTCATCGCAATTGCATTTCCATCTCTATCGACGATAGAAATATGCCCTGTATCTTTGCTCTCGAAGCCTTGATATTGCGCATACTGAGTTTGCGTTATCTGTCCTGCTTTTGGATCCTCTTTTAAAGTGCCATTATCAGGGATTAAATCACGTCTCTGATCTAGATAGGCTTTAGACAACAACTGTTCAACTGGCGTTTCCACATAATCCGGATCTCCGGCATACGCAATACGATCGGCTTTTGCAATTCGCATCGCTTCAGTCATGAGACGCCAAGGTTCCACATCCGTTTTCGCCATATGGGCAATGTCATAGGGTGCGAGCAGTTCAAGACTCTGAGCGACCATCACACCGCCCGAAGCTGGGTAACCAAAAGAGACGATTTTATTCCCACGGTAGTCGCTCTCAATGATGTCACGCTGCTTCACTTGGTAATGTTTAAAATCTTCTAAAGACAACTTCTCGTGTTGGTCATCAATACGACTATTAACCGTCTCTACGATGTGCTGACCAAGCTCACCACCATAAAGGTAACGATCGCCTTGTTGCGCGATCTTCCTCAGCGTCTCAGCCATCTTAGGGTTCTTCATCAAGGTTCCCGTCGGCTTAATATCGTCCCCTTGCCAATACAAGGCTTTCACTTCCGGATCTTGCTCAAGTCGGCTTTGCTCTCTTACTACGATGTCGTAGGTGTAGCTGTTCATCGCGTACCCATTGCTCGCCAATGTAATCGCCGGCTTAATCAGCTCTGCCCATGGCAACTTGCCATATTGTTCATGAGTGGTGTAAAGCAACCGCAATGTGCCCGGAACCGCAACAGAACGAGGGCCTAATATTTCGTTGCGACTGAGTACTTCCCCATTCTCAACAAACATTTCAGGGTTCGCGCTAGAGGGCGCTTCATCTCGACCATCAAGGGCCAGAAATTTTTTCTCGTCATGTTGATAAAACAGCGCGAAAGTCCCGCCGCCAATTCCGGTCATATCTGGCTCAACGACAGACATCACCATCTGCATCGCGACCATAGCATCAACAGCATTACCGCCTTCTTTCAATATTGAGTAACCGGTACTGCTCACGTAAGGATTCGTCGCACTGACCATGAAATCTTGCCCGCGACTATCTGGTGTAACTGGGAATGGGTCTGGCTTTGCTGCATAGCTTGTCGATGCAACAATGCTTAAAGAAAAAATCAGAATACGCATGTGTCTCTGTTTAGACTCCTATTATGTGATGGGGTCTAACGTGGACCAAGTCATTACTCCGAAGTTCGTGAAGATGGTGTCTTTTTACACAACGTTGACTGGAATCGCGCTATCAATAGATGAATGATATTGGTGCTATTTAAACGACTGAGAAAAGCTATATTTTGCTTGTTTGAGTATCTAAAAATCATCACCAGAATAGATGCAAAAGATGCTCTGAAAAATAAAAAGCCAGCGATATGATTTCGCTGGCTTGATGTGTTTCTACAAGAGTTACCCTTTCCACTCATACAACGCTGGTATACGAATTTGCTCACCTTGGAACTCAACAATCACAGCTTGCGGTTGTATTTCTCTTAGAGTGACCTGATCATCAACGACATCCCCTTGATGATATTCAATATTGTTAATTTTCACCCAACGGCGATTTTCATCACTAGCGTACATATGGGTTTGCAAATTAAGCGCAGGTAGACGCCCTTGCCACTGGTGAGCGTTGCGCTCTAAATCGTTCACGCGTGCCGTTTGTGATGAAGAATTGTCATCATCTCGGGATAAGGCATTTTCGACCTTCCTAGCTAAATCAGGAGATAATGAGGATAAATCCAGATCATCCAAAGACAACCCGAGGTCCTCTTCAGCAGCAGAAGTCGCTTGGGTTGATGCTGAGTTGCGTGTTTCATCTCTGCTTGGTGTATGGCTCGTGTATTCATCGGGGGTGGTAAATGTACCAAAATCACGCGATAGCTCTGCACTTGGCCACTCTCTTGGCAATTGGGCCAACTGGGTGTTCTCTGGATAGTCTAATACTTTGAAAGGTGATACCACTTCGACCTTTTCTATCGGGGACGTTGTATCTACTTCAGCACTCGGTGCAAAGAGATCTAAGTACCAAGCGACTCCGATAGCAGAAGCAGTGATTGGCAGCAAGAACAGACCTATATGTTTCACAGCTGACATTATGCGTCCTCCTTCTCGATTCTCGCCAGTTGAGGCGCATCTGGCTGAACATTTTGCTGAAGTCGGTCTAGCGTTCGCTTACCTGCAATACCATCGACACCAATTCCTTGCCAACGTTGAAATAACTCGACTCGCTCTTTCATCGCACCATCAAAAATAGACGTTTCAAGCAGTGGCTCACTCACCGCTTCTGCTAATAATCGGTCTAATACTTCAATCGCAGGGCCTTCCATGTCTAAACGTAATGTTTCATTCAGCGGAGCATGCCACAGTTCGATAATATTGCCCTGCCACAACGGCTTTAGCCACGAAACTGGCAGACGGAGACGCTGCTTACCATTGAGCACTTCAGCTTGATCATTACCGACGGCATATAGAATGACATACCCAACATCACCTTGATAATTCAACTCCAAGATCACAGGGCGATTTTGTTGCATCAACAGCGGCCAAGTCGCCATTTTACGCTCACAACGCATAGTCGACTGCGGTTCTGACAAACAAAGATTATCGCGAACCGATGCTTGATACCCCCACAAACGATACAAATCATTTACAGCGAGGTTCGACTGTTTTTGTGTTAACAATAAATCACGCTGCTCATCCGTTAACTGTTGGCTGACGACGGTTGGTGTTGGCTCTACTCTTGGCTCCGTCACTTGTGTCAACACTGACGTCGCTTGAGCTGGCATATAATTCACGACCGCCCACCCCGTACTTAATGCAGCAATAAGGCCTACCGTGACTGAGCCCCAAGCAGGCCAACGGAAAGTCCGGCGCTCTTTTTTATCTTGCTGATAAATATCTGCCTGAAACTGCATCACCTCTTCACAGGCCTGCTGAACGGT
Organism: Vibrio sp. D417a; assembly: GCF_030248595.1. Taxonomy (NCBI): domain Bacteria; kingdom Pseudomonadati; phylum Pseudomonadota; class Gammaproteobacteria; order Vibrionales; family Vibrionaceae; genus Vibrio; species Vibrio sp. D417a. The sequence goes on along the minus strand of NZ_JAHGAM010000003.1, from coordinate 155,216 downwards.
TTGCTTATCCACCACCACATTACCCTGGTGATAACTAATGTTGAGGGATTTGTCACAGATAAGGTTGATGAGCCGCGGTATACCGTGACTGTATTTGGCTATAAGTTTACAAGAAGCACGATTAAACAGTTGCTGGTTGCCACCTGCTGTATGTAGTCGAAATGCGATGTAATCTTCTGTCTCTTTTTCATCCAACGGCAACAGGTGATAACGCCCAGTAATACGCTGGGCAAGTTGGCGTAGTTGTGTTGTTTGTAATAACCGCTGCAATTCAGGCTGCCCGACCAACAACACTTTGAGCAGTTTTCTGGTATCGGTTTCCAAGTTGGTCAACAAGCGCAACTGCTCTAGAACGTCGGCAGCAAGGTGTTGAGCCTCATCAATGACCAGCAATGTCTGCCAGCCTGAACGATAATTACGCAGCAAATATTGATGGATAACCTGGTTTAGCTGTTTGAGGTTTGCGTCTGGCGGATAGGTGATTTTGAACTCATCACAAATGGCTTCGAGCAAATCTCTACTCGAAAACGTGGGATTGAGGATAAGACCCGCTTTGGTGTTATCACCCAAATTCGCCAGCATCGCTTTTGCGACGGTCGTTTTGCCTGTACCTACTTCGCCAGTAAGCATAGCAAAGCCACCGCCATCGCCTAGCCCAGCTTGGAGATGTGTGATTGCCTCTTTGTGACGTTGGCTTAAATACAAATAACGTGAGTTTGGAACAATCGAAAATGGTTGTTCGACAAACCCAAAAAAGTCCTTATACATTAGGCTCTCCAGCTAAAAAACCACCTGGGAATAGTCAGACATGGTATAAACGCTCTTCTTCTATTCTTAGGAGTAAAGAAAAGTACCATTGCTTGCTACAATGTCCAACGGCATATCCATAAATTAAGAGGTAATTTGTGCAAGTTTATTTAGTAGGTGGTGCTGTTCGAGATAAATTGCTCGGAATTGATAGTTATGACAACGATTGGGTAGTCGTAGGCGCGACGCCTGAGATGATGCTGTCCCAAGGATACACCGCCGTTGGTAAAGACTTCCCTGTATTTCTGCATCCCAAAAGTAAAGAAGAACATGCCCTTGCACGAACAGAGAGAAAGTCAGGTTCTGGTTACACTGGTTTTGAATGCTTCTTCGATCAAAACGTCACCTTAGAAGAAGATTTGATACGTCGTGATTTAACCATTAACGCGATGGCAATGGAGAGTGATGGCAGGATCCATGACCCATATGGTGGCCAGCAAGATCTCAACGATAAACTGCTACGCCATGTATCAGACGCCTTTATTGAAGACCCTCTACGCGTTTTACGTGTCGCTCGCTTCGCAGCGAAGCTTGCTGATCTAAACTTTACGATTGCCGACGAAACCATGCGGTTAATGCGTCACATGGCAGAGTCCGGAGAGCTGAGCACACTGACTCCCGAGCGTGTTTGGCAAGAATGGCATAAATCTCTCTCTACTCCTCGCCCTGATATCTTCTTATCGGTTCTACGAGACTGTGGGGCATTAACCGTGGTGTTACCTGAAATTGATGCACTATTTGGCGTACCTCAACCTGAGAAGTGGCATCCAGAAATCGATACTGGCATCCATACTTTGATGGTGGCAGAGCAAGCCGCAAAATTGAGTAACTCACTCCCCGTCAGGTTTGCCGCCCAAGTGCATGACTTGGGTAAAGGCGTGACGCCAGAGAGCGAATGGCCAAGCCACAAAATGCATTGCCATACAGGATTAAAACTGATCAAAAAGCTGTGCGAACGTGTCCGGGTACCAAATGAGTTTCGTGATTTAGCCTTGATGGTGTGCGAACAGCACTCCAATATTCATCGCGCGGCTGAACTTAAACCACAAACCATAATTAAAATACTCAATAAACTTGATGTGTGGCGTAAGTCCGAACGTCTGCAAGATATCTTGCTTTGCTGCCAAGCGGATCACGCTGGTCGTAAAGGACTGGAAACGCAACCATATCCACAGGCGGATATTTTTAGGCAATCCTACCAAGCAGCAGCGGCAGTTGACGTTCAAACCATAATCAAAGAGGGCTTTAAAGGCCCTGCGATTCGTGACGAGCAAGAAAAACGACGTATTGAAGCAGTGAAAGCAGCACTTAAGAAGTAACGAACAAACAAAAACGCCCGCGGATTTCGCGGGCGTTTTTCGTTAACATCAATTATGCACTTAATAGAAAAGCGAACAAACCGACGCCCAAAATCAGACGGTAAATCACAAACGGTGTCATGCCCATGCGTGAAATCATCTTCAAGAAGAAGTGGATACAGATGTACGCACTGATAAACGATGTGATAATGCCAGTAAGTAAGAAACCAACATGGACAGGTTCACCACTGGTCACTAACTTCATGCCTAAGTAGCTACCAGCTAATGTAATGATTGGGATCGACATTAAAAACGAAAATCGGGCAGCCGCTTCTCGAGTAAAGCCAAGGTAAAGCGCTGCTGTGATGGTCGCCCCTGAACGTGAAGTTCCAGGAATCATCGCTAAGGCTTGAGCAATACCGATAAATACAGCTTTCTTCCAACCCGTTTGGTATTCATCGGCAACGAGTTTAGCGTTTTTGTCTACCCACCATAGCAAAAGGCCAAATACGATCGTAGTAGTCGCGATGACGTAAGCGCTACGTAGATACACTTCAATGATGTCTTTCATCAATAAGCCGAACACACAAGCTGGAATCGTCGCAATCACGATCATCCAAGCCAATTTAGCTTCTTTACTGCGATCTCCTTTAAAGATCGAAGCAAATAACGCTTGAAACAAAGTGATTACTTCATGACGAAAATAGATCACGACAGCCATTAATGTACCGACGTGAACAGCAACATCAAAGGCCAGACCTTGGTCTTCCCATCCTAAAATAGCGGAAGGCAGGATCAAATGGGCAGAGCTTGAGATAGGCAAAAACTCTGTCAGCCCCTGAATCAGAGCCAAAATAAAGGCTTCAAAATAACTCATGTAAACAACTCAAATTAAAAATGAAAGGAAACGGGTTTGAGCGAATCGACTGGCTGCATAGCATGCCAAATGTCTGCGACTGTGCGTCCATCGCCTGGGATCACTAATTGCGGTTCGAGATCATACAGCGGCTTTGTGACAAAAGGATATTTGTAGATATCACTGCGAGGTAGCTCAGGTTTTTTCTTGGAGACGCGCTCACCGAACAACACTATATCGAGATCCAGTGTTCGATCCTGATACTTTTGCGCGTTTTCTTCGCGTCCCCACTTAAATTCAATCTCGCGTAGTTGATGGCTCAACTCTTCTAATGACAACTCGGTACGCATTGCAACGACAAAGTTGTAGAAATTCTTGCTGCTAAAACCAATAGGTTCGCATTCATATATCGGTGATACGAGGAGATTTTCTCCAAGCCGTTGCAGCTCCTGATACGCAGCAAGCACATGTTGCTCTCTTTCTACGTTCGTCCCAACACCAATATAAGTGGTGATCATGCTCGGCCTCGCTCAATCACCACACCAACAGCACGTGCTTGCGGCACGGCGCCAGGCTTCGCTAGGCGGATTGTCACCCAAGGCACAGAGAAACGCTGCATGATAAGCTCTGCTACTTCTTCAGCCACGCGCTCGACCAGTAAGAAACGACCATTTTCAATGTGGTTAAGTACCGCCTCACTCACCTGCGAATAATCCAGTGCATCTTGCACATCATCACTTTTGCCCGCAGGTTTATTATCGTGTGCCATTTCAATATCTAGAACCAACTTTTGTTTGATTTGTTGCTCCCAGTCGTACACGCCAATTGTGGTGATTACTTCTAACTGTTCAATAAAAACTTTATCCAGAGCCATCTTATGTCCTTCTATTACAGAGGTCGGATACCCGTGAGGGGTAATTTGATCGTAGTATTCTATACCTAAGTAACATTTACTTTGGTCATCACAATGTTACTTAGGTATAAACTGCGAAAGCATCTTTATATACAAGAAATCACATAATGCAAGCTCTATCACAGTGAGGATTTCTGCATTATGTAAATTCGGGGTATGATAGCAACTACGCGGGAACCGAGCATTAAATTCCAATCCATCAAGGACTTCTATGGACGCACTGGCACTGATAATGACAATGGCCGCCTATTTATTAGGTTCGGTTTCCAGTGCGGTTTTGATCTGTCGACTCTTAAAACTGCCAGACCCACGCAGTGTGGGATCTAACAATCCTGGAGCAACGAACGTATTGCGTATTGGCGGACGAGGAGCCGCTGTTTCAGTCTTGTTGTGCGATATGCTCAAAGGCACTATCCCCGTGTGGGGCGGATACTTTCTTGGTATCGACCCTATCATTCTTGGCGTCATCGCCATTGCTGCCTGTCTTGGCCACATGTACCCCATCTTTTTCCACTTTAAAGGCGGAAAAGGTGTCGCAACCGCGCTTGGCGCTATCGCTCCGATTGGTTTGGACTTAACAGGATTGGTAATGTTAACTTGGCTGTCAGTAGCCGCGCTATTCCGCTATTCATCCTTAGCGGCTCTCGTCACGGTTTTGGTCACTCCGTTTTATACTTGGATGTTTAAACCGCAATACACGTTACCTGTTGCTATGCTGTGCTGCTTAATCGTATTTAAGCATCATCAAAATATTCGTCGGCTTTTGTCTGGCGACGAGCCAAAAATCGGCGAGAAAAAACTGACACAAAAAAACTCGGCTTAATGCCGAGTTTTTCGTTTAAAGAAGGATGTATTGGTTATGCATGAACTCGATTCAGGAAGTTCAACAACATCTGGTTGACGAACTCAGGTTGCTCTAAACAACTGATATGTCCAGCTTGGGGAATCTCCACCAACTCACTGCCTGTGATACAGTCTTTCATTAAATAAGATTCAAAAACTGGACGGGGTTTATCTTCACAGCCCACTGCAATTAACGTCGGCAGAGCAAATTTTTCCGAATCCTCAATCACATCCCGGCGACCAAACACCATGCGCCCTATGCGAGCTACTTCCACCGCACGCTCACCGTTCAGCTCTTCTAAACTGCGTTTGAATGAAGCGACAAGTTTAGGGTTATCCTGATTGACGTTGTTGGCAAAGAACAGCGGCACAACGGCTTCAATAATTGGCGCAGGCACTGCTTGGACTTGGCTGATGGTATCAAGCATTGCAAAATACTTTTTATACGTAACTTCTGGCTCCCAGCCAATGAAGGTATCCATCAATACCAGTGACTTAACACGTTGCGGCGCTTGAGCCGTTAGCTCTGCTCCCCACATGCCGCCAACAGATAAGCCCACTATCGAGAACTCTTCGATATCTAAATGATCCATCAATGCCAACATATGTTGTGCATAGTCGGCCAATGACTGTGTCGATGCAGGTGCAGCGTCCGATTCACCATGTGCCCAAAGATCTGGCACAATACAACGGAATGACTGGCTTAAAACCTCAACTTGCGGCGCCCACATTTGGCTATCCCAAAGGTAACTATGACCAAATAGAAGCACAGGGCCCTCACCTTTATCTAGATAAGCAAGTTGCTGACCTTCAATTTCAAACTTATTCATTGTTATATCCATTTCTTATTCTTCCACGTCATCCTAGCACTGAAACAATAGCGAACTGCTCGCATCAGTCAGAATGTAAAACGAGGCGGTTCATTGAATAATTAAAAATAAAGGCCTCTGAGGAGCAGAGACCTTTATTACACAGAACCGGTTTCAAACCTACCGCATAAATTTGACTAAGCGACAGGTGTTAGTTGATCAATTGGCCAACGTGGACGAGCCTCTACTGACATATCAGCCACTTCGCCATTCTTCAAGCGCTGCATGCCTGCGTAAGCGATCATCGCACCGTTATCTGTACAGAACTCAGTACGTGGGTAGTAAACTTCGCCGCCAACTTTCTTCGCTAACTTCTCTAACTCAGCTCGCAAACGACGGTTAGCACTCACACCACCAGCAATAACAATGCGTTTCATGCCTGTTTGCTCAAGCGCGCGCTTACATTTAATAGCCAACGTAGCACACACAGCTTCTTCAAATGCTAATGCGATGTCCGCGCGAGTTTGCTCGTCATCACCGTTTGCAGCAATCGTGTTAGCCGTAAAGGTTTTTAGACCAGAGAAACTCATGTCCAAACCTGGCACATTCGTCATTGGGCGCGGGAACTTAAAGCGGCCCGGTGTACCTTTTTCCGCCAGTTTAGATAATAGTGGACCGCCTGGGTAATCCAAACCCATTAGCTTCGCTGTTTTATCAAACGCTTCGCCCGCCGCATCATCAATCGACTCACCTAGAATTTTGTACTCACCGATGCCTCTCACCTCCACCATCATAGAGTGACCGCCCGATACTAATACCGCCACAAACGGGAACGGTGGAGGGTTATCTTCCAACATTGGGGCCAATAGGTGACCTTCCATATGATGAACAGGTACCGCTGGCACTCCCCAAGCATAAGCAATACTGCGACCGATAGTCGCACCCACTAATAGCGCCCCAACAAGACCAGGCCCCGCGGTATACGCGACACCATCGATGTCTTTTGAAGTTAAGTTCGCTTCTTTTAGTGCCTCTTTAATAAGAGGAATGGTTTTCTTTACGTGGTCACGTGAAGCCAACTCAGGCACCACACCGCCGTAATCTGCGTGCAGTTTTACTTGGCTGTATAGCTTGTGTGACAAGAGACCGTTTTCATCGTCATAAATTGCGATGCCAGTCTCGTCACAAGAGGTTTCAATACCAATAATGCGCATGGTTTTCTCAGTATGCTTTCTGTATAGAGGAAATTTGGGCGTCATATTACCTCGCCTTGGTGCTGCAAACAAATTTTGTACAGACAATAATCGACAAAAGGCTTTACAAAGTAGTTGTGATCGGATTAAAATTCCGCACCATTTTTGATCAAGCTGGTAAGAGACCTAACAATTGTGATTTGGTCTGTTGAATACCAGCGTTAACGAATAACCCCTGAGGTGAAAGGCATATGCCAGTAGTTAAAGTACGTGAAAACGAACCGTTCGACGTTGCTCTACGTCGTTTTAAGCGCTCTTGCGAAAAAGCAGGTATCCTTTCTGAAGTGCGTCGTCGTGAGCACTACGAAAAACCAACTACAGTTCGCAAACGCGCTAAAGCAGCAGCTCAAAAGCGTCACGCTAAGAAGCTAGCTCGCGAAAACGCTCGTCGCGTTCGCCTGTACTAATAACTGAGCTCCAAAAGGAATTTAGTTATGGCTCTGATTGATCAACTCAAAGAAGAGCAAAAATTAGCGATGAAAGCCAAGGACAAATTGCGCCTTGGTACTATTCGTTTAGCCCTATCAGCAATCAAGCAACGTGAAGTTGACGAACAGATTACTCTGAACGATGACGACATTCTTGCAGTATTGACCAAGATGGTTAAACAACGTCGCGATTCTGTAGCGCAGTTTGAAGCAGCGGGTCGTCAAGATCTTGCTGATGCGGAACAAGCAGAAATTACCGTTCTTGAGGACTTTATGCCTCAACCACTGACAGACGAAGAAGTAGCGGCTCTCATCGAGAACGCGATTGCTGAATCTGGCGCAGCTGGCATGCAAGACATGGGCAAAGTAATGGGCGTTCTGAAACCGCAAATTCAAGGGCGTGCAGATATGGGTAAAGTAAGCGGTTTAGTTCGCGCTAAATTGGCTTAAGGTACCCCACCCAATTGCAGCAAGCCGTGCTATCCTTTGGAGCGCACGGCTTGTTTGTATCTGGATGGATGGAATGAAATCAATGGGCAATACGCTCATTCTTTTAAGGCATTCACTCCACTCATCATCTTCTTTTTTTGTTAGGTTTTATGGCTGGACACATCCCTCGCAGTTTTATCGATGACCTTCTAGCTCGACTTGATATTGTCGATATCATCGACGCACGTGTGAAACTTAAGAAAAAAGGCAAAAACTACGGCGCATGCTGCCCGTTCCACAACGAAAAGACACCCTCATTCAGTGTCAGTCAAGAAAAGCAGTTCTACCATTGTTTTGGTTGTGGCGCGCATGGAAATGCCATCGATTTTTTGATGGAATTCGACCGACTAGAATTCGTCGAAGCCATTGAAGAACTCGCTTCATACTTGGGTTTAGATGTTCCTCGCGAACAACGTAGCGGCGGTAATGGTTCGTTTCAATCAGGCCCACAAGCAAGCAGCAGTGAAAAACGTAACCTATACGACTTAATGGGCAGCATTGCTCAATTTTATCGTAACCAACTCAAACAGCCAGCAAGTAAGGTGGCGATTGAGTATCTGAAAGATCGCGGCCTGTCTGGTGAAATCGTCCAGAAGTTTGGCATCGGCTATGTGGCTGATGAATGGGATTTAGTTCGTAAGAACTTTGGCCAGAATAAAGAAAACCAAGACATGCTCGTCACAGGCGGCATGTTGATTGAAAACGATAAAGGCAACCGCTACGACCGATTCCGTGGTCGAGTGATGTTTCCTATTCGAGACAGACGCGGCCGAGTAATAGGCTTTGGTGGTAGAGTATTAGGTGACGGGACACCAAAATATCTCAACTCACCCGAAACCCCGATATTTCATAAAGGTAAAGAGTTGTATGGCCTTTATGAAGTACTACAAGCGTACCGTGAGCCACCACAAATTTTAGTGGTTGAAGGCTATATGGATGTTGTCGCGCTTGCTCAATATGGCGTAGATTATTCCGTTGCCTCATTGGGAACCTCGACAACGGGCGATCACTTGCAAGTGTTATTCAGGCAAACAAGCACCGTCGTGTGTTGTTATGACGGTGACCGCGCAGGCCGTGAAGCAGCGTGGCGTGCCATGGAAAATGCATTGCCTTACCTAACTGATGGTCGCCAGTTAAAATTCATGTTTTTGCCGGATGGAGAAGATCCCGACTCTTATATCCGGCAAAACGGAAAACAAGCATTTGAGCAGCAAGTGTCTAATGCGATGCCCTTGTCTGAATTCATGTTCAGCTCATTGACTCAGCAGGTCGACATGAGCACGAAAGAAGGCATGGCAAAACTGAGTACTCTTGCGGTTCCTCTCATTGATAAAGTCCCTGGCGGCACTTTAAGACTATACTTGAGAGAATTGCTTGGCCGCCGTTTGGGTTTGGTTGATGAACGCCAACTACAGCAGCTAATTTCAAAACAAGGTAAAGAGGATAAAAGGCCTCAACCTCATAAAGAAATCAAGCGAACGCCGATGCGAGAAGTGATCGCGTTACTGATTCAAAACCCACAATACGTAAGTATGGTGCCAGATCTAACTAGCGTTAGAGATTTGCCCATTCCTGGTCTAAGTTTATTTGTTGATGTACTTGATAAATGCCAAGCGCATCCCCATATCAACACAGGCCAATTATTAGAGCATTGGCGAAACAGCCAAAATGAGACCCTTCTGTCTCGTCTCGCGAGTTGGGACATTCCACTCGATGAGGACAACCAAGAAGAAATCTTTTTAGACTCACTGGATAAAATTATTGCCCAGTGCGTAGAAAAACAAATTGAAAACCTGCAGGCCAAAGCAAGAAGTGTCGGTTTATCAGCCGAAGAGAAAAGGGAGCTGCTAGCACTTATGCTAGATTTAAAAGCGTAACCCTGTTTAATTAGTCAGCAACGATTTAATTTGTTATAGTAAGTGGTTTGCATTTCGCATACTGATTCCTTCACCAGATTACGAAGTTGGATACCGTCTATGGATCACAATCCGCAGTCACAGCTAAAGTCACTTGTTATTAAAGGCAAGGAACAAGGCTATCTGACCTACGCCGAAGTAAATGACCACCTACCTGCTGAAATCGTAGATTCAGAACAGGTAGAAGACATCATTCAGATGATCAACGACATGGGCATTAAGGTAGTAGAAACTGCTCCTGATGCTGATGATTTAGCACTGAACGATGACACAAATATTACCGATGAAGATGCAGCCGAAGCTGCAGCCGCTGCACTTTCTAGCGTAGAGAGTGAGATTGGTCGTACAACAGACCCAGTACGTATGTACATGCGTGAGATGGGTACTGTCGAACTTCTAACTCGCGAAGGCGAAATCGACATCGCAAAACGTATTGAAGAAGGTATTAACCAAGTTCAATCGTCTGTTGCTGAATACCCAGGCACAATTCCGTACATTCTTGAGCAATTTGACAAAGTTCAAGCTGAAGAACTACGTCTTACAGACCTAATTTCAGGTTTTGTAGATCCAGATGCTGACGACACCGCTGCACCAACGGCAACACACATCGGTTCTGAACTGACTGAATCTCAGTTAGAAGAAGAAGACGATGAAGACGTTGATGACGACGAAGATAGCGATGACGATTCAGATGATTCTGAAGAAGATGTAGGTATCGATCCAGAATTAGCGCTAGAGAAATTCAACCAACTACGCAGCACCTATCAAAATCTTCAATTAGCAATCAACGAGTACGGCTATAACAGCCCGAAAGCAACCGTTGCTAATGAAATGATGCTAGACGTATTCCGCGAGTTTCGTCTAACGCCTAAACAGTTTGATCACTTAGTGAATGAACTGCGTACTGCTATGGATCGCGTTCGTACTCAAGAGCGCCTGATCATGAAGTCTGTGGTTGAATACGGCAAAATGCCGAAGAAATCATTCATCGCGCTGTTCACTGGTAATGAATCAAGTGAAGCTTGGTTGGATGAAGTTCTTGCTTCAGACAAGCCATACGCTGAAAAGATCAAACGTAACGAAGAAGAAATCCGTCGTTCAATCGCTAAGCTAAAAATGATTGAAGAAGAGACTTCTCTAAACGTACAGAACATTAAAGACATCAGCCGTCGTATGTCTATCGGTGAAGCAAAAGCTCGCCGTGCGAAGAAAGAGATGGTTGAAGCGAACTTGCGTCTTGTAATTTCTATCGCGAAGAAATACACCAACCGTGGTCTACAGTTCTTGGATCTCATCCAGGAAGGTAACATCGGTCTGATGAAAGCGGTAGATAAATTCGAATATCGTCGTGGTTACAAGTTCTCGACTTACGCAACGTGGTGGATCCGTCAGGCAATCACTCGTTCAATCGCGGACCAAGCACGTACGATTCGTATTCCGGTACACATGATCGAAACGATCAACAAGCTAAACCGTATTTCTCGTCAAATGTTGCAAGAGATGGGTCGTGAGCCACTACCGGAAGAACTGGCAGAGCGCATGCAAATGCCAGAAGACAAGATTCGTAAAGTACTAAAAATCGCTAAAGAGCCTATCTCAATGGAGACACCAATCGGTGACGACGAAGATTCGCATCTAGGTGATTTTATCGAAGATACAACGCTAGAACTTCCGCTAGATTCTGCAACTGCAACTAGCCTTAAAGTGGCAACAAAAGACGTGCTTGCAGGTCTAACGCCACGTGAAGCGAAAGTACTTCGTATGCGCTTTGGTATCGACATGAACACTGACCATACTCTAGAAGAAGTTGGTAAGCAGTTCGACGTTACTCGTGAGCGTATCCGTCAGATCGAAGCAAAAGCACTACGTAAACTTCGTCACCCAAGCCGCTCAGAGACTCTGCGCAGCTTCCTAGACGAATAATCGCAGCGCATACAAGCTTTTAGAAATCAAAAAAGGTGACTTTAGGTCACCTTTTTTATTATCTACTGTTCTAAGTGGATAAAAACTAAGCGCAATTGCCCTAGTTGGTATCTAGACACCTTGCAACGCTTCCCCTATAATCGTTGTCCTATTAAGGCCCCTTAGCTCAGTGGTTAGAGCAGTCGACTCATAATCGATTGGTCCGCAGTTCAAGTCTGCGAGGGGCCACCATATTCCGAAAGGCGTAGCAGGTTAATACCTACTACGCTTTTTTTGTATCTTATATCTTTGGGTACAGTTTCGGTTGCGGTAACTCGTCACTAACCTCGTAATAGCTTTTCCTCTTCCCCTTTTCTTTAACTATTATCTGGCTTTCTATATGTAGCAATGAAACAAAATGTCCGCTCGTGATTTAAACCATTGACCCTCAGACAACTTCTGATAGGATGGACATACAAACGTATGGACGTCTAAAACAAAAAATGGAGCTACAATGAAAAGTATTGGTCACTTAAAGAAACTAGCTTTGATTCTCACGGCAGTAGTCGGCTTAAGCGCTTGTGGAGAAAAAGATGACTCTGTCATTAAAGTGGGCGCGACAGTTGGACCACATGCACAAGTAGTCGAGGCGGTAGCGAAGGAGGCAGCGAAGCAAGGTTTGAATGTCGAAGTCATTGAGTTTTCTGACTACGTGACACCTAATGCCGCTCTTAGCGATGGTAGCATCGATATTAATAGCTATCAGCACCAGCCATTTTTAGACAACTTCAACAGTAGCCATAACGCCCAATTAGTATCAATTGGTCAGTCCATTCTTATGCGTATGGGGCTTTATTCCAATAAGTATCGCTCACTGCAAGAGCTTCCAAACAATGCACGTATAGCGCTTCCAAATGACCCTACCAACGGTGGTCGTGGTCTATTGCTACTCGCCGATGCAGGTTTAATTGAGCTGAAACAGGGTGTTGGCCATAAAGCCGCCCTAACTGATATCACAAAAAACGCAAAATCATTTGAATTTGTCGAGGTAGATGCCGCTCAGCTACCAAGAACATTAGATGATGTGGACGCGGCTGCGATTACAATGAACTACGTAATGTCTTCTGGTTTAGATCCGAAGAAACAAAGTATCTATCTTGAAGCAAAAGACGCCCCATTAGCAGTCATGGTCATCGCCACTCGTGACGCAGACAAAAATAATGAAGCGTATAAAAAGTTCGTTTCTATTTATCAATCTCAAGCGATTCGTGATTATCTCGATCGCACTTTCAAAGGCACAATCGAAGCAGCTTTTTAATCAATAAAGCAGCGAATACTTTGCCCCACGAATCAGATAGAAAAGAGGCTAATGTTTTCTCATAGCCTCTTCTTTTCATTACTCACTAAATCGACTCATTGTCGACTTTCAGCCTCTAACTTCATTGCCAAATAAGCTTGGTCAGCAGACACCAATTCAGGACGGTTAATCAACTTCCAGAGGAAGTATGGTGGGATTAAAAATACGATGAAGTAGAGAGATTCATGGAAGAAAACATCGGCTATCGTTTGCTGATGCTCCCAAAGTGCCGTCAGTGCGAAGAGCTCTAACATCACGCCTAATACGCCAAAAACGACAGAGACAACAATCGCTAAACCCAGTAGTTCTCTAATAAAGTGCTTGTATGCCATGATACTAATTCCTTCTAGCAATAAGTCATGCTAACTTACGCTCATAAGAAAGAAGCCAGCTTGACTATCATCAAACTCCCCTCATCACAGTTAAGAACTTAGTTTTATAAAAAAGGACTTGTATATAGCACCATTGAAGATTGACCTGTCTATCACAATACAATGACATCATTTCTCGACTTTGAGACTAGCCTTTTACATTTATCAGCAGTGTAAACAAGAGGTCATAATGAAAAAATATACCTATCCTTTACTTGCTATCTCAGGTGGTCTTTTATTGACGGGCTGCGGTAGCGACGACTCTTCATCCGATACAGAAGCAGCCACTTTTTCTCTCAGCGTTTCCGATGCTCCTGTCGACGATGCCAACAAAGTCGTTTTAGCGTTTCAAGATGTTGTCCTTGTACCATTTGACCCTGAAACTGGCGAGCAAACTGGAGAACACATTCTGTTAGATGCTAGTGACAATGGAGCACTACACCAAGTTGATCTAATGGAATATCAGGGAAGCAACGCTAAAACGATCATTCACGAACAGGACATCGCTCCTGGTGATTATGCTATGTGTGTGTACGCTAAAGACGGCAAACAATTAAACGATACAACACTGTCATACGTAGAGAAGACAGACGGCAACATCAAAGGCTTAGTTGTACCTAGCCGAGGCAGCTGTTTTGGTTTTAAACCAGATATGAGCGATCAAGGTCGCTTAAAGTTTTCGCAAAAAGGTCAGTATGTAAAAGTTCATACTGGTCATAATAGCTATGTTGTCGAGTTTGACTTACGCAAAGGTCTGGCGGATCCAACAGGCAAAGATTACATGAACATGAACTCTAATGCGGTAAGCTTAGTAAACGCATCAGAATCAGGTCATATTAGTGGTGAAGTCAGTGAAATTCAGTATCAAGCGTGTGAAGCAGACAGTGCAGCATCAAATGCAATAAATGACGTTCCTGCCGTTCACTCTGTTTACCTATATGCAGGTTCAATGGATCGCTCAACCATGGGCGATATGGGTGCGACAGATCCACTCAACGCGCCAGTTGCGGTAGCTAACGTGAATGAATCGCAAGACGAAGAAGGTAATACAACCTACAGCTACGAGTTTGGTTACATCGGCCCGGGTACTTACAGCATTGGCTACACATGTACTGCGTATATTGATACGCCAGACGCTCATGAAACTTCAGAAGACGGTTTCTTGATTTACCAGCACTACACGCCAGTTGATGTTGTCGAGGCAGAACTGACAACTCAGGACATTAATCCAATTCTTTAAGTCACCATATTAAAAAAGCCGCTCGTACTGAGCGGCTTTTTACTTAGTCAGAAAGGTAATATTGAACCGTCGATACCACTCGTACTTTCTTAATGTAAGGCGTGTTGCTGTCTCGGTCATAAATCGAGAACTGCCCTTGAGTTGCACGTTTGATCTTACCCAGTGAACTCTGTGAGTCTTTCGCAAATTTCTCAGCCACTTCACGCGCATTCTTAGTCGCTTCTTCGATCATGTCTGGCTTCACATCATTCAGCTTAGTAAAGCTATACTCAACACGATTTGCATAAGGATCTTGGTTAAGCAAAACGCCTTGTTTTCCTAGCTCACCTATTTCATTGATTGCCGCTCGAACAACATCAACACTCTGGCTGTAAACCGTAACGGTTCGCGAGGCCAAATAACGATACTCAATGTCTTGCTCGCTCCCATATTGCTGTGCTTTTCTGTCAATGACCGCTGGGGAAGAAAGGGAAACGCTGGTTTCAGGAAGCCCTTTGGCACTTAAAAAGTCCAAAATCAAACGGGTTTGCTGGTCAATTTCATCAAACATGGCTCCCATATCATTACTCGCTAGAGTAAATTGAATCGGCCAAATCACCGTATCAGCAGGATACTCACGCTCCGACAAACCTTTTACTGTCACGACTCTTTCATAGGCTCGGTATTTCACCGCCGTCTGCTGCATAAAATAGCCAAGGATGCCAAGACCAAGTATCAAACTTAGCCCAATCCAAAGTGCTGCTTTATTGGAAACTCGTTCCATTATTTCCCCCTGATAAATATCAACTTAGCTTAATCTTTGTTCTAGATAATATAGCCTATCTATTGTTTTAAGAGGGAGACATAACGCGAGTTTTGATTCATAGCACAGTGATATACCGTTTTCTTTAGTCAATAAAGCTTCATTGGTTTGTCACCAAAGGCTCATGCTTTTGCCTCTTAACTGTCATCTGTAATTTCTACTATCCAATCAGCAACTTGTACGCTGAGGTAAATATGGATAGTTCAACCCCTTTTCGTCTCCCTCGTAAAACGCCGTTTGGCATTGGTGAAAACGTTGCTGAATGGGCAACCGGTTTAAACCAACTTGATAAGTTCTACGCCCAACGCCCCGTTAATGCCGATACCAAAACTTTTCTCCGCTTCACGCTGGATATCTTAGGTATCGATTATCGCATTGCTCATGGTTCACTCGACTCAGTACGTAAACAAGGTGCTACCGTCATTGTGGCGAACCATCCGCTTGGTTGTGTGGAAGGCGTCATCTTGGCCGAACTCTTGTTGATGGTACGAGACGATATCCAAATTCTAGCCAATCAATACCTGAAAACCGTACCAGAGTTAGATCAGCTCTTCATTGGTGTCGATGTGTTTGAAGGCAGAGACGCCGTCAAATCGAATATGAAGGCCCTCAGAGCGGCTAATAAACACCTCGCAAGTGGCGGCTTATTGCTTGTCTTTCCTGCCGGTGAGGTTTCCCAGTTAGTCGATGCCAAACAGCAACGCTTGGAAGACAAAGCGTGGAGTCGAAGCGTAAGTAGCCTGATCCGCAAAAACAAAGCAACGACAGTTCCAGTATTCATCAGTGGTCAGAACTCGAAACGCTTCTATATGGCAGGGAAAATCCATCCACTTTTGCGCACCCTACTGCTTGGGCGAGAACTGCTGAACAAACAGGCGCAAACCATCAACTTATCCTTTGGCCAAGCGATAAAATTTAAAGAGATCAACACGCTTAACGATGATCAAGTAGTGAACTATTTGCGGCTCAACACTTACTTACTCAATCGTGAAATCCAATCGGTGAAGCCCTCTTCCTCATCAGAACGGCTCTCACCAATAGCGGCAGGGTTACCCGTAGGCGAATTGCTTGAAGAACTGAACAACTTACCAAAAGAGTCCAAGCTGCTAACAAGTGGTGAGTTCGATGTCTACTGCACGGAGTCGCAGAATATCCCTTCCCTACTGCATGAAATTGGTCGCCTACGTGAGCTCAATTTCCGACAAGTTGGCGAAGGGACGGGACTAGCAATAGACATTGACCATTTCGATCATGATTACCTGCATCTGTTTGTGTGGGACAGAGAGAATCAATGCTTGGTGGGCGCGTATCGTTTAGGTCTGGTTGATCAACTGATTGAAAAGCGCGGCGTAGCAGGTCTGTATTCACGAACGTTGTTTAACTATGACCAACGCTTTATCGACCAAATGGGTAAATCCATTGAGATGGGGCGCTCTGTGATTGCACAGCAATATCAAAAGAGCATGAGCGCGCTACTGCTGCTGTGGAAAGGCATCGCAACCTTCGTGCATCAAAACCCAGATTACACTCACCTATTTGGTCCGGTAAGCATTAGCAACGACTATAGTGATACTGCACGCCAACTGCTGGCTCAATCAATGACGCTTCACCACTACGATAACAACTGCGCAGAGTATGTCACACCTTCTAACCCACTTCCTGAGCACCACCGTGACTGGAACACCAGCATGCTCACTGCTCTGGGTGATTTACAGCTATTGTCACGTGTCATTGCCAGAATCGATGAAGGGAAAGGAGTGCCCGTTTTGCTGCGTCAGTACTTAAGCCTCAATGGCAAGCTGGTATGCTTCAACGTCGACCCTGCATTCAATAACGCTCTAGATGGATTGATTATGGTGGATTTGCGCGATGTTCAAGAAAAGACGTTGGCAAGGTATATGGGACGCGAGCAAGCTCATGACTACCTCGTCTATCATACTAAATAGCAACGATGATTAAGAACAGTGATTAAATAGAGAGTTGGGAATCACAAGAAGAACCGTGTGGCAACTCTCTTTATTTACCCTTTCATTAACTAATTAGGCGTGCTCCGTGAAGTGCGCCGAAAAGACTCTTATAGATACAATCTATCGAAAGATCTAGATAGCATTTATCTCACCAATTCCGTCACAAACTTTCACAAAAAACAAAAACAGATCCAAGTCACACTTTAAATTCACCACAACTCAACACAAAACGTGACATTGATCATCACAAGTATTTAATTCGAATTTCAAAAAAAATTAAAAGTGATCAAAGTCACAAGGTATTTTAATTTTAAATTTGTCAGAAGATCGGATTGATCACTAAGATTTTTATTGACAGATTTGAAAGTGGCTTTTTGTTATTAAGTTACAAGTTAATAAGTTGAACTTGGTCACTTAAAAACCGTTTCTCAGCCTAAGAAATTCGGGCGTAGATCACAAAAAACCCGTTGTCAGTTCCAATTGGAAAATGTGTGGTAAATTGATTGGGTACTAAGCAATCAAACAAACGGTTTTGGCGAACCGTTTACTACAACAAGATTCATCAGAACATCGAACGGGGAATTGTTATGATATCACCAGATGCCAAGATCAAGATACAAAATTTTGGTCGTTTTCTGTCAAACATGGTAATGCCAAACATCGGCGCGTTTATCGCATGGGGCTTTATCACTGCTCTATTTATCCCAACTGGATGGCTACCAAACGAAACGTTAGCCTCTATGGTTGGCCCAATGATTACCTACTTGCTGCCACTACTTATCGGTTACACCGGTGGTAAATTAGTTGGTGGCGATCGTGGTGCGGTAGTCGGTGCAATCACAACAATGGGTGTGATTGTCGGCACAGACATCCCAATGTTTATGGGGGCAATGATGGTCGGCCCAATGGGCGGCTGGGCTATCAAGAAATTCGATAACTACATCGATGGTAAAGTAAAAAGTGGCTTCGAGATGTTGGTTAACAACTTCTCTGCGGGCATCATCGGCATGCTATGTGCGATCCTTGCCTTCATCTTTATCGGTCCATTCGTAAAAATTCTTTCTGGTGGCTTGGCGGCTGGCGTTAACTTCCTAGTTTCTGCTCACCTACTACCACTGACTTCAATCTTCGTTGAACCTGCGAAGATCCTGTTCCTAAACAATGCGATCAACCACGGTATTTTCTCTCCACTGGGTATCCAACAAGCGTCTGAAACAGGTCAATCGATCTTCTTCCTAATCGAAGCAAACCCAGGTCCTGGTCTAGGTATCCTGCTAGCTTACATGGTGTTTGGTAAAGGTACGGCTCGTCAAACGGCAGGTGGTGCATCAATCATCCACTTCTTCGGCGGTATCCACGAGATTTACTTCCCATACATCCTAATGAACCCTCGCCTAATCCTTGCGGCTATCGCAGGTGGTATGACTGGCGTATTCGTTCTAACTATCTTTAACGCAGGTATCGTTTCTCCAGCATCACCAGGTTCAATCTTTGCAATCTTGTTGATGACTCAGAAAGGCTCAATCGTTGGTGTTCTAGCGTCTATCGCAGCAGCAACAGGTGTGTCATTCGCGGTAGCAGCACTACTAATGAAGACACAAACGTCCACAGAAGAAGACGGTGATGAAGCAGCACTAGAAAAAGCAACATCACAAATGAAAGACATGAAATCTGCATCTAAAAACGATGCGGTGGTAAACAGCCAAAGCAAAGGTGACGTAGACCTAGCGACAGTACAAAGCATCATTGTCGCTTGTGATGCGGGCATGGGCTCAAGTGCAATGGGCGCGAGCATGCTACGCAAAAAGGTTCAAGACGCAGGTCTGAACATCCACGTAACCAACCTTGCCATTAACAGCTTACCAGAGAGTGCAGATATCGTGATTACTCATAAAGACTTAACGGATCGTGCACGTAAGCATGCTCCAAACGCACACCACATTTCATTGACTAACTTCCTAAACAGCGAGATGTACAACCAGCTAGTCACCAAACTACTAGCAGCACAAAACCAATCCGCAGCCAATGACGACCAAATGGTAAAAGTGTCGCTCGTGGCAGCAAACGACGACAACTTCGAGCCACAGCAAACGTCGGTGTTCCAAATCCAGCGTGAAAACATTCACCTAGGTTTGAAAGCTGCCAACAAAGAAGAAGCGATTCGCTTCGCGGGCAACAAGTTGGTCGAACTTGGCTACGCAGAACCAGAATACGTAGACGCGATGTTTGAGCGTGAAGCATTGGTTCCAACTTACCTAGGCGAATCTATCGCAGTGCCTCACGGCACGGTAGAAGCGAAAGACCGCGTGAAGAAAACCGGCATTGTAATCTGCCAATACCCATCGGGTATCCAATTTACTGAAGATGACGATGATGTAGCGAAACTGGTTATCGGCATTGCCGCTAAGAACGATGAGCACATCCAGGTGATTACCACCATTACGAACGCGCTCGATGAGCCGGAGGCAATTGAGAAGCTAACCAGCACCAACGATGTGAAAGAGATTCTAAACATCCTTGGCGGTCAACAAGCGGCTTAATTACCCCTTTAATTTGCTCCTGAGGCAAATGAGGTCAGCTGTCACCCCCTATGCGGTTGGCCTCCCCCTAGTTTCGTAAGTCAACATTTTAGACATTGGTAGGTAAGAATTATGAAAAACGCAGTTCATTTTGGCGCAGGTAACATTGGTCGTGGCTTCATCGGTAAACTATTAGCAGACGCAGAAGTCGAGGTGACATTCGCAGACGTTGACGCTCCACTCGTCGACCAACTGAGTCACAAGCAAGAATACAAAGTAAAAGTGGTCGGTACTGAGTGCCAAATCGACACAGTAACTCACGTCACCGCAGTAAACTCAGCCAGTGAAGATGTCATCGACCGCATTGTAAAAACCGACTTGGTAACAACAGCGGTTGGCCCTAACGTACTGGACATCATTGCAAAAACCATCGCTACCGGCATTGCTAAACGCTTTGCAGCAGGTAACGATAAACCATTGAACATCATCGCGTGTGAAAACATGGTTCGTGGCACCACACACCTAAAAGGTGAAGTGTACAAACACTTGGATGAATCATTACACGCGAAAGCAGACGAATTGGTTGGCTTTGTCGATTCAGCGGTAGACCGCATCGTGCCACCAGCAGAAGCGGCGAACGATGACCCACTAGAAGTGACGGTAGAAAGCTTTAGCGAATGGATTGTGGATGAACAGCAATTCAAGGGCGAAATCCCTGATATCGCAGGCATGGAAAGAACCAACAACCTAATGGCATTTGTAGAACGCAAGCTGTTCACTCTCAATACTGGTCACTGCATTACCGCTTACCTAGGTTGCTTGAAAGGCCATCGTACCATTCGTGAAGCAATTGAAGACCCAAGCATTCACGCTGAAGTAAAACAGGCGATGCAAGAGAGTGGTGAAGTGCTGATCAAACGTTACGGCTTCGACCGTGACATGCACAACGCCTACATCGAGAAGATTTTAGGACGCTTTGCCAACCCATACTTAGTGGATGAGGTGGATCGCGTAGGTCGTCAACCAATTCGAAAATTGGGTGCAAACGATAGATTAGTGAAGCCTTTACTCGGTACAATTGAGTATAGCACTGAAAATCAAACACTTTTGAAAGGTATTGCCGCTGCGTTGAAGTACACTAACGACACTGACCCACAAGCCGTAGAGCTACAAAACTCATTAAAAGAAGCCGGCGTGAAGAAGACCCTAGCAACATACACAGGTCTTGCAGAAGACAGCGATGAAGTGGCTCAAATCGAGACACTTTACAACCAACTTTGATTTACCTAGGGGAGCTCGGCTCCCCTTCTATGTCCTTCTCTGCTTGAAGAGTTGGGATAGCTAATAATTAGAAATGTATTCAGTATATGGCAGATAACATCAACGAAACCGAGATCATTGAGCGATTAAACAGCGCACCATCGGTACGAGGCTTTTTCATTGCAGCAGTCGACGTTTTTAACGATTCGATCGACGGGTTGGTGCAAAGAATCTTTCGTAAAGATAACTTCGCTGTTCAATCGGTTGTCGGTCCGCTGCTACAAGACTCTGGACCGCTGGGCGATCTGTCTGTTCGTTTGAAGTTATTGTTTGGCTTGGGAGTGCTCCCCGATGACATTTACCACGACATCGAAGACATCATCAAACTCAAAAACCAACTCAATAGTGACGCTTCAGATTACGAATTCACTGACTCGAATATTCTAGAACCAATTAAGAAACTGCACTTGGTGAAGAAAATGGGCATGGTGCAACTGGAAGTCAGCGAACCAGATGACGACATCGACCTTGAGTTTTATCAGCTACAACTGCAACGTCAACAACAAATCATTAAGTCAGGGCTCTCACTTGCCATTGTCGAGATTTGCAATGAGCTCGGCAAAGACAGCCCTTTTTAATCGAAAAACTGGCACGGAAGCCTCCTCAACTCGCCCCCTCTTTTTGCACATTCTTCTATACAACGTGCGTGAAAGCCATCACAGTCCATATTCCGATGTCTCTGTAACATCAGACCAATCTATCGCTAGTATTGAAACGGGATCGCATGCTTTCAATCGAAGACACTAAAACTAAGTGGGAGTTTTTCCAGAAACACCACTGGGTATCTCCAGAATTTTCCCGCACTCCCGTCCTCGAGTCGTGGGAGCGTTGCATAAAGCAATGCAGCCCTTACACCTGGTCAAAACCACATATTGCCTCTGGATTTACCTTCTCATCTCTAATGAAGCGCAACGAATATCTCATCGAATGCGCCACGACCGTGCTTGAAGATACGTACGATATGCTTGGTGACGAAGACCTGGTATTGATGGTAACTGACGGCAACGGCTGCGTTCTATCTGTTGTGGGGCATAACTCAATGCAACAAGAGATGCAGGCGCTCGGTATTAAACAAGGCTGCTTTCTCTCCGAAGGAAAGATAGGAACAAATGCAGTCAATCTCTGTATCAATACTCATATCCCGTGTGAAGTTTTTGCTGCCGAACATTTCAATCGCCACTTGCACTCTTATGCCTCTGTAGCGGCGCCTGTTTTTGACCAATTTGGCAAATTACGCGGTACAACATGCCTTTTCAGAAAAGCGGAAAGCTATAAGAAAGAAGACTTAGTCATCATCGCGTCGAGCGCGAAAGAAGTCAGCTTGCAAATCCACATTCAGTCGGAACAAGAAAACATGAACCGCCTCACTTGTGCGCATAACGCAACGTTAGAGTGCATGGATGACGGCCTTCTAGCGTGGGATGAAGAAAATCGCATCACCATGGTAAATCACCAGTCCGAGCGTTTGTTAAACATTGAAGCCAGTCAGGTCTTGGATAAAGAAGTCTTTTCTGTTTTTCGCTTCCCACCGAATGTCCTTACTAGTATTGAGTCAGGTACGAGCATAAACCGTAAACTCACAACGGTAGAGGTTCGTGGCGAGTTTGTTGAAGCGATCATCACCTTGCGTCCACTCAACGACGGCACACACTTATTGTTCTTGCACCCTATCGATAAAATTCGCGAACTTGCTCAACAACAAATAGGTGGCAGTGCGCGCTATACGTTCAGCACTTTGCCCGTCATTTCACGAAAAATGAAGCATGTCATTACCGTGGCAAAACGGGCCATAAAGTCAAAATCACCGATTCTAATTACAGGTGAAGAAGGCGTAGGAAAAGCCACTCTCGCCATGGCGATTCATAACGAAAGCGCCTACAAAGAAGGACCATTCATTACGCTCAACTGCCGCTCCATCAATACAGAGCAACTGGTCAAAGAAACCCTGGGGTACGACGAAGGGCAAGGCATGCCTTCAAAGTTTGAGCTCGCCCATGGCGGTACGCTCTTTTTAGAAAAGGTGGAATATCTGTCGCCCGATTTACAAGCCGTGCTACTTAAGTTGTTAAAAACTGGGCTCGTCAGCCGCAGCGACAGTTTGCGATTGATCCCCGTAGATTTTCAACTTATTACCAGCACCTCTTCAGAGATCAGCGAGTATGTCACTCAGCGCTCATTTGGTCGGCAACTTTATTATGAAATCTCCTCGAACGAGCTGCATATTCCACCACTACGAAAGCGTAAAGAAGACATTGAATTTCTCGTCCAGCAGCTTATCAGCCATTACGAACGCCGCCACAATGTGACTATCTCGATAGAGCCAGTCGCACTGGAAGCGTTGATGAATTTTCGTTGGTCAGGCAATAACTCCGAATTAAGAAACCGAACTGAGCGAATTTTGCTTAATCGCAGTTCGAACTTAATCAAGCTGAACGATATTCCTGAAGACATTAAACTGAATTCTCGCCATACCGCAGAAAATACGCCAGTAATCACGTTAGAAGAAGCCGAGAGAAGAGCTATCGTTCAAGCTTGGAATCAGTGTGATGGCAAAATGCATGATATGGCGAAAGCATTGCAAATTGGCCGCACGACCTTATGGAGAAAAATTAGTAAGTTTGGGCTGCAGGAGCAAATGAAGCTGTATTAAGTCGTGAATTGGCGTTCCTATAACAAAAGTAAAACCGGCGTAAGCACGCCGGTACAGATGTACTAACGATAAGGTATCGATTAAACATCGACAGACAACTGACGAATCTGCGCTTTTAGTCCCGGGAGCATACTCGAACTGGCGCTGAATTTTCGCAACCCCACGCGAAGCAATGTTTCTGTGGCATTTGGATCGCCAGCCATCTCACCACACATACTAACCGGTATGCCCGCGCGATCGCCTGCTGCACACGTGAGCTCAATGGCTTTTAGTACCGATGGTTCAAAGTAGTTCACCAATTCAGCAACAGCGGCGTTACCTCGATCGGCGGCCATAACATATTGAGTCAAATCATTGGTGCCGATAGAGAAAAAGTCGACTTCTTGGGCTAACGCATCAGCATTTAACACCGCGGCTGGTACCTCAATCATAATACCAACGGGCAAATGAGTCGCATCCAAGCCGAGTTGGTTTGCTTGATGCGCCAACAGCACTTTTACTTTTCTCACTTCTTCAACCTGAGCCACCATCGGTATCATCAATTGAATATTCGGTTGCTCGTGAAAGGCTCTCAGAATGGCTCGAAGTTGAGCGGTAAACAATGACTCATGTTGAAGGCACAACCGCACCCCTCTCAAACCTAAAAATGGATTATCTTCTGCTGGCATAGGATAAGCGGCTAAAGGCTTATCACCGCCAACATCTAGACTACGAATCGTAAGTGGCTTATCACCAAGTGCGGCAGCAATATCACGATACACTTGGTATTGCGCTTCCTCAGTCGGCAACTCATCACTGTTTTGAAATAGAAACTCAGTCCGGAATAGACCAACGCCCTCAGCTCCTGATGTTAGTGCATCATCAATATCTTTCGGTCCACCAATATTGGCGAATACTGGAATATGGACACCATCACAGGTGACTGCGGCTTGCTGAGCACTCGCTAGCGCACTTTGTCGGATGCTTTGCCACTCAATTTGTTGCGCTTCTAATTCCTGCTGTACGGAATCTGAAGGAGAAAACCATAAATGCCCTCGGAAGCCATCAATAGTCACCACTTGACTAGCGCGCACAGCATCAAGGCAGCCCTGAGCTTTAACGATGGCAGGAATCCCCATCGCACGAGCAAGAATCGCACTGTGAGAGGTTTTCCCTCCTTCACTCAAACAGATACCAAGCACTTTAGATTTATCAAGCCCGGCCACATCAGAAGGCATAAGGTCACGGGCCAACAAAATACTCGGTTCCTTAATGTCGATGGCATTAGGCGTTACGCCTGTCATTTCGACCATAACTTGGCGTGCGATATCATGCACATCTGCTTCGCGTTCCCGCATGTACTGACTTTCTGCCTGGCGAAACTCTTCGGCCAACGTTTGCAGTGATTCTACCCAAGCTTGCTCGGCTATCATGCCCGTTTGAATTCGCGACTCGACCGATGCCCATAATTCTGGGTCACTGAGCATCATGCTATGAGCGGAAAATATTTGCCCTTTCGGCTGCTTCGCTTGCTCCTGCAAATGTTGAAAAACCACGCCTATCGCACGCTTAACCCGTTCAATTTCATCTTGTTCGCTTTGGAAATCACGTTCAGGCACAGCTGGCATTTCATGAGTAAAAAGGACAGCAGGAGCAGTAGCGATACCGTCATTGACTCGAATACCCACAACAGCACCTTCAATCTGACTTGAGGCCATGCCATCGAGCAGAGTATCCGAGCTTTCTTCAGGTTCGACAATGCCTTGCTCAACCGCCTCTTTTTCTCCGAAGTGCTCACTAGCTAAGGCTTCAAATGCCTTGATTGCTTCACTGGATTGAGGTCCAAGTGCGCATAAGGTGATCGTCTCTTGACTACGAACGCCAAGTTTCGCAATGCTGTTCAAGCTTTTCGCGTTCACACGGCGCTCGCCTTTTTTCAACCATAATTGGCAGTCGAAAGGCGCGAGTGCACCAACAATGGCCGCAGCGGGACGAGCATGTAATCCATGCGGATTTTGCACTACCCAATCAAATGTCCGTTCTTGCTCAAAGTTTTCTGATACTGGCGCTATCTCAGCGGATGTTAGTGGCTGATCACCAAGGTGCTCTTGTTTTACGCTTAACGCATTCTGTGCCTCTTCGACTACCGTCGATAAAGGCAGTCCGGCGGCGGCAGCCACCGACGCCGCCATGGTTCCTTCAACAATAGGTGCCGAGATAAGGGTGACATTTTCCCTCACATGATCATCAATCAGATCCAGAGCCATTTCCGTGCTAAGCAACGCGCTGCCAAGATCCATCAACACAACAACCCCTTGTTGATCTTGTACCTGCTCAATCGCTTCCATCACGGCAATGGCATCGGTTCCGATCGGGTTCTCTGGATCATCAATCCCAGCAGCAATCGCAAGCTTGGCTTTGCCTTGCGTCATTTGGGTGGCAAGTTCGGCCACCCCTTCTGCAAGGCGACGACTATGAGATACAACTACAATTCCCACCATCTTAATTACCTGCTATTGCCTGCTGTAGTGCTTTAATCATTAACAAAGAAGAGGTTGCACCGGGATCTTGGTGGCCAATACTACGTTCCCCAAGATAGCTTGCTCGCCCTTTTTTCGCCAACATTTCAATCGTGGCAACCGCGTTCGTTTCTGCTAGCTCAACCATTTCATTCAATAGATGGTCAGCGCTCATGCTATTTTCTAACGATGCCTTCACGCTAACTAAAACGGGTAACCAAACATCACACATGGTTTTATCACCCAGTTCCGCTTTACCACGAGACACCACGCCATCCACACCGCTTTTTAGTGCATCCACCAACTCTTCAAACGTTAATTGCTCTCGGGTTCCGACAGCGGCGGCCGTGCGAATAAACAGCGTGCCATACAGAGGGCCACTTGCCCCACCGACACTAGAAAGCAAGGTCATGCCCGTATTCTTGAGAATGCTGCCGATATTTTGGTCCGCAAATTGCGGCAGTTTTTCCGCGACTTTTTTAAAGCCACGGTTCATATTGAGACCATGGTCTGCGTCACCAATATCACGATCAAGGTCGGTCAGAAAATCTTGATTCTCTTGATACGTTTTTGCACATAGCTCTAACCAGTGAACGATATGTTGTTTTTCAATTTGCATGTTTACTCCCCCCTGTTACCACTTGATCGCAGCCGTATCGACAGGAGCATCAAACAGCTCCAACATCTCTTTGTCTGCCTTCAGCAACGTAATTGAAACGCCTTCCATATCGAGTGACGTACAGAAGTTACCGACCATATTCCGCACGATACGGAACCCCACTTGCTCGCAGTTATGAGCAAGACGGCGGTACACTCCGTAAAGCTCTGAAGTTGGCGTACCTCCCATACCATTCACCATCACGATGTAGTCGTGCTCAGCGGCGAAAGGCTCAATGCTGGATTCCACTTCATCCCATTCACCTTCGTCACGATTCCAACTACGCAATGTGCGCTGATAAGGCGTGTTTTCAGCAACTTCAGCAAACATTTCATCCACTAACGTATCGACATCGGTGTATTTCACTCGCTTGATACCTGGTTCGCCATGGATACCAACACCAAACTCAACTTCATCATCTTCCAGAACAAAAGATGGTTTACCCGCCGCTGGTACAACACAAGCATTAAGCGCCACGCCAAATGAACGACAGTGATTATTCACGCGACGAGCCAGCGCTTCACATTGCTCCAACGAATAACCTTTGCTCGCGGCAGCCCCAACTAACTTTTCAACCAATACCGTTCCAGCAACGCCACGGCGACCAGCGGTGTATAGGCTGTCTTTGACTGCAACATCGTCATCCACCAACACCGACCCAACTTTGATACCATCGGTATGAAGGAGCTCCACGGCCGTTTCAAAGTTCAATACGTCTCCGGTGTAGTTTTTAATGATAAATAGCACGCCTTCACCAGTATTCACTTGGTTGCCACATTCGTACATTTGATCAGGTGTAGGTGAAGTAAATACCTCACCAGGACAGGCGCCTGTCAGCATGCCTTTACCAATAAAACCAGCGTGCAAAGGTTCATGACCACAGCCACCACCAGAAACCAGTGCCACTTGCCCCGGCGTTTCCTCATGCCACATGTAACGAGGTTCGTAGTTCGCTTTTAGCTCTGGGCGAGATAAAGCCAGACCTTCCATTTGCTGCAATACAACATCATCAACTTGGTTAATTAACTTTTTCATCGTTCTATCTCATTCCATTTATATTTTTATGTAGGGTATGAATTCATCTTAAACAGAGAAAAAGCGTGCTCAACAAAAATCAATCTGTTTCATATTGAAACAAAAACTTCGGCATTATTGTTTCAATATGAAACGAAAAACGACAAATTTTCCTGAATAGTGATCGTCGCCATAAAGCATGCTGATGCTTATTACTTCTGACAGTCGGTTTGACACAGAGGTCATAAAAGCATGGAACAAAACCAGAGATATCCTTCACCACTTACCACACCAAACCTAATATAAACCTTATCCCTACAATGGATATTCATTGCACTCCAAAACACACACAAAAAAGGTTAAAGGTTTGAATTATGGACAAAATTATTATCAGCCCAAGCAAATACGTCCAAGGTGAACAAGTACTTACATCTATCGCTCACTATGTGAAAACATTGGGTGAACGTCCGTTAGTAATTGCCGATGAGTTCGTGACTAACCTGGTTGGTGATGACGTCAAACAAAGTTTTGCTGACGAAAAGCTTCCACTCACTATGAACATTTTTGGTGGCGAATGTTCGCGCGTTGAGATTGAACGCATCACGGACATTTGTGCCACTCAAAAACACGATGTCATTGTCGGTATTGGTGGTGGTAAAACGTTAGATACAGCAAAGGCTGTTGCGTTTTACACCAAAATTCCTGTCGTGGTGGTTCCTACGATTGCCTCGACTGATGCGCCAACCTCAGCGCTTGCGGTGATATACACACCTGAAGGTGAATTTGCAGAATATTTGATGATCCCTAAAAACCCAGACATGGTCATCATGGATACGTCAGTCATCGCCAAAGCCCCTGTTCGCTTACTTGTATCGGGGATGGGCGACGCGCTTTCCACCTACTTTGAAGCTCGTGCCAACATGACTTCTGGTAAGGCAACAATGGCTGGTGGGTTAGCGACGCGTTCAGCACAAGCGCTTGCGAAACTTTGCTATGAAACCTTGCTTGAAGATGGTGTAAAAGCAAAAGCTGCGGTAGAAAATGGTGTGAGCACCAAAGCGGTAGAAAACATTATTGAAGCCAATACATACCTAAGCGGTATCGGTTTTGAAAGCAGTGGTCTAGCGGGTGCTCACGCTATTCATAACGGCCTAACTAAGCTTGAAGAGTGTCATCATCTCTATCATGGTGAGAAAGTCGCGTTCGGCACACTAGTTCAGCTGGTACTAGAAAACGCAGCGATGGAAGAGATTAATACGGTTCTTGCATTCTGCCGCTCTGTAGGTCTACCAACCAACTTATTTGATATGGGCGTTAAAGAGCTTAACCACGCTAAGTTGCGCGAGGTCGCCGAAGCCTCAACGGCCGAGGGAGAAACCATCCACAATATGCCATTCCCAGTGACGGCAGAAAATGTCTACTCTGCAATTCTAACCGCTCACCAGTTGGGTCAATAACTCACCCCCTTAAAGTGGGCTTAAATAAAAAAGCGGCACATACTCTCGCATGTGCCGCTTGGATTTTTGCTGTTAAGCGTAATTACTCAACCGTCACCGCTTTCGCCAGGTTACGTGGTTGGTCTACGTCCGTACCTTTGATCAGTGCTACGTAGTAAGACAGTAACTGCATTGGGATGGTGTAGTAGATCGCCGCCGTGATTTCACTAACGTGAGGCATCGTTATGATCTTCATTGTTTCATCGCCTTCGAAGCCTGCGTCTGCATCTGCGAATACGTATAGAAGGCCGCCACGCGCACGCACTTCTTCAACGTTTGATTTTAGCTTTTCAAGTAGGTCGTTGCTTGGTGCAACCACAACAACTGGCATGTCAGCATCAATTAGAGCCAGAGGACCGTGTTTCAGTTCACCCGCCGCGTACGCTTCTGCGTGGATGTACGAGATCTCTTTCAGTTTTAGAGACGCTTCCATCGCGATTGGGTAGAACTCGCCACGGCCTAGGAACAATGTGTGGTGCTTGTCTGCAAAATCCGTTGCTAGTGCTTCAATTTCTTTCTCGAAAGAAAGTGCCGCGTTTATTTGCTTAGGAAGTGCATGCAGCGCTTCAACGATCTCTTTTTCTTTCTCTTTGCTGATGCGGCCTTGCTCTTTACCTAGTGCCGTTACCAGCATAAGTAGTGCAGAAAGTTGAGTCGTGAACGCTTTGGTTGAAGCCACACCGATTTCAACACCAGCGCGAGTCATGAACGCAAAATCTGATTCACGAACCAGAGAAGAGCCAGCTACGTTACAAATGGTCATCGCCGCCATGTAACCTTTCTCTTTTGCTAGGCGAAGTGCTGCTAGCGTATCAGCGGTTTCACCAGACTGAGACAACGTGATCAATAGGCTGTTTGGGCGAGTCACAAACTTGCGGTAACGGAATTCAGACGCAATTTCTACATCACAGCTAACACCTGCAATGTCTTCAAACCAGTAACGTGCCGTCATACCTGCGTTGTAAGACGTACCACACGCCACGATTTGTACGTGTTCTACTTTGCTTAGAATGTCTGCCGCGTGCACACCGATCGCGTCTGTCACAACAGAATCTGACGTGATACGACCTTCCATTGTGTTGATCAACGCTTTAGGTTGCTCATAGATTTCTTTTTGCATGAAGTGACGGTATTGACCTTTATCACCTGCATCATGCTCTGCATTAGATTCAACAATTTCACGCTCAACTGGCTCACCCGTTGCATCAAACACAGTGACTTCACGGCGAGTAATTTCTGCTACGTCACCTTCTTCTAGGTACATGAAACGGCGCGTAACGTTAAGTAATGCAAGTTGGTCAGACGCTAGGAAGTTTTCACCTACACCAAAACCGATCACGATCGGGCTGCCTGAACGCGCTACTACGATGCGTGAAGGATCTTTGCTATCCAACGCTACCGTGCCGTATGCGCCTTCAAGTTGTTTTGCTGTTTTTTGTACCGCTTCTAATAGCGTTTCTGAAGTACGAAGTTCCCACTCAACCATGTGTGCGATAACTTCTGTATCCGTTTGCGATTCAAACACATAGCCACGAGATTGAAGCAACTCACGCAGCTCTTCATGGTTTTCGATGATGCCGTTATGGACCACTGCGATATCACCAGACATGTGTGGGTGAGCATTGATTTCAGAAGGTTCACCGTGCGTCGCCCAACGAGTGTGCGCAATGCCAGTTCCGCCGATCACTTTTGCTTCTTCTACTGCATCAGCCAATTCTTGTACTTTACCCAAGCGACGAACGCGCGTTAGGTTTGATTCGCCATCAACAACCGCAACGCCAGCAGAGTCGTAACCGCGGTACTCTAAGCGGCGTAGACCTTCAACCAAAATTTCTGCAACATCTCGTTGTGCTACTGCACCTACGATTCCACACATGTGTTTATCTCCGTTTGTAGTTTTGTTCTTCCCTAGCCATGATTTCAAATAGAGGCAGCAAGCAAAGGCCTTTATCCAGAGGGAAGTAAAATATGAAACTGATTACATTATTAGGCGCAAATGACTTTCACGCCATGTTGTTCAATCTGTACTTTATGCTCTGCTTGGATATCTGCATCGGTCACCAACACATCAACTTGATGCCAAGCGAGCTCTAAGTTTGGGATCTTACGGCCGATTTTTTCGGACTCGATCATTACGATCACTTCACGTGACGCTTCTGCCATTACCTTACTTAAGCCAACCAACTCATTAAATGTCGTGGTTCCACGCTCGAGATCGATGCCATCCGCACCGATGAATAGTTGGTCAAAGTCGTAAGCTCGTAATACAGATTCGGCCACTTTGCCTTGAAAGGACTCTGAGTGCGTATCCCAAGTACCGCCAGTCATCAGCAGTGTCGGTTCGCTCTCTAATTCATTTAGGGCGTTAGCAACATGCAACGAGTTGGTCATGACCACTAAGCCACGTTTGTCATTCAACTGTTGAATCAGCGCGGCAGTCGTGCTGCCACTGTCGATCACGATGCGATTATGATCGCGAATCAATGATGCTGCTGCTTTTGCTAAGCTTAACTTTCGAGTCGAAACATTAGCGCCCAATTCTTCGTGAATGACTTCCTTTGGGATAGCAATCGCACCGCCATAGCGGCGTAGAAGTTGGCCGTTTTTCTCTAAAGAAGCTAAATCCTTTCTAATCGTGACCTCTGAGGTTTCGAATTTCTGAGCAAGTTCATCAACGCTGACTTCTCCTAGTTCAGAAACCAAGTTAGATATGGCGTGTCTTCTTAATTGAGTATTTCGTTTCGACATTTAAGTTTTGATTTTAAGTTTCGATGTGAAACTTATTATAGTCAAACCGAAACTTTTAAGTCCATTTATTTCGATCCAAAAAATTAATATTTCTCGATAAAACCTTGTCCTAAGACAATTCTTAAACAGTGATATTGGATTCATTCAGTGGTAGAATTCGCCACCGAAAAGAAAAAAAATTACAGAATTGAAGGCTATTTTTTTGCAACTTTCTGCATATAAAGTGGGATTAGTCACAAAAAGGTAACCAAAATCGCCGATCTTTTAGTCATAAAATGACTAAACTTGGTGAAAGACTTTCAGAATCTGAAGTTCTAATAATGAGACGAAAAATCGGTGGGTGACAGGTACTAAATGTCATCAAAAACGTCCTGACTTCAGAGTAAATAACCGACTTTCAAATTGTAACTATACTTACCGGAGAGTATCTTCCATGAAAAAGACCAAAATCGTATGTACGATTGGCCCTAAAACAGAATCTGTAGAGAAGCTAACTGAACTAGTTAACGCAGGCATGAACGTAATGCGCCTTAACTTCTCTCACGGTGACTACGAAGAACACGGCACTCGTATCGCGAACTTCCGTAAAGTAATGGAAGCTACTGGCAAACCACTAGCAATTCTTCTAGATACTAAAGGTCCAGAAATCCGCACTATCAAGCTAGAAGGCGGTAACGATGTTGATCTAGTAGCAGGTCAAGAATTCACTTTCACAACTGACACTTCAGTTGTAGGTAACAAAGATAAAGTTGCAGTAACTTACGCTGGTTTCGCAGCAGACCTAAACGTAGGTAACACTATCCTAGTAGACGACGGTCTAATCGAGATGGAAGTTATCTCTAAGACTGAAACTGAAGTTAAATGTAAAGTTCTTAACAACGGTGCACTAGGCGAAAACAAAGGTGTTAACCTTCCTGGCGTTTCTGTAAACCTACCTGCACTATCTGAAAAAGATAAGAACGACCTTAAATTTGGTTGTGAGCAAGGCGTTGACTTCGTAGCAGCTTCTTTCATCCGTAAAGCGTCTGACGTTCAAGAAATCCGTGAAGTACTTGCTGCAAACGGCGGCGAGAACATCCACATCATCTCTAAGATCGAAAACCAAGAAGGTGTTGATAACTTCGACGAGATCCTAGAGCTTTCTGACGGCATCATGGTTGCACGTGGTGACCTAGGTGTTGAAATCCCAGCTGAAGAAGTAATCTTCGCTCAGAAAATGATGATCGAGAAGTGTAACCGTGCACGTAAGATGGTTATCACAGCAACTCAAATGCTTGATTCTATGATCAACAACCCACGTCCTACACGTGCGGAAGCAGGCGACGTTGCTAACGCGGTAATGGACGGTACTGACGCAGTAATGCTTTCTGGTGAAACGGCGAAAGGTAAATACCCTGTTGAAGCGGTAACTATCATGGCTCAAATCGCGAACCGTACTGACTCAGCGCTAAAAGCTGAACTAGGTTCTCGTCTAGACAGCCCACGTCTTCGCATCACTGAAGCAGTATGTAAAGGCGCTGTAGACACAGCTGAGAAGCTAGCAGCTCCACTTATCGTTGTTGCAACTGAAGGCGGTAAGTCTGCACGTTCAGTACGTAAGTACTTCCCAACTGCAAACATCCTAGCGCTAACAACTAACAAGAAAACTGCTGCACAGCTAGTTCTAACTAAAGGTGTTACTCCAGTAGTTGTTGATTCAATCGAAAGCACTGACGCATTCTACGTAGCGGGTAAAGAACTTGCTCTAGAATCAGGTCTAGGTAACAAAGGCGATATCGTTGTTATGGTTTCTGGCGCTCTAGTTGCTTCAGGTACTACGAACACAGCTTCTGTACACGTGCTATAAGACTGAACTTTTAACACTTCAGTTTCTTGAGAAGGAGGGCTTATGCCCTCCTTTTTTATATGGCTTTCTTGCTCTCATAATAGGCTAATTGTATTATTTACCTCTATCAGAATTTCGTACTGTTTAATTTTATCGTCACGATTAAAGTTTCTATGAGGTGTATGTGTCTAGTCCCACTCTTACCGACAAAGTATTAAGAATGATCCGTCAGGATATTCTCGATGGCGAGCTTAAACCAGGTCAAAAACTCGTGGTTGCCGAACTCAAAGAGAAGTACAACGTAGGAGCGTCACCCATTCGAGAAGCATTGGTGCAATTATCTTGGAGCAAATACGTCAAACTCGAACCGCAAAAAGGCTGCTGGGTTGCGCCTGTATGTAAAGATGAGTTACATGACTTGTACGAAAGCCTGCAAATGGTCTCCGCATGCTTACTCAGTAAGGCAATTATGATTGGCGATGAAAAATGGGAACTGGATGTACTAACTGCTTATCACAAGTTATCCCGAGTAAAACCTGGCGAAAGCTTTTGTTGGAGGGAATGGGAAGAGCGCCAAAATCAGTTTCTTACTGCGCTGTTTGAAGGTGCTGGCTCTGTCAATATGTTTGGGTTTTTCCGCGATCTACTCACGCAAATTAAACGCTACCAATACTTCGCGATGCAGATTTTAGGCACAGGGAACCCTGGGCACTGTAACCTCGATGAGCAAGAAATACTGATGAAGGCATCGCTAGACAAAAAGAGTCAGGATGCTTTAGGTTATCTAGAGCGTTATTTGAGACAGTCAATACAGTGTATCGAAGCCGCCATCGACAACCAATGTCGCATACTGGCTAGCGAATAACGCTGAGACTAAAAAGCGGGGGTCTATCCCCGTTTTTTCGTTTTTGTAAAAGCACTAAGCAATATCATCATAACTATGACATAGCGATACGCAGTTACGCCCTGCACTTTTTGACTCATACAAAGCAATATCAGCACATTTATACGTTCTTGTACGATCAGAGGTTAAATCACTATACCCAGCACTTACAGTAATGCCTCTATCACTACGCATTTGAACCGCGACACGTAGCCTGTTCAATACAATTTCAGCCTCTTCTAGTGTTGTATGCGGCATAATCACTGCAAATTCCTCACCACCGACACGAGATACAAAGTCTGTGCTGCGGACTTCTTCTAGGAGGGTTTCTGCGACACTACAAATCACCTTGTCTCCTTCGTCGTGGCCAAGCTCGTCATTAATACGTTTAAAGTGGTCAATATCAAACAACGCCAAACAAGCAGGAGGGCTATCAGGATAGCGTTCAATAATCCCCGCATATTGCGCCAATTGCTCTTCAAATTTTCGGCGGTTCCACAACCCCGTCAAGCCATCTTTTTCGCTTAGGTTTCGTAATTTTTCTTCTAACTCTTTTTGCCCAGAGATATCCACCAGCGACGTAATGTAATAACTCACTTTACCTGATTTGGTTAAATTCGCCTGAATACGCATTATTGCAGTAAAGACTTGATTAAACTTAGTTCGACAACGAATCTCCCCTTCCCATACGTGTTCACTCTTCAGTGTTTTCCAGATACTCAGGTTTGCTTCGAGATCTTCAGGTAGAAAAATTAAATGATGTGCACTCCAACCTTGGGCATGCTTGGTTGAGTAACCCATCATGTTTTCAAACTCTTGATTAACCATGATGATTCTATGTGAAGCATCCGAGATCATCACCGCAGTCATACCATCAAGAGCAGCTCGAGCCAACTTCGATTCCATACTATGACGCCGATAATGCAGAGCAAGGGCTGCCGTCGGCAAAGTGAAGCCGAGCACCAAACTTAGAACAAAAAACGCTTCTTGGATTAAGTCATCAATATCCCTCTGAGCTCGGGATAATAACTGCTCATTGGTAAGATCAATAACCAGATGAAGAGGTTCGCTAGAAACAAACTGGATGGTGCGATACGCGACCAAATTCGAACCATTGTAAGCATAGCCCGAATCTTTTGAATTTAAACTACGCCAAATGTTTGGGTACATCCGGCCAAAATTAAATTGAGAGCGAGCGGGAATTATATGGCCATACAAACGAGCTGATTTAGGGCTATCAATGTAAAATCCGTCACTCTTAATCAGCTCAATATGGAAATCAAGCACTGACGAATAGTTGAGTCGAGAGGATAAATAGTCAATATCAACATTAAGCACAAGATACCCTTCGCGCTTTCCGTTAAGCGAAATAGGCATCAAAATACGCAGTGACGGGCTATAGGGATAGACTAACTCGCCATACTCTCGTTCTAAACCTATCCCCCACGAAGCGATTTCGCCATCGTCTAAGTTCTTAGCGAATTGAAAGTAATCTCGCTCTGACTTATTTTGCAATTTGATCGCGGGCAACGCAGCGCCTGTTTCAATCTCATAATTAATCCTCACTTTTTCTCGACCAGAAACATCAAGAAAGCGAATTTGCTTATACAACTTTTGATTGATTGCGACCGAGATCCACATGTCTTCTAAGATGGAACGGTTCACCCGGTTAGGTTGGCGCAGATATTCATACAGACTTTGGCTGTGACCAAGTAGGTCACTGATCGTTTCGATTTGATCCTGAATATTGCTGTATTCACGGCCAGTATAGGCCAATTGATGTAACGCTTCTTGAGCGGTGTTCTCAACATTGTTTTCTAACAACGTCAGATATTTCTGATAGTAGTAAGCGGCAGTGAGTGCACTAAAAAATAGTGCTGTCGCCAATAAGGTGCCGACTCGCTTAGGTACTTTCACACGTCTAATGCCTATCATGCTTACTAAAACGACAATTATATCATTAATTGTTATTTTCTAAACAAAAAAGCCACTTAGATTAAGTGGCTTTTCTATATGCAATCAGAGAGTTAAGGTTTGAGGGCTCGCTCTCCTCGCGCAATGCCAACGACACCACTACGAGCAACTTCGACAACTTCGGTCACTTCGGATATCGCTTGAATGAAGGCATCTAGCTTTTCACTCGTACCCGCAAGTTGTACGGTGTATTGGGAAGCCGTGACATCCACGATCTGGCCACGGAAGATGTCTGCCGTCCGCTTCACTTCTGCTCGCGCAAAACCACTGGCTTTCACTTTCACCATCATCAGTTCACGCTCAATGTGCTCATACTCGGTGACTTCTTGTACTTTCAGCACATCGATCAGTTTGTGTAACTGCTTCTGAATTTGTTCCAACTGCATCTCATCAGATGTCGTGGTAATGTTCATTCGCGACAGGGTTTCATCATCAGTCGGTGATACCGTCAAAGATTCAATGTTGTAACCACGTTGAGAGAACAAACCAACAACACGAGACAACGCACCCGGTTGGTTTTCCAATAGCAATGAAATAATGTGTCTCATATTAAGTTCTCTCCGTTTTGCTTAGCCACATTTTATCCATACCCTCACCTTTGATTTGCATCGGGTATACGTGTTCGGTTTCGTCTACGTTGATGTCCACAAACACCAGACGATCTTTCATATCCAACGCTTTTTGTAGCCCTTCTTCGAGCTGATCAGGCGTTTCGATACGAATACCGACGTGACCATAAGCTTCTGCAATCGCTGCAAAGTCAGGAACAGAACTCATGTAAGAATTAGAGTGACGACCTTGATAAATAATGTCTTGCCACTGTTTTACCATGCCTAAGAATCGGTTGTTCAGGTTGATGATCTTCACTGGAATGTCGTATTGCATGGCTGTAGACAATTCTTGAATGTTCATCTGAATACTGCCGTCACCAGTCACAACCACGACCTCTTCTTGTGGCATGGCAAACTTCACGCCCATGCCAGCCGGAAGACCAAATCCCATGGTGCCAAGACCACCAGAGTTTATCCAACGGCGCGGCTTATTGAATGGGTAGTACAGCGCCGCAAACATCTGATGCTGGCCCACATCAGACGCCACATACGCGTCGCCATTAGTTAGCTTGTGCAGCGTTTCAATTACTTGCTGTGGCTTGATTCGTTCTGGAGACGTTTCATAAGACAAGCAGTTGCGGTCACGCCACACTTGAATGTCATCCCACCATGCGGTAATAGCATCTTGATCATTTTCACTACCTTGCTCTGCAAGCAGCCCGAGCATGGTTGTCAGCACTTTTTCCGCAGAACCTACGATCGGCAAATCCACTTTCACGTTTTTCGAGATCGATGACGGATCGATATCAATATGCATCACTTTTGCGTTTGGGCAGTACTTTTCAAGGTTGTTGGTTGTACGGTCATCAAAACGCACACCGATACCAAAAATAAGATCCGCTTCATGCATTGCCATATTAGCTTCGTAAGTGCCGTGCATACCCAACATGCCCAGTGAGTTTTTATGTGTACCCGGGAATGCCCCCAAGCCCATCAAAGTACTCACTACTGGTAGGTTCAGTTTGTCGGAAAGCTCTAAAATATGTTCATGGGCGCCAGAAATCACCGCACCACCACCGATATAAAGCACTGGTTTTTTCGCTTCTAATAGCGATTTAAGCGCTTTTTTAATCTGGCCTTTATGGCCCGAAGTTGTCGGCTTGTAAGAGCGCATAGAAAGCGTTTCTGGATATTGATAAGGCAGTTTGATTTGCGGGTTCATTACATCTTTTGGCAAATCGATCACAACTGGACCAGGTCGACCTGTAGTCGCGATATAAAACGCTTTTTTGATTGTTTCAGGAATATCTTCCGCTTTTTTTACTAAAAAGCTGTGTTTGACCACTGGGCGGGAGACACCGACGATGTCACACTCTTGGAAAGCATCATTACCAATTAGGCTATTCGGTACGTTACCCGAGATAACGATCATTGGGATAGAGTCCATATACGCTGTTGCAATACCCGTAATGGTATTGGTCGCGCCCGGCCCCGAGCACACAAGTACGACACCCGGTTTACCGGTAGCTCGAGCGTAACCATCTGCCATATGAGTGGCGGCTTGCTCATGCCTTACAAGTACGTGTTTGATTTGATCGGTTTTGGCATGCAGTGCATCGTAGATATCCAAAACAGAGCCACCTGGGTAGCCAAAGATCTGCTCTACGTGCTCTTCTATCAGAGATTGAACCACCATCTCTGCGCCTGACAACATTGCTGTCATAATTGCTCTCCTTAGCCAGTTTCCTCACCGTAAGGTCAACGGATTGGTCTGGTTTTACATAGTCTAGGTCTTATTCGTAGCCTAATCGAAATACTTCCACGTTTTCGGCTATGTCTTGCGTTCGTCATAACATCCCGCAAGGTTACCCAACAAATGTAACGTTTTATTATCAAAGGGTCTAATGAGAGATTGGTCTACTTTTTAAACAAGATACTAGTAATTAGAATGTTAGTAGGAATAGCAGCCACACATCTCCTATTTCACAGTACAACCTAAAAAATTAACGCTTAAAAAAAGAACATTATTTCATAAGCTTTTAGCTATAGGGTGCGAAATAGCGTTATTTGACGAGCAAAGCAGAAAAAATCAATGCAAACAAAAATCCCCAGCAATGCGCGATCACATCACTGGGGATTTTTTCATCAATATAAAACCTAAGTCAGCTTAAGTTACTTTTTATCCGACTTTTCCTTATACATTTCTTCAATTTCATCTTGGTATTTGTCATTGATGACTTTACGACGAAGTTTTTGAGTTGGCGTTAACTCACCATCATCCATAGAGAAAGCTCTTGGTAACAATTTAAACTTCTTCACTTGTTCAAACTTTGCCAACTCTTTTTGAAGATCGTTCACACGCTTCTCAAGCATTTCGACCACCTGGTGGTGCTTAATCAACTCAACGCGATCGTGATATTTGATATTCAGCTCTTTCGCGTACTCTTCTAGCGAGTCATAACAAGGCACGATAAGCGCAGAAACAAACTTACGAGTATCCGCAATGACTGCGATTTGCTCGATGAAGTGGTCTTTACCAATCGCACCTTCAATCATTTGTGGAGCGATGTATTTACCACCTGAAGTTTTCATCAACTCTTTGATACGATCGGTGATGAACAAGTTGCCATTTTCATCAATGTAACCAGCGTCGCCCGTTTTTAGGAAACCGTGCTCATCAAAGGTCTTTTCCGTCTCTTCTGGCATTTTGTAATAGCCACGCATCACCATTGGACCACGAACCAGAATCTCGTTGTTTTCGCCGATCTTAACCTGTGCGCCAGGCATCGACATACCAATAGAGTCGGGGTTAAAACATTTATCATCCCAACAGGATACTGTCGCCGTGGTTTCAGTCATGCCGTAGCCCAACTTAACGTTGATACCAATCGCATGGAAGAATCGACCGATGGTTTCATCCAGCTTTGCACCACCACAAGGCATAAAGTTGATTTGCCCGCCAAGTAGCGCACGCAGTTTGCTCAGAACCAACTTATCCGCCAAAGCGTATGACTTACGCAGCAAGAGCGATGGCTGACGTTTTTCTTGATGACAAGCGGCCATTTTTGCGCCCATGTTGACTGCCCAAGTAAACATGATCTTACGATGAATCGGCGCGCGAGACACTTTCTCGTGAATCGCAGAGAAGATCTTCTCATAGAAACGCGGTACGGCACACATCACGGTAGGTCGCACCTGGCTCAGTGCATCACGTACTTGCATGGTGTCTTGCAAATAGCAGTTGGTCGCCCCTTTGTACAATACATAAAAGGTCCAAGCGCGCTCAAATACGTGTGACAACGGAAGGAAACATAATGACACGTCACTTTGAGAAAGGCTCAAGCGCTGATCGTGCCCTTCCAATTGCGCCGCAATGTTTGCGTAGTCCAACATAACGCCTTTTGGCTGGCCTGTTGTACCCGAGGTGTAGATGAGCGTGAGTAGATCATCTTCTTTTGCCTGATCTAAACGCGCATCCAATTCAACTTGATATGTAGTGTCGCCTTTGGCAACAAATGCTTGCCAAGAGATAACGAAATCATGATCGCCAAGTTCTATATCATCAGACATCGCAACAATGAGCTCTAACTGTTCGCACTGGTCAAAAATGCTCACTGCTGCATCAAATTGAGGCTGTTCACCAACAAACAGAACTTTGACGTCTGCATTGTTGATGATGTACGCCGACTGAGCGGCAGTATTGGTTGGGTAAATAGGTACTGTCACGCTGCGTAATTGCAGTGCTGCGATATCAGCAATCGTCCATTGCGGCATGTTGTTCGAGAAAATGCCGATCTTATCTTGGACTCCTAATCCCTGAGCCAAAAGTGCAAGTGATAAAGCATCAACTTGCTGACCAAATTGCGTCCACGTAATACCTTGCCACTCCTCACCCACTTTATGCTTGAGTGCAACGCGTGTACCACCGTTCGCAATTTGTTCACGAATACGTTTAACGATATGAAAATCTAACTTGGCCATTCTTTTACTTACCTTTTGGCTTACAGGCGTAAGCTAATTGAGCGAACAAGTGTACTCACGGCTTGCTAAAACGCAACTGACCAGTATCAAACTTATCACTAATAAGAGACAACTATCACTTATACGTCGCGAACGTACCTCAAATTGCTGAATGATTACTCTATTTAACTTACTGTTTCGATTGTTGATTACGAAAACAAAAAGCCCCGAGAGACAAAAATCGCTCGGGGACCAATGAATTGTAAAAATTGATGATTACCAATATGGTCTAATCGAGAAGACCAAACGTCATCTTATTTTGCGGCAACGACTTCACCACAAGTGATCATCAGTTGATCGCGCAGCCAAATGTGGCCTTTATCTTTTTCGCTTGATTCATGCCAGCTTAAGAAGCCGCTGATTTCTTTGTTCGCAAATGGGAAATCAAGAATTTGCAGTTGATCGCTGTTTACCGCATTTTCCGCCATCCAACGTGGTGCAATAGTCACAAGCTCAGATTGACCCACCACGTATAGTAGGTTGCTTAAACTAGAACCTTCATACGCCGCTTGGCAATCCAGTTCACGGTACGCTTGCTCTGAGAAACTACGTTGGCCATGCACTTTCGATAACTTCGCATGCTTTTCGTTAAGCAGTTGCTCAGCCGTCACACCACCTTGAATGCGTGGGTGGGTTTTTGATGCGATAACCACTAATTCATCTTTGAAGATTTCAGTGCTTGAGAAACCTTGCTCATCAAAACGAGCGTAGTCGATCACGAAATCAATTTCTTGGTAGCGCATACGCTCAGACAACAAACGGTCAAATTCTGCATCTAGGTGAAGCTGAACGTTTGGTGCTTGTTGATTCACTTTTGCCATGATCTTCGGAGCAAAACGCATGTCACAAGGGCTGCAAATCGCAAGCTTGAATAAGCGAGTCGAAGATTCTGGTTGGAATACAGAGCTAGGAAGTTCATTGCGAATCAGCTGTAGTGCTTGGCGAATAGGGCCAAACAGTTGACGTGCTCGTTGCGTAGGCTGAATACCACGGCCTTGGCGCATGAATAGCTCGTCGTTAAACATCACTTTTAAGCGTGCCACGGCGTTACTTACCGCCGGCTGAGACATGCCTAGGTTATGTGCTGCACGAGTAATATTTTGCTCTTGCATTACAGCATCAAATACAGTCAGTAGGTTTAAATCTACACCACGCAAAGTGCTTTCCATACGGTAGCTAGCAATTGCGCTCATCGCGTCTTTCTTCTCTAACATTGAGTGCGCCTCTTTTGTAATCGTCAACTTTGTTCATTAAATTCATAACGAATAGAATCCCATCTCGCACAAAAGACGGCGGCTGGATTCGAATCATTTTACGAACAGATAACCTAACTTTTTATTATATTTATCGTCCGGATACTTCCGGCTCGAACTGTACTATCAACTAATCGATTGCGGTTTCGCAACTAGATTGATATTTAATCAGTAAATTTTAGCCAATTAGGTATTTATTTATTAAATAACAAAGACTTGATAAAAACATAAAAAACTATAAAACACGTAAAAATGCATTCTTTGAGGACGTATTTAGCAAATTGATAGGACAGGCGGTCAACACAAGCATGCATTTAGCTCAGTTATTAGTTGGAATAAGAACAACAGATGACAGCTATATCTCTGATTGAATTTTGCACTTATCAGTCAAATTATCAGCAAATACACACTGAATAGAAATGAGAGAGGAAGAATAAAAATGCAGCCTTCTAAACAGAAAGGCTGCAACAAAATCGTGTCAAAAATGGAAGGAACAGTGTACTGAACAACGTACTTAAATGTTCGACACGTAACTTGGAAAATCAACCTGCTCCCACAGCTTTCTGGATAACTCTGCTTTTGAATCCCATGCACCTTGCAGTACCCAATGAACAATAGCCTGAGCAACATCTGGGTATTTCACACTTTCGGCTTGTTGCTCCTTTAGCCACTGGCGTACTGCGGAAATGTCTAAGCTCTCCATCGACATCGCAAGCCCTAAATATTCTAAGGTAGCAACATTGCTCTGCTGCTCGAATTGACCCGCGAGTGGCTTTAGTAACAATTTTTTCCCCAAAGACAAGGCTTCTGAAGGAAGCTCAAACCCACCATTAGCAATGACACCACTACAGCGATGCAAATGATGCTGGAAGTTGCTGTGGCATAAAGGGCGCAGTTCTATGTTTTCTACCTGCTCACATTCGATCACATCCGGGTGATAACAGATAAACGCTTGTTGATTAAAGTGGAACAATAAGTCCGAGATATCTTCAATCGATTCG
The DNA here is from genome assembly GCF_030248595.1 of Vibrio sp. D417a. Classification (NCBI taxonomy): domain Bacteria; kingdom Pseudomonadati; phylum Pseudomonadota; class Gammaproteobacteria; order Vibrionales; family Vibrionaceae; genus Vibrio; species Vibrio sp. D417a. The sequence continues at coordinate 111,555 of NZ_JAHGAM010000003.1, read as the reverse complement.
AACGGTAGATACACCAACACGAAGTCGTCGTTTTCTGCTTGGCTATCGACGGTATGCACTATCGGTGGTAACAAAGGTTGATCAAAATGATGCCAATGCAAACCAAGGTGGTGTTGAGAAGGCGCAAAGTATTCAATGACGGATTTATCTAACCAACTTGCTCCCTTTAGTGGCACCGGATAACGGAAAGCATTTTGGTGGCTGATACCAATAGAAGGCTTATTTTGTTGTCTCGCTGCCCACGCAGTCACAGGTTCGAAATCATTAATGATAAGATCGTAGGACGACAGATCGAGTTGCTTAACTTCTTTGAAAAACTGCACCAAATTGTTATTCAATGCTGTTTTCGCGTAGTTTACAGAGCCTTTTTCGGTAATAAAGGTGAAGCCTCGGCGAGTCTGGTAATCGCCAAATGCTTCCATTGAAAAGTATTTTTCCGGCGCTCGCCCAGAAAACAAAAAGTCGACCTCAACATCGTGCTCTTTAAACGCATGACTCATCGCCCTTGCGCGTGCAATATGTCCGTTTCCTGTCCCTTGAACACCGTACAAGATTTTCATCAATTAGCCTCCCAACATCGCAATCGCTAATCCACCACAAAGACTGCCAAGCAGTGCACCAATGATGACATCGGTAAAAAAGTGCACACCCAATAAGATTCGCGCGGTTCCGATTAAACTTGCCCAAAAGAATGCAGCAACGCCTAGGCTCGGATAGAAATGGTCAATCAGCGTCGCCATGACAAACGCAGCGGCAGTGTGTCCTGAAGGAAGACTGTAGCGATCAGAGGGGGTAATAAAAGCAGGAAGGAGTGCATTAAGCTCTTCAGGGCGACGACGCTTAAAACTATTTTTCAGCGTCCAATAAATTGGTAGCTCGATAGCAAAAGCAAGTAAACCCGCCAGTAAAAACCAGACTCCTTGCTCCTTATCTAAATACCAAGCTAATAACCCCAACACCAAGTAAAGATGCCCGTCACCACTGTGGGAAACTCCTTTACTGATATTGGCGACTTGTTGATTAAAACGGTGCTTAAGACAAACACTAGAGAGCGCTAAATCAAACTTAGCAATGGTTGCAATTGGCTGTGTAATTGTCTCTATGGTTCGCATGTGACCTTTCCTTACTTTGACAACGCCTTTCTGTGAAAAGTAGGAGGTTTAGGTGACAACAGCATGACGGGAGTTTGGACAATTAATGACAAAGGCCAAATTAAGGTGCGCCCAACAATTTATCTATTGGGCATAACCATAAAAATAGAACATTAAGAAGGGTTTGATAGTTGCGGTTGAGGGGTGTCTATATACCAGACTTTTCTCTTCTTGCGGCAGGCGCGCAAAGAGCCCGTCGTCATGTCGCCATCTTTTGTAAGCTCATAGCTCAGTGAGCGGCAAGTATAGTTTCCCGACAGTTCATGCTCTATACTCGTTTGCTCCGTTTTACTCGAGTTAGGCTCTAGTAAAGGGTTAGGCTGTGTAGATAAAATGTCACGATTTATCACATTGCTGCGCGCATAATCCTTATGGACATAACCTTTTATCACTCCTTTCTGTTCAACGAGAAACCAAGGTTGATCAACTACTTTTGCTAGCACATTAAAGACTTCCCCTTTCGATAATACGCCAAGCTTTTCCCCTTCAAGACTCGGTTTGGAGCGTAGGTTTAATGTGGTCTTAGAGCGGTAAGAAACATCCATAAACTCTACTGGGCTTGAAGTATCGACACCTTCAGTGGTTGGTCGGAAAACTTCCGCTTGCTGTTTCTCACTAGGTTGAACGCGGATCTTCCACCAAGAATACGTTTCCGGATCTTTACCTTTAAACTTATTTCGGCTGTCAGACTCAAGGGCAACAAGCATCTGATTCAAGAACGATTCGCGTCCCTCATAACTCAAAAATCGATCCATTTGATCATTGATAACCATGACGCTCTGTGAGTGATCATTCATAACAACGGGGGAAGCCACTTCCACATAGGTCTGCGATTGAAACAGCTGACAACCCGACAAGCTGACCAGAGTAAATACTATGGCTGAACGTCCAAATTGTTTTGTTAACCTCATTCTTTCCCTAACCCTTATTTCTTTTACCTAGTGCAACTGCACTACTATAAATGGTCATTCAAAACTTTTGCCAAACAATTCGGACCTTTGTGTGACAAGTCGCAATCCCGATGCTTGTTTTGGTAATGAAACGTCGCAAACTTGATGAGAACTTACTTCTTCTAGCACGTTTCTATCGCATCATGTCGTTTCACTTAGTGCATCATTTTTTTCAAGCAAACGAAAAGACTCATCCGATATGAATAAAAAATCGACTTTAGGGTTGACGCGCTTCATGGAGTGCGGTACTAATTTGTTAACTTAATTATGTGGAAAGCTTAACAACTATGTCAGCTCATTTTTCTATCCTGCTTAGCCTCCTCCTGATCGTGACCAGTTCGCGCGGGTAGGCTGTGGAAGAAAAATAACCACACCAATTTCTAAGAACCCGCATGAGAATGCGGGTTTTTTTATATCTAAATACTGGAAGTAAACGATTCACTTGCGCGAAAGTGCAGAAATCAGGAAGGAAGCAAACATGAACGATCAGGTCATTATATTCGACACCACATTGCGTGATGGCGAGCAAGCGTTGTCAGCAAGCTTGACGGTTAAAGAAAAACTGCAGATTGCCTATGCGCTGGAAAGACTCGGCGTTGATGTTATCGAAGCTGGCTTCCCAATCTCTTCACCAGGTGATTTCGAGTCTGTACAAACCATCGCAAAAAACATAAAAAACAGTCGAGTTTGTGCCCTTTCGCGTGCCGTTGCGAAAGACATTGATGCTGCCGCTGAAGCATTAAAAGTGGCTGACCAATTCCGTATTCACACGTTTTTAGCCACTTCCACCATTCACGTAGAAGACAAACTACGCCGCAGCTACGACGATGTACTAGAAATGGCAGTCAACGCCGTTAAACATGCACGTAACTACACTGATGATGTCGAGTTTTCTTGTGAAGATGCAGGTCGTACTCCTATAGACAACCTATGTCGCATGGTAGAAGCCGCCATCAATGCAGGTGCGAGTACAATCAACATTCCAGATACCGTTGGCTACACCGTACCAAGTGAGTTTGGTGGAATTATTGAAACCCTATTTAACCGCGTTCCGAACATTGATAAAGCGATCATCTCCGTTCACTGTCACGACGATTTGGGGATGTCAGTTGCCAACTCTATTGCCGCCGTTCAAGCTGGCGCACGTCAGATAGAAGGCACGATCAATGGCATTGGAGAGCGAGCGGGTAACTGTTCACTTGAAGAGATCGCAATGATCATCAAGACTCGTCAAGAGTTTTTGGGCGTTCACACTGGCATTAAGCATGATGAAATTCACCGCACCAGTAAGTTGGTTAGCCAGCTATGCAATATGCCTATTCAAAGCAACAAAGCAATTGTGGGTGCAAATGCGTTTAGCCACTCTTCAGGCATCCACCAAGATGGCATGTTGAAGAATAAGAATACCTACGAAATCATGACCCCTGAGTCTATTGGCCTAAAAAACCAAGCTCTGAACCTAACCAGCCGCAGCGGTCGCGCTGCCGTGAAGAGCCATATGGATACCATGGGTTACAACGAAGACGAGTACAACCTAGACGCGCTGTATGCGGATTTCTTGAAACTTGCTGATCGCAAAGGCCAAGTGTTCGATTACGACCTAGAAGCCCTAATGCACTTCTCGAACTTGCGTGAAGAAGATGACTTCTACAAATTGAGCTACCTAAGCGTGCAGTCTGGCAGCGTAATGGCTACCACCAGCATCAAAATGCAATGCGGTGATGAAGAAATGTGTGAAGCAGCGGTCGGTAATGGCCCAGTTGATGCGCTATACCAATGTATCTACCGCGTGACAGGCTACGACATCGTTCTGGATAAATTCGACCTAACCGCGAAAGGTGAAGGTGAAGATGGTTTGGGTCAAGCAGACATCATTGCCAACTACAAAGGTCGCAAATACCACGGTACGGGTGTTTCCACCGACATCGTTGAGGCTTCCGGCCAAGCATTATTGCACGTTATTAACAGCATTCATCGTGCAGATAAAATCGAAGAAATGAAGCAGAAAAAGATTGCGACAGTGTAATAACAACCGGGCTACACGGCTCAGGAAAGAACACGCTCGTTGAAATAATTAAGCTCAAAATTAGAAAACTTAAAGGATTAACATGACAGACAAATCGTACAAAATTGCCGTCCTACCCGGTGACGGCATTGGCCCGGAAGTAATGGCGCAGGCACATAAAGTATTGGATGCAATCGAAAAGAAACATGGTATTGCGTTTGAGCGTGACGAGCATGATGTCGGTGGTATCGCGATCGACAATCACGGTTGCCCACTTCCAGAGAGCACAATAAAAGCATGTGAAGAGTCTGATGCAGTCCTATTCGGCTCGGTTGGCGGCCCTAAGTGGGAGCACTTACCACCAAACGACCAACCTGAACGCGGTGCCCTACTGCCGCTACGTAAACACTTCCAACTGTTCTGTAACTTACGTCCAGCGCAAATTCACTCAGGTCTTGAAGCTTTCTCACCGCTACGTGCAGACATCTCGGGTCGCGGCTTTGACATCGTGGTAGTCCGTGAACTGACGGGTGGTATCTACTTCGGCCAACCGAAAGGTCGTGAAGGTGAAGGCGCAACAGAAAAAGCATTTGATACTGAGGTGTACCACCGCTTTGAGATCGAACGTATTGCAAAAATCGCTTTTGAGTCTGCTCGTCTACGTCGCAAGAAAGTGTGCTCTATCGACAAAGCGAACGTTCTACAAAGCTCTATCTTATGGCGTGAAGTAGTCGAAGAAATCGCAAAAGACTACCCAGATGTCGAGTTGTCACACATGTACATTGATAACGCGACTATGCAGCTTATCAAAGACCCTGCTCAGTTCGACGTAATGCTATGTTCAAACATCTTCGGCGACATCATTTCTGATGAATGTGCGATGATCACAGGCTCTATGGGTATGTTGCCATCAGCAAGTCTAAACGAAAGCAAATTCGGTCTGTACGAGCCAGCAGGTGGCAGTGCACCAGATATCGCAGGTAAGAACATCGCTAACCCTGTGGCACAAATCCTGTCTGCGGCACTGATGCTACGTTATAGCCTAGGTGAGGAAACGGCGGCACAAGACATCGAAACGGCAGTTTCAAAAGCGCTATCAGCGGGGGAACTAACGGGTGACCTTGCTGGTGACAACCCAGCACTTTCGACGTCTGAGATGGGCGATAAGATCGCTGAGTACATCTTAAACTCTTAATACAGAACAGATTCATAATAAATACTAAATCCTCTATCCATCAATGACTTACCTTTAAGTCATTGGTGCTAAAACAAAGCAACAAGGATAACGAGGAAAGGAAGCAAACAATGGGCAAAACATTATACGAAAAAGTCTACGACGCACACGTTGCCGTCGCAGCAGAAGGGGAAAACCCAATCTTGTACATCGACCGTCACTTGGTACATGAAGTGACGTCTCCGCAAGCATTTGACGGCTTGCGTGAAAAAGGTCGCAAAGTGCGTCAGGTCAGCAAAACTTTTGCCACCATGGACCACAACGTCTCCACAACAACCAAAGACATCAACGCATCCGGTGAGATGGCACGTATCCAGATGGAAACGCTATCGAAAAACTGTGAAGAATTTGGCGTTACGCTTTACGACATCAACCATAAATACCAAGGTATTGTGCACGTTATGGGCCCAGAGCTTGGTATTACCCTACCGGGAATGACCATTGTTTGTGGTGACTCGCACACGGCTACACACGGTGCGTTCGGTTCTCTCGCTTTTGGTATTGGTACATCTGAAGTTGAGCACGTATTAGCAACTCAAACGCTAAAACAAGCGCGCGCTAAAACGATGAAGATCGAAGTAAAAGGCAAAGTGGCTCCGGGTATCACGGCTAAAGATATCGTGCTAGCCATCATCGGTGAAACCACAGCTGCTGGCGGTACAGGTTACGTAGTTGAATTCTGCGGTGAAGCGATCACAGACCTTTCAATGGAAGGCCGCATGACCGTATGTAACATGGCGATTGAGCTAGGAGCGAAAGCCGGTTTGATTGCACCAGATGAAACCACGTTCGAATACATCAAAGGCCGTAAATTCTCACCTCAAGGTGCGGATTTTGATGCAGCAGTAGAGTACTGGAAGACATTAAAAACGGACGATGATGCTCAGTTTGATGCAGTCGTGACACTAAACGCAGCGGATATCAAACCACAAGTCACTTGGGGAACTAACCCAGGCCAAGTTATCGCGGTAGATCAACCTATCCCAGCACCAGAAAGCTTTGCCGACCCAGTAGAAAAAGCATCGGCAGAAAAAGCATTGGCTTACATGGGCCTAGAGGCAGGCAAGTCATTGTCTGATTACAACGTCGATAAAGTCTTCGTTGGTTCTTGTACTAACTCACGTATCGAAGACATGCGCGCAGCCGCTGAAGTAGCGAAAGGTCGCAAAGTCGCGCCTCACGTTCAAGCGCTAATCGTTCCTGGCTCTGAGCAAGTAAAAGCGCAAGCAGAAGCGGAAGGCTTGGACGTTATCTTTAAAGAAGCGGGCTTTGAGTGGCGCCTACCAGGTTGCTCGATGTGTCTAGCAATGAACAATGACCGTTTGGGTCCACATGAACGTTGTGCGTCTACTTCAAACCGTAACTTTGAAGGCCGCCAAGGTCGTGATGGCCGTACCCACCTAGTGAGCCCTGCGATGGCAGCGGCAGCAGCAATTGCTGGTCACTTTGTAGATATTCGTGAACTAGACTAAGGAGCAAACCAATGTCAGGCTTTAAACAACACACAGGCTTAGTTGTTCCTCTAGATGCAGCGAACGTTGATACTGATGCCATCATTCCAAAGCAGTTCCTACAAAAGGTCTCTCGCCTAGGCTTCGGTAAGCACCTATTCCATGACTGGCGCTTCCTAGACGATGCTGGCGAACAGCCAAATCCAGAGTTCGTGATGAACGCACCTCGCTACCAAGGCGCATCTATCTTGCTGGCTCGTGAGAACTTCGGCTGTGGCTCATCTCGTGAGCACGCACCGTGGGCACTAGCGGATTACGGCATCAAAGCGATGATCGCTCCAAGCTTTGCCGATATTTTTTACGGCAACTCGATCAACAACCAAATGGTACCAGTTCGCTTGACTGAGCAAGAAGTGGATGAAATCTTCCAGTTTGTTGAGGCGAATGAAGGTGCAGAAGTCGAGGTCGACCTAGAAACGAATGTGGTTCGCGCCAACGGCAAAGAGTACAGCTTTGAAATCGATTCGTTCCGTCGTCATTGCTTGCTAAACGGTTTGGACAACATTGGCCTAACCCTTCAGCATGAAGATAAGATTGCCGAGTACGAGGCAAATATCCCGAGCTTCTTGCGTTAAGACGCGTTAGTAAATACACAAATCAAGGGCTGGCAATTGTCGGCCCTTTTAATTATTTAGACAACTGATTTTATATCGCTTTGCTTACGGAATGCCGAACGCCTCTGTTGAAATTCGTCATCCTGAACAGCGACGAAGGAGCGTGATTCAGGATCGACTACCACAGCGCACTTTGCAGATTCATACTTTCTGTACTCAAGAGTTTGTGGGTATTAGATTCCTGATATCGCTTATGCTCCTCAGAATGACGGCGAATAAAGGCCACTGATTACTGAAAGAAAACAAGCACTAAACTGGTCTACACTATCAACAATATCTCATTCAAAGGTATCTCTATGAAGCGTCTGTTATTGCTGTTGTGTGCTCTGGTTTCTTTCTCGACATTTTCCGCGCCTAAATCCGACTTATGGCCATATTGGAAACAATCGAATCAAGCCAACCAAACCCAAATTTCTCATCAAGAATGGCAACAACTGCTCGATACTTATTTAGTTGAACAAGGCGAGAATACCTTGTTTCGTTATAGCCAAGTCTCCTCTGTCGATAAAACTAAGCTGAAACAATACATCCAGCGTTTGGCAAAACTAAACCCTCTACAATACAACCAAGCAGAGCAATATGCCTATTGGGTAAACCTTTACAACGCCATCACGGTAGATCTTATTTTGGATAACTATCCAGTCGAATCAATCACCAAGCTAGGTGGTTTATTTAGCTTTGGTCCTTGGGGAGACGATGTGGTCGTGGTCAATGGGAAGGATCTAACTTTAAACGATATTGAACATCGAATTTTGCGTCCAATTTGGAATGACCCAAGAACGCATTACGCGGTTAACTGTGCCAGCCTAGGATGCCCTAATCTGCAATCTCAAGCATTCACTGCTGACAACACGCAAGCTCTACTGGATAGTGCCGCCAAAACATTTATCAACAGCAGCAAAGGCGTATCTATCCAAGGTAACACGGCACAGCTGTCTTCTATTTATGATTGGTTTGCAACGGACTTTGGTGGAGAAAAACAAATCTTCAAACACATCGCAAAGTACGCACCGCAATACAAAAATTTCTCTGGCAAAGTGAAATACGAATACGATTGGGACTTGAATCAAGCCAACTAAACTGGGGGGATGTGAGGTCAATTAGCATTAGGGACATAATAGGCCAAAAGCTAAAGACACCGGCAACTCAAAGACTAAGACATGAAAAAAAGGGCACTGAGTGCCCTTTTTTACATCCAAATGTTTGATAGAAAACGTCCGACTACTTAAAGCCTTTAACCTTCTTAATAAGATCGTAAGCGTTTTGAATCTCTTGAGATTTCTCTTTCGCGACGTTCATCATCTCTGGTGGTAAACCTTTAGCCATCAATTTGTCCGGGTGATGCTCGTTCATCAATTTACGATAAGCACGCTTGACGGTTTTACTGTCGGCATCTGAAGACACATCCAGAATTTTGTACGCGTCAGCCAGTTGATCTGCTTGTGAAGCTTGTTGCCAGCTACCACCAGAAGATTGGCCTTGATGCTGACCATGAAAACCGCCCTGGCTTTGGAAACGAAATGCGGCTTCTTGCATTTGCAAACGACGCTCTAATTGCTCAGAAGAGAAACCCAAACCACGTGCAATCTTGTGTAGTACATTTCGTTCACTCGGGTGGATCGAGCCATCTGCAAAGGCCGCCGAGATTTGCAGCTCTAAGAAAAATTGCAACAAGTCAAAGCGACCAGCTGTCGAAATTTTCACACGAACAAGAACATCTTCTAACGGAAAGTCGCTGTCTTTACCTTCACGAAACGCGTCTTGCGCTGCGCGACGCTGTTCGCCATGCAAATTCATGCGGTCCATCATGGCTGAAGCCAGTTGGATTTCCTCTTTGGTGACTTGGCCTTTCGCTTTTGCCACATGTCCCATTACCGCAAACGCCGCTTTAAAAAACTCTTCTTGGCGCTGAGCTTGACTTGGCCCTTTTCCAAAGCCGCCAGTAGAGAACCCGGCTTGATTCAAGCGACGTGCTTTATCGAATTGATGGCCAATAAATAAGCCAAAGAGTAAACCTAGCGGCCCGCCAAGTAACAAGCCAAAAAAGGCACCCAGAATTTTGCCAAAAATATGCATTATGTGTTCTCTATCAATGAATTTTTATCGACGACGGCGGTCTTATAGTGCCGGATGCAACGATTTCCTTTATGATAATGGAATTAGTTTTATTTCGGCTAGGCCATTTCGCCTGCTTATCTTTGCAGCTATTTTGTCGTCATTATGCCACAGTGAATCAATACGCTGGGATAAATGCGACTATAGTTGATTCATTTGGCTATTACGCTAGGGTACAACAAGCCCTATAGCCATCGAGTAGTAGTGACACAGGAAAGTTCAATTCAATGCAACATTTCTCCCGCACATTTTTAGCGGCCTCTATCAGCACCGCCTTGTTTGTACCCACCACTCAAGCTGAAGCGAATATCCATGATAGTGTGCAGGAAATGCCCGCCACAGATCAATGTTTGGTCGATACAAGTGGCGAGGAGGACGCTCTTAATACCCCAGTAGTGGTAGAAGCTGACACCCTGCAAGCCATCAATGGTGACAAAGCTCAGTACTCAGGTAATGTACAAGTCACCCAAGGCCAGAAGAAAATTACCGCAGATAGCGTAACGCTGCACCAACAAGACAACGTCGTGGTTGCCGAAGGCAACGTGACTTTCAATGACGGCCAAGTCAAAGCTCGATCTGATCGTGTTACTAACGACATTAATCAAGATACGTTTTCACTTGAGAACACCGATTATCAGTTCCTTTGCCAACAAGGCCGAGGCACTGCAGCCTATATCGCTCGCACAGGTCAGTCGGTTTATGAACTCGAAGACGGCTCTATCACATCGTGCCCTCAAGGCGATAATTCATGGCGATTGGTTGCGTCAGGCATCGATGTTGACCAAGATGAAGAGACAGCGACGCTGCACCATCCTCGATTTGAAGTGTTAGATGTGCCTGTTTTCTATGTGCCGTATCTAACCATGCCAATTGGAGATACGCGTAAAACGGGTTTCCTCTTCCCTTCTTTATCGTACGGTTCTAGTGATGGTATGGAAGTCGAGGTGCCATTCTATTGGAACATCGCGCCTCAATATGACATGACACTCACCACGCTCTATATGCAGCAACGTGGTACAAAACTCGATACTGACTTCCGCTACCTAACAGATGGTTGGGGAAATGGAGAAATCAAAGGCGAATACCTCAATAGTGATCGCAAATATCAGGACGAGTCTCGTTGGGGCTACCAAGTTAAACACGACGGTATCATCAATAAACAGTGGATAGTCAAAGTCGATTACTCAAAAGTGAGTGATATTGATTACTTCCTCGATCTCGACTCCGACATTGGTAACCGTGAAGATGGTCAACTGGTTCAAGAAGGACAAGTACAATATCGTTCTGACTTCTGGGATGCCTCGTTAACCGTTCGTGACTTCCAAATCTTATTGAAAGAAGAGAACCGCCCTTATCGCCTGCTTCCTCAGTTAGACTTGAACTACTACACGCCGTTGTGGGGAAATTACCTTAACTTTGACGTGAAGAGCCAAGTCAGCCGCTTCGATACGAGCGATGCTGCGCGACCAAATGCGACCCGTGTTCACATTGAACCAGGGCTTACATTACCACTCTCAAACTCATGGGCAACGTGGACAACAGAAGCGCGTGTGCTCTCTACGTATTACTCTCAAGACTTAACGGGTTTGACAGATGTAAACTTGCAAAACCAGTTGGATGATGAAGTTTCTCGTGTTATTCCTGAGTTCCGTACGCATGCGCAACTTTACTTAGAGCGAGATACAAGCTGGATCAAGGGCTACACACAAACACTGGAGCCTCAGCTGCAGTACTTGTACGTACCTGAAGAAGATCAAACCAACATCTACAACTACGATACCACCTTGCTACAAACCGACTACTACGGGCTATTCCGCAGTCGTAAGTACAGTGGCATTGATAAAATCGCCTCGGCGAACCAGTTAAGCTACGGTGCGAGTACTCGCTTCTTTGATGATGACTATAAGGAGCGTCTTAACGTTTCATTTGGTCAGATTTACTACTTCGATAAAAAGACCAAACTGAGCAACAGCCCAAATCTTCCGGATGAGACAACCAATTACTCATCATGGGCAATTGAAGCTGATTTCAACTACAACGATTACTTGTTCTATCACGGTGGAATTCAATACGATATTGATTTGAGCTCCATGCAGTTGGCAAACAGTACCTTGGAATACCAATTCAACGGCGGCTTTATTCAGGGTAACTATCGCTACGTTACGCGTGAATACATCGAAGATACGATCATTCTCGAAAACCTAGACACAATTACTCGTAAAGGTATTTCTCAAGCAGGTATTGTAGCGGCCTACGAGTTCAACCCGAACTGGTCTGCGAGTGGTCAATACTACTACGACCTCAATGAAAATGCGGACCTAGAATGGTTAGCGAGCCTACGTTACCAATCTGACTGTTGGTACATTGGCGTCACTTACTCAAACCAATTGCTTGGTTGGGAAGACCAAGCTATCGGCAGCACCGGGGCATCACCTGAATACGAAAATAACTTCAGCGTTAACTTCGGTATTCAAGGCTTTGCGACCAACCAGCGTGAAGACACTGCTGTCAAAGAACTGGATGGTTCTGACAACGCGATTAAGTACGGCCGCCCATTCTATCTGAACAATTAATCAAAATAGGCGTCTTAAATGAATAAGACGCCTATTCAAAAATACTGACGGAATTTTAAATGAAAATTTGGAAATCAATCTTATTCACGACCCTACTCTCTTGCGGAGCGGTTGCAGCACCAGTAGAGATCGATAAGGTTGCGGTCATCGTGAACGACGGTGTAGTTCTACAAAGCGACATCGAAACAGCGATGAAAACGCTGCAAGCCAACGCACGTCAAAGTGGAAAGAGCTTACCTTCTACCAGAGTATTAAAAGAACAAGTTGTTGAAAAACTTATTATTGACACGTTGCAAGGCCAAGAAGCAGACCGTATTGGTGTGCGTATTGACGACAACCGTTTAAACCAAGCGATTGCAGAGATCGCACGTAATAATGAGCAAACAGTAGAACAACTCGCCGCTTCTGTAGAAAGTGAAGGTTTAAGTTACCCAGAATTCCGCGAACAAATTCGTAAGGAAATCGCCGCATCAGAAGCTCGCAATGCACTGGTTCGTCGCCGTATTAATATCCTTCCAGCAGAGGTCGATAGCCTTGCTGAGCAACTATCACAAGAAACCAATGCGACTGTTCAATACAAAATTGGACACATTCAACTGCGCTTCTCTGACGATAAAGAAAAGTCAGCTGTAGAAGCAGAAGCTAAAGCGCTCGCGAAAAAGCTAAACGAAGGTGCAGACTTTACGGAGATGGCCTACACCTACTCAAAAGGTCCTAAAGCTTTACAAGGTGGTGACTGGGGCTGGATGCGTAAAGAAGAGATGCCAACCATCTTTGCTGATCAGATCAAGATGCAAAACAAAGGCAGCATTATTGGTCCATTCCGTAGTGGCGTTGGTTTCCACATCCTAAAAATAGAGGATGTAAAAGGCCTAGAAACGGTTGCGGTAACGGAAGTAAATGCGCGTCATATTTTGATTAAACCAACCGTGATTCTGAGCGACGAAGGGGCGAAGAAGCAACTGAATGAATTTGTACGCCGCATCAAAGCCGGTGAAGCAACGTTCGCTCAATTGGCAACACAATACAGTCAAGATCCTGGCTCGGCAGCACAAGACGGTGAACTAGGTTATCAAACACCAGATCTTTACGTGCCAGAATTCAAGCACCAAGTAGAAACTCTGCCAGTTGGCTCAATCAGCGAACCGTTCAAAACCGTTCACGGCTGGCATATCGTTGAAGTGTTGGATCGTCGCCAAGTGGACCGTACTGACTCAGCGATGAAGAACAAAGCTTACCGTATTCTATTTAACCGTAAATTTAATGAAGAAGCGGGCGCATGGATGCAAGAGCTACGCGCAAGTGCGTTTGTTGAAATCGTGGATGACAACAATGACAACTAATACAATTCGTAGAATTGTCGTAACCGCAGGGGAACCTGCGGGTATCGGCCCAGACTTAGTGCTTGCCCTATCGAAAGAAGATTGGGCGCACCAAATTGTCGTCTGTGCCGATAAGAATATGCTGACGGAGCGAGCCAAGCAGCTTGGCATCGAAGTCCAACTGTCTGATTACAATCCAGAAGAAGCACCTAAAGCACAAAAAGCGGGCACGCTTATCGTTGATCATATCCAAATATCGGAACCTGCGGTCGCAGGCGAGCTCAATGAAGCGAATGGCCACTATGTATTAAAAACGCTAGAAAGAGCGGCTTTAGGCTGTATGAATGATGAATTTGATGCTATTGTCACCGGCCCTGTTCATAAGGGGGTGATTAATCGCGCAGGTGTTGCATTCAGTGGCCATACTGAATTTTTCGCCGAGAAGTCACAAACGCCGCTAGTCGTAATGATGCTAGCAACGGAAGGACTACGCGTGGCGCTGGTTACAACACATATTCCTTTAGCTTATGTGTCCAAAGCTGTCACCGAAGAGCGATTAGAAAAAATCATCGATATTCTTCATACAGACCTTGTAGAAAAGTTTGCTATCGCACAACCAAACATCTACGTTTGCGGGCTTAACCCTCATGCTGGCGAAGATGGCTGCTTAGGTCGTGAAGAGATCGAGACCATAACTCCGACACTGGAAAAAATTCGACAAGAAAAAGGTATCAACCTGATCGGCCCTCTGCCGGCTGATACCATTTTCAATGAAAAATATTTAAATGATGCTGATGCTGTTTTAGGCATGTACCATGATCAAGTGTTGCCAGTATTAAAATACAAAGGCTTTGGTCGTTCAGTAAACATTACTCTTGGTCTACCTTTTATTAGAACATCGGTGGACCACGGTACTGCATTAGATCTGGCAGGGACAGGTCAAGCGGATACAGGGAGTTTCCGAACAGCGCTCACGCATGCGATAGATTTGGTAGAGAAGAAACAATGAGAAATGATGTCCATTTAGGACACAAAGCGCGTAAACGTTTTGGTCAAAACTTCCTGAACGATCCATACATTATTGATGGAATCGTATCAGCGATTAACCCAAAACCAGGTCAAAACCTGGTTGAAATCGGTCCTGGTCTTGGTGCAATCACTGAGCCAGTAGGTCGTGAAGTAGATAAGTTCACAGTTATCGAATTAGACCGCGATCTGGCGGAACGCCTACGTACTCACCCTGAACTGGCAGATAAGTTGACCATCCATGAGGGTGACGCTATGCGTTTTGACTTCACTCAACTAGTGAAGCCAAACAACAAGCTGCGCATTTTTGGTAACTTACCGTACAACATCTCTACACCATTGATGTTCCACCTTTTCGAGTTCCATAAAGACATTCAAGACATGCACTTTATGCTGCAAAAAGAAGTGGTAAACCGCTTAGCCGCCGGCCCTGGCAGCAAAGCTTACGGCCGTTTAACGGTAATGGCTCAGTACTACTGTAAAGTGGTACCGGTACTGGAAGTACCGCCAACGGCATTCGTTCCACCACCGAAAGTGGATTCTGCCGTTGTTCGTTTAGTGCCTTACGAAGAGCTGCCATGCCCGGCGAAAGATCTGCGTTTGCTCGATCGCGTTTGTCGTGAAGGCTTTAACCAACGTCGTAAAACAGTTCGTAACTGCTACAAATCGTTGTTAAGCACAGAAGTACTAGAAGAGCTAGGTGTTAATCCAAGCATGCGTCCAGAGAACCTGACGCTAGAACAATTCGTCGCAATGGCGAACTGGCTTGCGGATAACCCGCAGCACTAAGAACTCAAACAATGAGCCAAACCCTTGTAGGTTTGGCTTATTATTATTGGGATATTACGTTTCTGAGGAGTGCACATGGACGTCATTCAACCTTGCATCAAAATTCAAGTTCACACCAAATACATCGAAGAACAGTCCAACCCAGAGCTACAACGCTACGTTTTCGCTTATATCATCACCATCAAAAACCTTAGCCAACAAACCGTACAGTTAGTGAGCCGCCGCTGGCTAATCACAGACTCGAATGGCAAGCAAATGACGGTTGAAGGTGACGGAGTTGTAGGCCAGCAGCCCTTTATTCCAAGCAATGATGAATACACGTACAGTAGCGGAACCGCGTTAGAAACCCCTGTCGGCGTTATGCAAGGACACTACAAAATGCTGGATGAGAAAGGGCAAGAGTTCATCACCGAAATTGAACCATTTCGCTTGGCTGTTCCAAATGTTTTAAATTAGTAAATTGGAGATTCAGTGGCTACCTATATTGTTGGTGACATCCAAGGCTGTTTTGATGAATTGCAGCGACTACTAGAAAAAGTATCTTTCTCTGTGAAAAAAGACCAACTTTGGCTTGCTGGTGATTTGGTCGCCAGAGGGCCTAAATCATTAGAAACGTTACGCTTTGTGAAGTCACTTGGCGCAAGCGCAATCGTCGTGCTTGGTAATCACGACCTTCACCTTCTTGCAGTGGCTCACGGGATAAAAAAGGTCAAAGACAAAGATAGAACCGCACCTATTTTCACGGTCCCTGACAAAGAGGAACTACTGACATGGCTAGCTCAGCAACCTCTAATGGCCGAGCATGACGAGTTCGTGATGTGTCACGCTGGCATATCACCGCAGTGGAATCTAAAAACAGCGAGAAAGTGTGCCCGTGAAGTTGAGCGCATCATCCAAAGTGAAGAGCTGCCTTGGCTATTAAAAAACATGTACAGCAATCAACCTGATTCCTGGGATGACTATCTACAGGGTTTGGACCGATACCGTTATATTATCAATGCTTTTACGCGGATGCGCTTTTGTTTCCCTGATGGTCGTTTGGATATGGATTGTAAATTGCCACCGCAACAAGTTTCCGGTAACGAACTTATTCCATGGTTTGAGGTGCCTAAACGTATCCACTTAAACAAAGCGGTGCTCTTTGGGCACTGGGCTGCACTGCAAGGTTATATGAACAGCGAAGTCATCGGGCTAGATACTGGCTGTGTTTGGGGCGGAAGCCTAACCATGATCCGTTGGGAAGATAAGAAAATTTTTACTCAGGATGCGTTAAGTTAAACACTGAATAACAGTCGATAATCCATAGTAGGAGGAATACCTGTCACTTAACACCTCCTGTAGGGTCATTCCAACGAGCCTTAACGAGACTAGAAATCTAATATCCTCGCGCTGCGAATAGATAGAAATACCTTTGACAACAAAGTACTCGTATAGAGGCTCCTGAATCTCGCTCTTTCGTCGCTTTTCAGGATGACGGTAGGTTGGGATGGCCGCTCGCTGTTATACGAACGGCATTACCGTATTAACTACGCGGTGTTAATCTCGAATTACTTTTCTAACACAGTAAAGCGCATGTTGTAGGCGTTCTTCTCATCGGCTTGATACATTTCTGAGTAAGTTTCCTTAAACTCGTCTCCCCAATCTGGGAACTGAGTATCACCATCAATGGCCGCTTCAATGTGTGTTACATACAGTTTATTGGCCATAGGCAGACAAGTGGTGTAAATCGCACCACCACCAATGATCATCACTTCTTCCACATCACCTGCGACTTCCAGAGCCTGCTCAATCGATGTTACGGTAGTGACACCTTCGATCTTTAGTGTCTCATCACGGCTAATAACAATATTCAAGCGACCAGGTAAAGGGCGACCAATAGACTCATAGGTTTTGCGTCCCATCACAACCGGTTTTCCCATGGTACAACGCTTAAACCAAGCGAAATCGGCGGGAAGGTGCCAAGGCATTTGATTGTCTTTGCCAATGATGCGATTGTCGGCCATCGCGGCAATCATACTAATGATCATGTTAGGTCCTTATACAATAGGTCTGCGGCGATAGAATAACAGCCCTGGAACCGCAAGACCAACTGCTAAACCTGCAATAATAAACATGGCCTTAAGAAAGTTTTCCATACAGGTTGCGACAAGCTCGGGTGAGTAGCCAACATGATTGATTTCTACCATAGCGATCATTGCTTTGTACGCAAACACACCCGGCACCATCGGGATCAAAGCAGCCACAGTAAACACTTTTGGATGCGCGAGAAAACGGTGAGACCAGTACACACCAATCATCCCAACTAACGTCGCAGCAAAAAAGGTTGCCCACTCAATAGGAATGCCAAACTGCATCATCAAGTAGCGGCTACCATGACCAATCGCGCCACCAACAGCGCAATACACTAAGGCTCTTTGTGGCACGTTAAAAACCAATGCAAATCCTACGGCGGGAATCGCCGCAAAAAACATGTCATTCAAAAGGCCAAACATCAAATCAAATAAACTCATTAGATAGCCCACCCCCAAATTCCAGTTACACTCATCGCAGCAACGATCCCCAAACATGTCGCCAACGTTAGTAAACTAGCCATCACAAATCGAGCAATCCCCATATTAATGTGGCCTTTCAACATATCTGCGACAGAGTTAATGAGTGGGAAACCAGGTACAAGCATTAATACTGACGATGCCATTGCTACGGTAGGTAGATTACCGATTTGGTAAATTTCCGCCTGTGCTGAAATTAAGGTAGTCACAAAAGCGGTCGCAGCAAAGTTCAATAGAGGGTTGAAATGACGATGACCAATTTCTTGGCGAACGATCATGCCACCAGCTGAAGCTAAAAAGGTCATGATGAAGACTCCCCAATCACCACCAGCTAGATGACTGAATGCCGCACAAGACAAGCCAATCATAAACACCACCAACCAGCGGTTATAACGCTCTGGACTGATAGCGTTCAGCTTTTTCTGCGCCATGGTTGCATCGAGCAGACCACGCTCCATCATGATACAGATTCGTTGAATTTGCGTAATAACGCGCATATTGATGCCACGATCAGCGCAGCTTCGGGTGGTGGTGATGCAATGCCCATCCATTACCGTCGTCACAACCAATGCATTAGCTGATAGTGATACCGCAACTTCATTCACCCCACAAGCTAGGCCAATACGACGCATAATATCGCTCACAAGAGTACTTTCAGCACCATGAGCAAGTAGCATTTGTCCGGCTTGGGCGACAAGACGAGAAATCGATCGTTGAGTAGATACCGCCAACTCTCTAGGCGGTATGGTTTCTAGAGTCATAAATAAGTCTAATTCCTTTTAGGGTGTTACTCATTCATACGCGCGAGGGCCAAACTAACCCTCAAAAAACACGACGTATCGGTTATTGTGCCGTAAATCACATCACCTAAATATGATTTAGATACAAAAAAAGCCGCAATAAATAATTGCGGCTTAATGAATTATAGGCAAACAGGCATTGTTTGACCGTTCTGATTAGTCACGAACGTAGACAACGTGACCGTCATCTTCTTCATCGTCCCAGTCATCCCAATCGTCGTCATCTTCAGTGATAACGTCTTTACCCGCCATCGCATCTTTATGGTAATCATCCCACATGAAGTTAACTTTATCTTCTTCAGCCACTTCTTCCTCTTCGCGAGGTAGGTTATCCATAAAGTCAGCCAGTTTGTAACAAAGCTCTTTAGTACCGTTACGATTGATCGCCGAGATCTTAAAGTACTCGTCTTCCCAACCTAGTGCGTCTAAGATTTCTTGGATCTTCTCATTCGCTTCTTCTTCAGGCATTAGATCAACTTTGTTGAACACTAACCAGCGCGGCTTACTTGCCAGTTTTTCGCTGTATTGTTCTAATTCATCAATGATCGTCAATGCATTTTGCACCGGATCGGACTGATCAATTGGCATAATATCGATCATGTGCAGCAACACTCGACAACGCTCTAAGTGCTTCAAGAATCGAATACCAAGGCCAGCGCCATCTGCTGCACCCTCGATCAAACCAGGGATGTCTGCAACAACAAAACTTTTCTCTGGTACGACACTTACGACACCCAAGCTTGGGATCAACGTCGTGAATGGGTAATCAGCGACTTTCGGTTTTGCTGCTGATACTGCGCGGATAAAGGTTGATTTACCAGCATTAGGTAGACCAAGCATACCCACATCAGCAAGAAGCAATAGCTCAAGGCGAATTTCGCGTACTTCACCCTTTGTACCCAATGTTCTCTGACGAGGCGCGCGGTTTACTGAAGATTTGAAACGCGTGTTACCTAGACCGTGCCAACCGCCTTTTGCGATCATCACTTTCTTACCGTGTTCAGCAACTTCCGCCACGATTTCATTTGTGTGGATATCCACAGCGCGCGTACCCACAGGTACACGAAGAACGATGTCTTTACCACGCTTACCTGTACAGTTACCACCGCGACCGTTTTCACCACGCTCAGCTTCGTAGAAGCGCTGGAAACGGTAATCAATCAGGGTATTTAGGTTTTCATCGGCTTGGATATAAACATCACCACCGTCACCGCCATCACCGCCATCAGGGCCACCTTTAGTGATGAATTTTTCACGCCAGAAACTGACAACGCCACTACCGCCATCACCAGCCTGAACTTTTACTACCGCTTCATCTACGAACTTCATCTTTTACTCCGACTACTTCGTGCGTGGATTAAATCTTACTATGTCATCCGACAATTTTAGCAGATGACAGATCTAAGCTCCCAGATTCAAATCGCTTAGGATCTTAGCGAGAAACTTCGATATGTCGACTGCCACAAATAAAAAACCCCGCCGATTCGGCAGGGCTTTTGAATTCAGCTTAAAGCTATTAAGTAATTTGGTTAAAAACCTAATTACTCAGCTTCGATGCTTACAAACTTACGGTTCTTAGGACCTTTCACTTCGAACTTCACTTTACCTTCAGTAAGAGCGAATAGAGTGTGGTCTTTACCGATACCTACGTTGTTACCAGCGTGGAACTTAGTACCACGTTGACGAACGATGATGTTACCTGCAAGTACAGATTCACCACCGAAACGCTTAACACCTAGACGTTTGCTTTCTGAATCGCGGCCGTTACGAGTAGAACCACCAGCTTTTTTGTGTGCCATTGTTAAACTCTCCTAATAGATTAAGCGTTGATACCAGTGATCTTCACTTCAGTGAACCACTGACGGTGACCCTGTTGCTTACGAGAGTGCTTACGACGACGGAACTTAACGATTTTAACTTTATCGCCACGACCGTGTTGTACAACTTCAGCAACAATTTTGCCGCCCTCTACAAGAGGAGCACCAACTTTGATGTCTTCGCCGTTAGCAACAAGAAGAACTTTATCAAATTCTACAGTTGCACCAGTTTCAACGTCTAATTTCTCTAAACGAAGAGTTTGACCTTCGCTTACACGGTGTTGTTTACCACCAGATTGGAAAACAGCGTACATATTTTACTCCGCTTTTTCCGCACAGCCTTTCTTGAGGGTGTGCGCTAAACTAATCATCAATAGGGCGCAGATTCTACAGAATAGATGCTCCTATGACAAGCCATATTTTGAAAAAATTGGCGAAAAGCTAATCGCCAAAGAAAAGTGCGGCAATCATGCCCTTTAGTAATGTATTAATCAACGTTTTTTAGTGTATTATTCGACAATTATATAAATCGAATAAGCCTTGCAGGGTCTAACTTCAGCCGGATATACGATGGATTTTAAAACTATCCAAGCGCTTACTGCCGATGACATGGCAAAAGTGAATGAAACAATTCAAGCCCAACTTAATTCTGATGTCTCTTTAATCAACCAGCTCGGTTTTTATATCGTGAGTGGTGGAGGCAAACGTCTAAGACCGCTTTTAGCGATACTGTCAGCCCGTGCACTTGGTTACCAAGGCAATGGTCATACAATGGCAGCTGCGTTTATTGAGTTCATCCATACAGCGACTTTGCTGCATGATGACGTGGTAGATGAATCAGACATGCGCCGTGGTAAAGCCACTGCGAATGCAGCATTTGGCAATGCGGCTAGCGTATTAGTTGGGGACTTTATCTATACACGCTCATTTCAGATGATGACGGAACTAGGATCCATGAAGATCCTTAAACTAATGAGCAATGCCGTAAACGTGATCGCCGAAGGTGAAGTACAGCAGTTGATGAACTGTAACGACCCTGACACGACAGAAGAAAGCTACATGCAAGTCATCTACTCTAAGACTGCGCGCTTATTTGAATCCGCAACTCAAATCGGTGCAATCTTAAATGATGCTCCTGAGCATGTGGAAATCGCAATGCAAAATTACGGTAAGTATCTAGGCACTGCGTTTCAGCTCATTGATGACGTCATGGATTACACTTCTGATGGCGAAGACATGGGTAAAAATGTGGGTGATGACTTGGCCGAAGGCAAGCCAACTTTACCTCTGCTCCATGCTATGCGTAATACCACACCAGAAAACGCCATCATGATTCGTGAAGCGATTGAGAAAGCGAATGGCATGGATCGCTTAGAAGAAATTCTTGCGGTCATGAAAGAAGCAGGCTCTCTGGAATACACAACGCAAAAAGCTCTAGAAGAAGCAGACAAAGCAATCGCAGAACTATCAGTGTTGCCAGAGTCTGAATACAAACAAGCGCTTGTTACTCTGGCTCATGTCGCAGTACAACGCACGAAGTAATCAATAGCTACCCATAACGCAAGACTTATAGCAAAAAGGAAGAGCATGCTCTTCCTTTTTTACGTTTGATACCTAATGACGACGCCGGAGGCGCTAGTAATATCTGTCACTACCGCCATGCAGTTGTGGATCATCTTCTATTTCATCAAAGCTAACGGCGAGCTGCTGTTCAGTCCCTTGTTTGGACAACAATACTGTCTCTGCTTCATGATCGACCACTAATATCGTACCGACGCCTTGTTGGCACTCAACAACCATGCCTTTACGGATTCGACTCGCTTCCATCATCTTCTCCTTCACTACGTGGTTTTATTCGACCATTTTTACGAAGTTGAGAAATCAAGGATCAAAAAAGCCGATCAAAATGATCGGCTTTCTTCTTATATAGGCTTTCTAGATTACTTTGCGAATTCAACACCAATGTTGATGTCGCCATTTAGTGTTTCTAGCATACCGTCTAATGCAGACTTTTCGTAATCGCTGAGTTTGCCGTAGCTTAGTACTTCTTCAACGCCTTCTTTACCCAGTTTCACAGGTTGCGCGAAGTACGTCGCGTGTTCGCCGTCGCCTTCAACGTAAGCGCACTCAACTACGCCTTCTTCACCTTGAAGAGCACGAACCAGAGACAGACCAAAGCGACATGCAGCTTGGCCCATTGATAGTGTTGCACTACCACCACCCGCTTTCGCTTCTACAACTTCAGTACCTGCATTTTGAATACGTTTCGTTAATGCTTCTACTTCTTCAGCTGTAAACTCAACACCTTCCACTTGAGACAGTAGAGGTAAGATCGTTACGCCAGAGTGACCACCAATTACTGGCACGCGAACGTCACCTGGATCTTTGTCTTTTAGCTCAGCAACAAACGTTTCTGAACGGATAACATCCAACGTTGTTACACCAAATAGACGACGCTTATCATAAACACCCGCTTTTTTAAGAACTTCAGCAGCAATTGGCACTGTTGTATTTACAGGGTTTGTGATGATACCAACACAAGCTTTCGGACAAACAACCGCAATCTTCTCCGCTAGCGATTTAACGATACCAGCGTTTACATTAAATAGATCCGCACGATCCATACCTGGCTTACGCGCAACACCAGCAGAAATTAGCACAACATCCGCGCCTTCTAGTGCTGGAGTAGGATCTTCACCAGCGTAACCTTTGATAGAAACTGGCGTAGGGATGTGGCTAAGATCAGCGGCCACACCAGGAGTTACTGGAGCAATATCATATAGGGCTAGATCAGAACCAGCAGGAAGACGGTTCTTAAGTAGAAGGGCCAGGGCTTGACCGATGCCACCAGCGGCACCAATAACGGCTACTTTCATGTAGTTCTCCTTGAGAGTATTTCTCTTATAAACGTATTCGTAGGGTAGTTTGTAACCAACTTAAATAAAGCTATCGGAATCACAACTTGATTACAATCAATTAACGCTAGCTTTGCGACCTCGCGCAACTCGCTGTTACCGTGCTACAAATGGGGCTTGGATTATTCTTTTATTCTGTTGAAATGACAAGGAATTCAAGAAAACAGATACAGCCCTACTTCAGCGCGCTAAAGAATTCTATGTGGTATATAGTTTACAGTGACGCATCTAACATAATCCTGGGACTCTTTGGCACCGCCTGAATATATATGCGAGAATATGCAAAATTGCTGACCCGTAATAAGAGATTTGTAATGACTATGCGCAATTCAGAAAAACAAGACAACTTAGTTCGCGCCTTTAAAGCCCTGTTAAAAGAAGAAAGCTTTGGCTCACAGGGCGAGATTGTTGACGCACTCAAACAGCAAGGGTTTGAGAGTATCAACCAATCTAAAGTCTCACGTATGCTGACTAAATTTGGCGCCGTCCGTACGCGCAATGCAAAAATGGAAATGGTTTACTGTCTTCCTGCTGAGCTAGGTGTCCCAACAGTCAGCAGCTCTCTGCGTGAACTGGTACTAGACATCGATCGTAATGCAGCGTTAGTGGTAATTCACACCGGCCCAGGTGCAGCACAGTTGATTGCTCGCTTGCTTGATTCACTCGGTAAATCCGAAGGTATTCTTGGCGTTGTCGCGGGTGACGATACCATTTTCATTACGCCAACCATGGCAATTACGACTGAGCAACTCTTCAAATCAGTGTGCGAGCTGTTCGAATATACTGGTTAAGTTCTATAAAGCTTCAATCAGCTAACTCATTGTGGGTTATAAAAGAAGTCTCATTTTGTAGCCCATAATTTATGTAAATTTTTTGCTTACTCCGCTCGTTCTTTAACCACCCATTTTGTGATTAACATCACGCAATTGATTTTTTTCATTTCAGTCACTAAACGTTAATTAAGTAATTGTTATAAAAAGAATTAAATCACAAATTGAATCCTATCCCCTGATACAAAATTCAGACTTATCAACTATAACATTTAACAATTGGATAATTTTCTGCCAATTTTTTGTTATGATTCGCTCGCTTTTTCAAACGATTGGATTGAAAAAGGTGCCGTTTCCAAATAGGAAACTCCAGAAGTGATTTATGGTTATTTCCGGGTAAATAATGAATATAAGGAAGGGAAATTCATGGCATTTAACAAACTTCTCAAAGTAGGCGCTATCGCTGCAGCCGTAATGGGCGCAGGCGCAGTTAACGCTCAAGAGTTTATTACCATCGGTACTGGCTCTGTGACAGGTGTTTACTACCCAACTGGTGGTGCTATCTGTAAGTTGGTAAATAAAGGTCGTAAAGACCACAACATCCGTTGTTCAGTAGAATCGACTGGTGGCTCAATTTACAACGTTAACACTATCCGTGCAGGCGAATTAGATTTTGGTATCGTGCAATCGGATTGGCAGTACCACGGCTACAACGGTACGAGCAAGTTTGAAGAACAAGGCCCGTACAAGAAGCTACGCGCAATGTTCTCTCTTCATACAGAACCTTTCAACATCATTGCGCGTGCAGATTCAGGTATTGAAAACGTTGAAGACCTGAAAGGTAAGCGAGTAAACATCGGTAACCCAGGCTCTGGTGACCGTGCAACGATGGGCGTTGTCATGGAAGCGATGGGTTGGACAAACGACAGCTTCAAATTGGCGTCTGAGCTAAAAGGCTCTGAACGCTCTCAGGCACTTTGTGATAACAAAATTGACGCCTTCATTTACATGGTCGGCCACCCGAACGGTTCAATCAAAGAAGCAACCACATCATGTGATGCGAAGCTAGTTTCAGCAACAGGCCCTAAAATCGATAAAATTGTTGCCGACAACCCATACTACGCCTTTAGCTCAGTACCGGCTGGTATGTACCGCGGTACAGACAAAGACGTAAACAGCTTTGGTGTTGCAGCAACAATGGTAACGACCTCTGATGTTTCAGACGATGTCGCTTACAACGTGGCAAAAGCTGTGTTTGAAAACTTTGATACCTTCAAACGTCTACACCCTGCATTCGCAAACTTGAAGAAAGAAGACATGGTGAAAGCTGGTCTTTCTATTCCTCTTCACCCAGGTGCAGAAAAATACTACAAAGAAATGGGTCTAATTAAGTAATTACCTCAGACTCTACATACAGGCAGGAAAGAATATTTTCTGCCTGTTTGAGCATACAGGTTGTAGCACGTTCTAACTGTATGCTTTATTCGCCAGTTTTCTTCTGAAAACTGCGAGCTCATACCCAAGAAAACTTAAACGCCGCCTAACAGAGTATCCAACAATCAACACTTTGAGTTCAGGCAGCAAAATACTCGAAAGCAAACTTCGCTCCATTCACTACACTGATAGAGGCGAAGTGTGGTTCTCGATAAAAATCAGACAGGACCATCAATAATAAGGAAAAAGTACATGGCGACGAATCAAGCTCCGTCACAAGATGTGCAAGAAATGGTGGCTCAGGCAGACACAGGTGCACGTAGCCCTTCGGGAATGCAAGGACGAATCCTTTGGTTTGTTCCTCTGTGTTGGTCACTATTTCAATTATGGTACGCATCCCCGTTACCATTTATTTTCAATTTTGGCGTACTGAACGACACGGAAGCGCGATCTATCCACCTTACTTTCGCGATCTTTTTGGCTTTCACTGCTTATCCAGCGATGAAGAATTCTCCTCGCGATCATATCCCTCTTGTTGATTGGATACTCGCGTTGGCAGGCAGCTTTTCAGCAGCCTATATATACCTTTTTTATACTGAGCTAGCAGGACGCTCAGGCGCACCGACAACAGTAGATATCGTTGTTGCTGTTATCGGTATGCTCCTCCTTTTAGAAGCAACACGCCGAGCACTTGGTCCACCATTAATGGTCGTGGCTGCTGTTTTCCTTACTTACACCTTTGCAGGCCCTTACATGCCTGACGTTATCGCGCACAAAGGGGCAAGCTTGAACAAGGCCATGTCTCACTTGTGGCTAACAACTGAAGGCGTATTTGGAGTTGCGCTAGGTGTTTCTACCTCTTTTGTCTTCTTGTTTGTATTGTTTGGAGCAATGCTGGAACGCGCTGGTGCTGGTGCTTACTTCATTAAAGTTGCCTTCTCGTTGCTTGGCCATATGAAAGGTGGCCCAGCTAAAGCGGCCGTTGTTGCATCAGGTTTATCTGGTCTGGTTTCTGGTTCTTCAATCGCAAACGTAGTAACAACTGGCACCTTTACCATTCCACTGATGAAGCGTGTTGGCTTTCCCGGCACAAAAGCGGGTGCGGTAGAGGTAGCGGCTTCAACCAATGGTCAGTTAACACCGCCAATCATGGGTGCTGCAGCATTTTTGATGGTGGAATACGTCGGTATCTCCTACGTTGAGGTGATTAAAGCTGCCCTACTTCCAGCGCTAATATCTTATATTGCTTTAATTTACATTGTTCACCTTGAAGCATGTAAAGCAGGCATGACAGGCCTTCCTCGTCGCCACAATCCAACACTAGTACAAAGTCTGCTGTCCTTTACTGGCACAATCTTAGGATTGTGTGTGATCAGCGCATTGGTTTACTACGGAGTGGGTTGGACAAAGGACGTCTTTGGTGATGCCGCGACACCAATTGTTACCGTCGCACTATTAATCGCGTACGTTGGGTTGGTGAAAGTCTCAGCAAATCACGTGCAAGATGGCGCAATTGAGATTGATGCAGAATTAACAGAAGTACCTGATCCTGGCCCAACCGTTAAGTCAGGCTTGCACTACCTACTCCCTATCGTCGTATTGGTTTGGTGTTTGACTGTCGAACGTTTCTCACCTGGCCTTTCGGCATTCTGGGCAACGGTATTCATGATTTTCATTTTGCTGACTCAACGTCCGTTGATTGCACTGCTGTCAAAGCAAGGAGACATGCTTCAGCAAACCAAAGATGGCTTTGTCGATCTTGCCGAGAGCTTAGTTTCTGGTGCGCGCAATATGATTGGTATCGGCGTTGCAACCGCGGCAGCGGGCACCGTTGTTGGTGTTGTTACACTAACGGGTATCGGCCTAGTGATGACCGACTTCGTCGAGTTTATCTCTGGTGGCAGCATCATTCTTATGCTGCTGTTTACCGCCATCATTAGCTTGGTTCTGGGGATGGGTCTGCCAACAACGGCGAACTACATCGTGGTCTCTACGCTAATGGCGCCGGTTATTGTTACGCTCGGCGCAGCGCATGGCTTAATTATTCCGTTGATAGCGGTGCACTTGTTCGTTTTCTACTTTGGTATTTTGGCCGACGATACCCCACCTGTAGGCCTTGCGGCTTTTGCAGCAGCAGCAATTGCGAAATCAGATCCAATTCGTACTGGTATCCAAGGTTTTACTTACGATATTCGAACCGCTATTTTGCCGTTCATGTTTGTGTTCAATACCCAGCTATTGTTAATGGGGATCGACTCTTGGTGGCATTTGGCACTCACAGTCATCTCATCGATCATTGCAATGCTGATATTCTCTGCGGCAACTCAAGGGTGGTGGTTCACGCGTAACAAGTGGTGGGAAACAGTCCTATTATTAGTACTGACATTTTCGTTTTTCCGTCCAGGTTTTTGGTGGGACATGCTGTACCCAGCGAAAGTTCTTTCTCCTGGCGTTGAGGTAGCTCAAATCACGGAAACACTAAATGTAGGAGAATCATTGGAGTTACGTGTTGCCGGTGAAAACCTTGAGGGCGACTACATTGAGAAAACGGTTCGTCTTCCATTCGAAGACAGTGCGACAACAGCAGACGCACGTATTTCATCTATGGGTCTGATGCTGACCGAAAGTGACAACAAAATGATTGTCGATATGGTTGAATTTGGTAGTCCAGCAGAGTCCGCAGGTATCGACTTTGATTGGGAAATCAAGTGGGTTATCCAGGATGCAGACCGTCCGATGAAAGAGTGGGTGTTTGTACCATGCTTAATGATTTTGCTGGTGCTTGCAATGAACCAAAAACGTCGTGCTCGTAAGGAACAATTGAGCGCATAACCGATTTGGCCCCGAGGATAAAGGGGCCTTAATGAGAGACATTGAATGTACAAACAAATTCTTGTTCCGGTTGATCTAAATGACCAAGGCTTTTCAGACCGAGCGGTTGAACTAGCGGTTTGGCAGGCAAAGCAAGCAAATGCTCAAATCCATCTTCTGACTGTACTACCTGGTATTCACATGTCGATGGTTGCCACATACTTTCCGAAAGATGCTGCGGCCAAAATGAAGCAAGACGTGAAGCAGCAACTAAAAACTTTCGCTAATGAGCATATTGCTGAAGATGTGGTTTACCAAGTGCATGTTGCTGAAGGCAAGGCCTACGCGACCATTCTTGATTATGCAGAACGTTTAGGCGCTGATCTCATCATTATGCCAAGCCACAAGCGCTCTAAAATCAATAAAGTAATGCTTGGCTCTGTCGCGAGTAAGGTTGTGGAATATTCTCCAATCAATGTGATGGTCGTAAAACCGCAAGGCTAAGTAAATACAGAAACGAAAAAGGACGCTAACATTAGCGTCCTTTTTATATGAAACAAGTAAGGGTTATGCCATCACTGGGTAATCGGTATAACCTTCTGCTCCCCCCAAATAAAAGTGTTCTGGTTTCGCCTCATTAAGAGGTGCATTTTTCTTAAATCGCTCAACTAAATCTGGGTTTGCGATAAAGGGAACGCCAAATGCGACCACATCAACTTTGTTTTCTGCAATTGCTGTTGCCGCTTCTTGTGCACTGTAGCCCACGTTCGCCATTAAGTGACCTTGATAGTTTTCGCGTGCTGGCTTGAGAACATCTGCTTTTTGTACGCCTTTCAGATCCGCACGCATCACGTGCCAATAAGCAAGATCGAAAGAATTAAGTTGCTCTGCTAAGTAACGCACCAAACCAACTGGATCACTGTCTTTCATGTCATTAAATCCATTTAGCGGAGATGTACGCAGACCGACTCTTCCGGGTCCCCACACCTCAACGACTTCTTTCACTATCTCAAGTAAAAATCGAGCACGATTTTCAACCGAGCCACCGTATTCATCGGTACGTAAATTTGAGCCGTCACGAAGGAAGTTATCAATAAGATAACCATTGGCGCCATGTATCTCGACCCCATCAAAGCCGGCTTTCTTGGCGTTTTCTGCACCTTGTTTAAACGCCGCAACAATGGAAGCTATCTCATCCACTTCGAGTGCTCGTGGTACCGTATATGCTTGCTTACCCGAAGGGGTATGGACTAATTCATCACGAATGGCCAATGCGCTCGCCGCTACAGGTGTTTTTCCTTCATTCAGATCAGGATGACAAGCTCGTCCCGCATGCCAAATTTGCAGTACAATCTTACCGCCTCTCTCATGAACCGCATCCGTTACCTTTTTCCAAGCTGCGATTTGCTCTTCGTTGTAAATGCCCGGTTCTGCCATAAAAGCAGACGTACCTTCCATCACCATGGTGCATTCAGCAATGATAAGTCCGGCACTCGCACGTTGAGCGTAGTATTCAACCATAAGGTCATTAGGAATATGGTCTGCGCCAGCACGAGCTCTCGTTAAAGGCGCCATAATAGCACGGTTATCTAATGCTAATTGACCGAGTTCGATAGGAGAAAATAAGTCTACAGAGTTGGACATGTTGTTTACCTCAAATGACAATAACTTGATGGCTAAGGATGAGGTGCCAGACTATAATCAGATTAATATTGAAACAATATGGATAATTGAAAGTGATTGTTCGCAATTTAGAAACAATTGACTTTAGAACGCTTTCTATCTTTGTCACAAGCTGTCGACTACTGAGCTTAACCAAGTGCGCGCTGGAGTTAAACCTACCGAAATCTACTGTTAGTAAAGCCATAACCAAACTCGAACAACACTTTGAAGCCAAACTCCTAGAGCGCACAACCCGAAAGTTAGTGATCACCGAAGCTGGCCAAATGGTTTTAGAGCGTGCTGCAAGCTTAGTTGAGGAATTCCACTCAATTGGCCATGACGTACTGGAGATGGAACAACAGATCCAAGGCCGGCTGCGTATTTCCGCGCCACCAGCGTTGGATGCGTATATGGCGGAACACATCTTTTTGCCATTTTTAAAACAATGGCCAAAAGTACAAATTGCGTTAGAAGCATCGAACGATTTTGTTGATCTGTTTTCACACGGCTTTGATATGGCAATTCGAGTCGGTCAGATAGTTGATGATCGATTGATCGCAAAAAAATTAGGCTATACGACTCGAGTCCTGGCTGCTAGCCCTGAGTATTTAGCTGAGTTCGGCGTACCTGAAACGCCAGAAGACCTGACAAAACACAACTGTTTGAGGTATCAATATGTTTCAGAAATAGGGCCTTGGACGCTGATCTCACACGATAATACCGTCAATGTTTCAATAACCAGTAACTTCTCAAGTACAACTGTAGAAGCAATATTGAAAGGCGCACTTAAAGGACTAGGCATCGCTAACTTACCTGTGCAAAACATGACGCAAGAGCTAGAAAGTGGCACCTTAGTCAGAGTGTTGCCGCAATGGCACACGGTACCAATGCCTATTTATCTAGTCTATCGTCCTGGAGCAAACCGCCCACGGCGCGTACAAGCAATGATTGACCATATCATGAGCTTAAGATCTCAATTTGAATTTGGCCCTAGGCATGGTTTGTGTTGCGGAGAAGCATGACCTAGCAACTATCAGGCACTAGCATGCGGCTCGGATAAATGCCGCAAGCTTCTCACTAGCATGCTGTTCACTCAATGCAGACATATCACCCGCGGCTTCCACTTTACCATCCGCCACAAACACAAAGTGGCTGGCAATCGCTTTGGCATCGCTTAAATGGTGCGTGACCATCAATACGGTTATTCCCCGCTCTGCTGCCAGTTTTTTTACCAAGCTCAGCATCTCTTCACGCAACACCGGATCAAGCGCCGAGAACGGCTCATCCAACAGCCACATGGGATGAGGCTGAACAAAACAACGCGCTAAGGCAACACGTTGACGCTGGCCACCAGAAAGATGCTCTGGCAAACGGTCGAGGTACTCTGCAACACCAACTTGCTGCGCGGCTTGTTCAATCTGACGATTTTGGTCCACCGTAAGCTTTAGCCCTGGGTGTAAGCCCAAACCGATGTTGTCACGCACCGATAAGTGAGCAAACAAATTGTGCTCTTGGAACAACATAGAGAACGGACGCAGATAAGGCTCTTTACGCACAATGGACTCACCATCAACACAAATATCACCACGGTCAGGATGGATGAATCCTGCCACCAACGCCAGCAAGGTTGACTTCCCTGCCCCACTTGGTCCCATCAGCGACACAATCTGTCCTTGCTCAATCGTTAAGTCAAAACGAAACAGTTCACGTTGGTAGGTGTACTGCACATCATCCAACACTAACATTACGCTCTCTCCTTCGTTTTCAATACTTTCTCAATCAAGGCAAAACAGCCCACACTCAACAACAATAGGGTCACCGATACCACCGCAGCTGCGTCCATCTGATAACTGCCAAGCAACTGGAACAAATACAGAGGTAAGGTACGAAACTCTTGTCCACCAAGCAGTGCTATGGCACTTAAATCCCCTATTGCAAACATAAAGCTGATCGCAAACGCATGTGCAAACGGCTTGCGTAGCGCCTGCCACTCCACCACTTTAAACCGTTGCCAGCCACGCATGCCTAAGCTGGCACATACATACTGATACTGTTGTTCAATGTGCAGCATTGGCTGCGCTAGCGTTTTGATCACGTAAGGCAAAGCCATCAAACCGTTCACCAAAATCACGACAAAAAATGCCAAGCTAAAAACATCGGTAAATGCGCGCAGTAGTAAGAATAAACCGGTGCTAATCACCAGACCTGGAGTCACCAAAATAATGGTGCCGATTAACTCTATCTGATCGGCTCGCGTGTTTTTGTACTGCAACCTCCAACGGCGACTGGTCAATAGTATGGACACCCCTGCAGCGACCGCAAGCGCGCTAGCGACACAGGCGACTTTGAGGGAGTTCAATAGCGCAGACCAAAAACGCTCATCGGTTAATACTGTCCAAACTTGTTGGTTGATGCCACTCAGTAACACCATCAATAACGGCGGTATTACCAGTAAAAAGGCACCTATGATCCAAAAGCTATCCCAAGCTTTTGACCACCCATGATCCTTCGTTAAAAATTGCTGTACCGATGTGCTGCCAGCACTGATAGCAACAGGCTTTGTTAACTTCTGCACACCAATAGCAAGCAGTCCACATAACAGCATCTGCCACAGCGCCAATAACGCCCCAGCTTGTAAATCAAAATCAAACTTAATCGCTTGGTAAATGGCCAATTCAATGGTGGTGGATTTTGGCCCGCCCCCCAACGCCATTACAGTGGCAAAACTGGTAAAGCACAACATAAACACCAACCCACAAACGTGGGGAAGCTGCTGCCTTAAACGCGGCCATTCTACCCAGCGAAACTTATCCCAATGGCTCATCCCAAGATGCGCGCAAAGCTTATGCTGCTCGGCAGGAATAGACTCCAAGGCTTGCAGAAGCAATCGCGCCGCGTAAGGTAAATTAAAGAACACATGGGCGAGTAAAATACCGTTCAAACCGTAAATAGAGAATGGCAGTTTAGTATCGAAACTTTGCAACCACTGCGCCAACAAACCACTGTTGCCATAAATCGCTAACAACCCAAAAACACCAACCAAAACCGGTAAAACCAGTGTCGATGCAAACAGCTTAAGCAGTAATGATTTACCAATAAATTGGCGACGCGAAAGTGCGTGCGCTACTGGAATGGCAAAGCCAACACTGAGCAATGTGGAAAGAAACGCTTGGTAGAAACTGAACTTGGTGACATGTTGATAGTACGGGTCGCCCCATACCACAGACACATCAAGTGAAGGGGCTTGAACAATCAAAGCACCTAGGGCAGAAATAACAAAGGTCGCGATGATCATCGCGACCCCTAAACCTATTTTTGGAACAGAATTCAAAGGTAAAACCTATCTCATTCAGATGAGGATGGAAACGTCAGCTAAAACGTCAATGCGCTTTGCCATTCGCGAATCCAAGACTTACGCATTTTTGCCACTTCATCAGCACTAAAGCTCAACGACTTGCTTGGAACACTCAAAGTTTCAAAACCTTTAGGTAACTCAACGTCAGTGACTGGGTACATCCAGTTACCCGTTGGCATCGCCGATTGGAACTCATCACTTAAAATGAAACTCATAAATTGATCAGCAAGTTCTGAGTTTTTTGCCCCTTTCACTTTGGCGGCTACTTCAACTTGCATGTAGTGGCCTTCAGCAAAATTCGCCGTAGCAAACTTCGAATCGTTTTCCGCAATTAAGTGGTACGCAGGTGAAGTGGTGTAAGAAAGCACTAAATCGGACTCACCATTGAGGAACATAGAATACGCCTCAGACCAACCTTTCGTGACCGTTACGGTTTTGCTCGCTAGCTTCTGCCACGCTTGCGTCACATCGTCGCCATAAATAGATTTCATCCATAGCATTAAGCCTTGGCCCGGCGTTGAAGTCCGCGGATCTTGGTAAATCACTTTCAGATCGTCGCGCGTTTCCACCAGCTCTTTCATGCTTTTCGGCGGATTAGCCAGTTTCTCTTTGTTGTACACAAACGCGAAGTAGCCGTAATCGTACGGTACAAACGTCGTGTCACTCCAACCGTTTGGTAACACTGTATTGGACGTATCCACATTGTGCTCGGCAAGCAGACCGGTTTTCTTCGCTTCTGCCATCAGATTGTTATCCAAACCTAATACGATGTCCGCTTTGCTATTACCGCCTTCAAGACGAAGACGATTCAGAATCGACACACCATCGTCCAACGCTACGAAGTTAACGTCACAGCCACATTTTGCTTCAAAAGCTTGCTCGATTTTAGGACCCGGGCCCCAATCTGCGGCAAAAGAGTCGTAGGTATAGATGGTTAATGTGTTTTCAGCGGCAAACGCTGAAGTAGAGGTGATTGCAGCTAGGGCAATCAGATTTAGAGTGGGTTTCACTGCTCGCTCTCCATGAGTATTTCAGAGAAATAAGTTGAGCGGCACAGGGTTTGAGGCGGCTATTAAGGACTTCCAATATCCAGACTCAATTCCTACGCCAGCATTATCTGGTTCAGGTAATACGGGTCCCTAGTTAAACACTTAGGTCTCAGCGCCCCAATGCATTGATTGACTCAATGCTAAATGGGTTTGCTCCCCGATGAGTTGGATGGATTGTAAAGGTATTTGAGTGGTTACACAATCAGCTCACGAGCGCTGGTCATAACCCCAACGAGGCACCAAACCTTGCTCAATACCTAAGTGGTCGAGAATTCTCGCCACCATAAAATCCACTAAGTCTTCAATGCTCTTTGGCTGATGATAGAAGCCCGGAGCCGCTGGCATGATGGTGACGCCCATTTGCGACAGTTTGTGCATGTTCTCCAGATGCAGCGTTGAGAATGGTGTTTCGCGAACCACGAGCAACAGCTGCCCGCGCTCTTTCATTACTACATCAGCGGCCCGTTCGATCAAGTTGTCCGACATACCGTGTGCTATGGCCGCAACGCTTCCCGCAGAGCATGGGCAAACCACCATTTGCTTGGGTGCAGCAGAACCAGACGCAACCGGCGAGAACCAATCGTCTTTACCGCAAACGGTGATGTTATTTGGATTGCAGTTCAGGTGCTCTACTAATGCTTGCTGTGCTGCTTCTGGGCCACTTGGTAGCTTAAGATTATGCTCGGTTGCCATCACGACACGAGCCGCCGAAGAAATCAGAACGTAGACATGATAATCCGCCGCAACCAAGCATTCTAAAAGACGAAGGCCGTAGGGAGCACCAGAAGCCCCCGTTAATGCCAACGTGATGGCTTTTTTGTGAGAGGGTTGTGTTTTGTTTTGCATATCAATCAGGCTTTTTGTTTTAACTGCTCAAGAAGTTTTCCGTGAATACCACCAAAGCCACCGTTACTCATGACTAGAATTTGGTCACCTGGTCGCGCACGTTCGACGATCTTGGCTACAAAGTTATCTATATCCGCATCGACAAACGCTGGCTGTTTGCATTGGTCGGCAATGTCTTGCACAGACCACTCGATATTATCTGGCTGGAACAAGAAGACTTCATCTGCACTGTGTAGTGACTCTGCAAGTGTGTTTTTGTGTACACCACGCTTCATGGTGGCAGAACGCGGCTCTAACACAGCAAGGATGCGTTTTTCACCTACCTTGTTACGCAAACCACCGACAGTAAGTTCAATTGCCGTTGGGTGATGCGCAAAATCATCGTAAACCGTCACACCTTGTTCTTCACTTTTCAGCTCTAAACGGCGCTTGGTATTGATGAAACGCCCTAATGCCTGGCAAGCAAGATCCGGAGTGACTCCAACATGTCGTGCAGCAGCGATTGCCATCAGCGCATTATCCACATTGTGGTCACCCACCAAATTCCATTCGACGGTACCAACCTTCTCGCCTTGCAACGCAACGTCAAATTTTGAGCCATCAAGCACTAATTTGTGCGCTTGCCAGTCACCATTCTCACCAGAGAACTGTTTTTCAGTCCAGCAGCCACGCTCTAATACATCCGCTAACGCCTGATCTTTTCTCGGCGCTAAGATCAACCCATTGCCCGGTACAGTTCGCACTAAATGATGGAATTGGCGCTTGATCGCTTCTAGATCATCGAAGATGTCAGCATGATCAAACTCAAGGTTGTTCATGATTAAAGTGCGAGGATGGTAGTGCACAAACTTAGAACGCTTATCGAAAAAAGCACTGTCATATTCGTCCGCTTCAACGACAAAAAACATACTTTCACCCAAACGAGCAGACACTCCGAAGTTACCGAGTACCCCACCGACTAAGAAACCCGGTTGATAACCACAATCTTCAAGTATCCAAGCAAGCATGCTCGACGTGGTCGTTTTCCCATGTGTACCCGATACCGCCAATACCCAACGATCATGCAGCAAAAACTCGTTGAGCCACTGCGGGCCAGAGGTGTAACGCATGTTAGTGTTGAGCACATGCTCGACACAAGGGTTGCCACGGCTCATCGCATTACCAATCACCACAAGATCTGGTTGAGGGTCGAGTTGAGACGGGTCAAAGCCTTCAATAATTTCAATACCTTGAGACTCAAGCAGTGTGCTCATTGGCGGATAAACGTTGGCATCAGAACCAGTGACTTTATGTCCTAATTGGCGCGCTAGAATCGCTGCGCCGCCCATAAATGTGCCACAGATACCCAAGATATGAATGTGCATAAACTAAACCTTGTAATGCGTTTTTTAATGCTTTCATTATCGCGATTACCGCCTGAAAAGCGAGTGACTTTAGCCTTCTTCTTGCAGTCCCTTTCACAAATATGACAAGGTTGAACACAGACTGTACAACCTCTTGCTTACTGATGAATCCCTCAAACAAGTCTACAAATAAATTGAGATCTCAAACAGTTACTTCATTACCATTAAAAAGATCTGCGACTTAAACTTACATCCAGCGCAATCGTTTAACATCCATAAAGAGATGCTCACTTGCGCACTACCCCCAATGAAATGAAAATGTAAGGATTAACCATGTCAGGACTGCGCACCCTAGGCGAGTTCATTGTCGAAAAACAAGCGGATTTCCCCCACGCTAGCGGTGATCTATCATCCCTTTTAGCCTCCATTCGTTTAGCTGCAAAAATCGTTAACCGCGAAATCAACGCAGCGGGTCTCGGTGATATCACTGGTGCTGTAGGCACGGAAAATGTCCAAGGTGAAGATCAGCAAAAGCTCGATGTTTACGCGAACGATAAGTTCAAAGCCGCGCTTGAAGCTCGTGATCAAGTGTGTGGCGTTGCCAGTGAAGAAGAAGACGAAGCAGTTGCGTTCAATAAAGAACTCAACCAAAACGCCAAATATGTAGTACTGATGGACCCACTTGATGGTTCTTCTAACATCGATGTGAACGTCTCTGTTGGTACTATCTTCTCGATTTACCGTCGTGTTTCTCCAATCGGTACTCCACCAACTGAAGAAGACTTCCTACAACCTGGTCACAAGCAAGTGGCTGCGGGCTACGTGATTTACGGCTCCTCCACCATGTTGGTATACACAACTGGTAACGGCGTAAACGGCTTTACTTACGACCCATCTATCGGCAGCTTCTGTCTTTCTCATGAAAACATGATGATTCCTGATGATGGTAAGATCTACTCCATCAACGAAGGTAATTACATTCGTTTCCCTCAAGGGGTGAAGAAGTACATCAAGTACTGCCAAGAAAACGTGCCAGAAGACGGTCGCCCATACACTTCTCGCTACATTGGCTCGCTGGTTGCTGATTTCCACCGCAACCTACTGAAAGGTGGTATCTACCTTTACCCAAGCACACAAAGCCACCCACAAGGCAAGCTACGCCTGCTTTACGAATGTAACCCTATGGCATTCCTCATTGAGCAAGCTGGCGGCATTGCATCGGACGGCGTGAATCGCATTATGGACATCAAGCCTACTGAGTTGCACCAGCGTGTACCTTTCTTTGTGGGTTCGAAGAACATGGTTCGCAAAGTTGAAGAGTTCCTTGAACTGCACCGCGACGAAGAATAATTTCAGACCTTTGTCCAACGCGGCAGGTGTTTACCTGCCGCGTTTTTGTCGCTAAAGTGAAACGCGAATTTATCATCAGATGAAGCCGCTTTTGTGTGACTCATCGTTAATGAAAAGGAATATTCTAATGAGCTTAAACCATGTACCAGCAGGCAAGTCGCTGCCTGAAGATATCTATGTCGTTATCGAAATTCCTGCAAATGCAGATCCAATCAAGTACGAAGTAGATAAAGACTCTGGTGCTGTATTTGTCGACCGTTTCATGTCTGCACCAATGTTCTACCCATGCAACTATGGCTACGTGAACAATACCCTGTCTCTTGATGGCGACCCAGTCGACGTATTGGTACCAACACCATACCCACTCATGCCAGGTTCAGTCATTCGCTGCCGTCCTGTTGGCGTTTTGAAGATGACAGATGAATCGGGTGAAGATGCAAAAGTGTTTGCGGTTCCCCACTCAAAAATCTCGAAAGAGTACGAGCACATCCAAGATGTGGACGATATCCCAGAACTACTGAAAGCGCAGATCACGCAATTCTTTGAGCGTTACAAAGAGCTTGAAGCAGGCAAATGGGTGAAAGTGGATGGTTGGGCAGATGTTGCTGCCGCCAAAGCTGAAATCCTAGAATCTTACGAGCGAGCTCAGAAAAAATAAGCATCACTGCTGATACAAAATTAAAAAGAGCTGCTCTAGGGCAGCTCTTTTGCTTTCATCTTACCTGTGTCAACTAGATAGGTGCGCCTGCTGAAGACATTCGTCCAGCGTCGTAGTCATGTTGAAAGAAGGGGTCAACATCATCACAAATGCCAAAATACGGCCGCCCGATAACACCGAGCATATAAGCACTTTGCTCACAATACTCTTGTTTGCCTTGCTGGTAACCCGCTTGATAAGCCATTATCAGTTCTGGCGTCGCATGGTTAACATCATCCAGCTTCGCAATTCGCTCCTCAGATAACTCCCGTAATCCATCTAAAGCTGACTGCTTACCAAACACTTGCCAATCGGTCACATTATTCGAAGTCGGTAGTGTTGTTTGTGCGCATGCAGCAAGAAGCAACGCCATTACTCCAATTACGAATGCTTTCATCGTGACTCCTTAGTGTTTAGCTCGTTGCTATTGATAATGTCAGTATAGCTCACACCTTTTGACACCAATCGCCGGAAGCGATTTCTTCGGTTAATTGCTCAGTATCTTGATATAAGTAGATCCAAGCTTGGCCAAACGGCGTAACGATGCTCTCTCGGCGATATTCCACTGGCACATCTTCCAACTTATCTAGCTCGGATAAGGTTTCATCATCAATCAGATACACTTCACCTTGAATCGAGCGTTGCCCATCAGACAACGCTGGATAAGGGCCTAAGTCATACATTGCAAATTGAGCATCCGTTTCATGTAAACCAAGAAACTGCGCCGAGCGCAAATACTGATGGTTGTACTCTCCCTTGCGTAACGTGCCGTAGACAAAAATCAAATGCTGCATAACCACTCCTTAGTCATGACTGTGTATGCTTAGGTTAAAGCACTTTAATCGAACTCAAACTGATAGAGTAGGTCAACGGCGCTATCTACACCAGATACCGCTTCTAAATACAAGTCTTGCATCAATCGGTAACGCACAGTGAACTCACCTAGGGAGTTAAAGATGCCGACACCATATTTCACCTGCAAACCTGGCAGAATATAACCACTCACCGTCACTTGCGAATCATCGCCCGACCCAGCAGTGTCCAGCTGTAAATCTTGTACGCCAAAGGCTTCACCGATTTCACCAACCACACGACCACTCTTCGCCAAGCTTAAACCAATTAAGGTAGTCGTCATTGCATTACCACCGGCTTCACCATCAATATCTTGACCACGAAGTAGATAAGAAAGTGCATTGGCTTGGTTCATCGCGGGCTCTGAGAAAATTTCTATACTCGGATCAGATGCTGGGCCCGACACTTGTACCCCCGCAATGACATCATCTTGGGTATTGTCTGGATTACGAATCGCTTTGATAGACAAGTAAGGTTGGTCTGGTGGACCATTCATCAGAATCTTACCTTCTTTAATCAATAAGTCCTGACCAAACGAACGATAAGAACCATCGACAACATTCACTTCACCAACGATGAACGGACCTTTGTCTTTTTGTGTCACGTTTAGGTTCCCTTTCAACCCACCTTTTAAACCAAAAGCGGCAAGTTGGAAGTCATCACCAATTTTAATGTTGATGTTCGTTTCCACATCAAACGGCATCGCAGCCACATCGTCCACTGGCTGCAAGTTTTTATCGAGAATAACGGTATCACTCGATACGCCTACCGCACTTGGTGGAAGCTCTTCGACGACAATTCTGCCCCATGGCAAATTAATATCACCCTCAATTTTCGCAAGCTGAGGGGTCACATCTATTGTCATGTCAGGCTCCACTTTGATTTTTACCATTGGAGGCAAATCAACATTGAGCTCTTTAGCAAATACACGCGCTTTAGTGCGCCAGTTCTGTAAGTCCTGCCAGTCGGCATCACCGGTAACGTTCAACTCACCATCCGGGGTTAAAATTCCGGCATCCAAGTCCGCTTGATGGCCTTTAAAGTTGATGACGACCTGCCCTGAGTTTATATCTATCGGTGTGACTTCACCCTGTAGCTTCATTTGGTCAATCAAGAACTGACCGTTCACCTTCGGATGCATAACGTCACCTGATATCGCTAGGTCAGTATTCATGTTTGCTTTAAACAAGCTGTACTCACCAATCAACGGTGCCAAGAAGTCCAAGTGGAACGTAGAGAGTGAAACCTTACCATCAATAGTGGGCTTTTCAGACGAGACATTCAGTAAAGAAACCTTACCAGACAAGTCACCGTTATCTTTCACATCAAATAGCCACTCGGCATCAAGCTTGTCTTTCGCTAATGCTGCTTTAAAGTTGAAGCTTTCCCAACCGACTTTAATTGGCTGTTCAAGCGCTTGTTCAACTTGGCCTTTTGGCATATTGACACTTAAGGTTACTTCAGGCTTTTTCTCTGGTGCCCATTTAGCAAAAGCCTGTGCATTAACCGAGCCTTGCAGCTTGGTTTCTGGCGGCAGGAATTGTTTGATTTGGTCAAAATCAAAATCATTGATAGCTAACTTCGCCTGGCCACTCTTACCGACACTAATGTCTTCGGTTAGACATACGCTCGACTCCGCTTGCAACCAACAATGCGCTTGAACGTTCGCGATCTGTTTGTCGATATTGACCTTCACCGCGGTCGATTTTTGCAACGCCCACGGGCCTTGTTGCGAGCTCAGCGTCAAGCGGCGCAGCGCCCCATCCCAAATCATTTCTGGTTTCTGCTGGAATGTCCCTTCAATTTCTAAACTGGTCGACACCAGGTCAGATACTACATCGAGCGTCAGTTGATGCAGTTTTTCATCCCCAGAGACTTCAAGGTCAGCACTATCAACTTTTATGTCGTCATAGGTAATGTTGTTCGCAATTAGGCTTATGTTCGCTTTTGGTGCTGGCAGAGGCTTCACATCACCCTTTAAGGTGATCGTTTCTACGTTCGCCTGTTGCTGCCAGTTTATCTGATTTAAAGCGAGATCAAGATTGATGTCTGGTTCTTTCAAGCTACCACGTAGTGCGACTTTACCCTGCATTTTACCTGCAAGATCCGGAACACTTTTTGCAAAATCAGGGAAGTTAACCTCAACATCCATCAGAATTTGCTTATCTATCTTACCCTTTGCACTGAGTTGGTTTGGACCATGAGAAAGCGCTAAACCCTGAGTGGTAAGTTGGATGTCTTCGCCTTTGCCGTTCTTATCAGACGCTTCAAGTTGCCCTTCAACATTCAGCGGATACCCTCGCAAAATGCCGTCAATGTCTAACTTAGGCAAACTGACTTGCCAACCGCCTTGTTCTGTTAACGACCCCGAAGTCGAAAGGTTACCGCTGATATCCCCTTCTGCTTCTTTCCATTGTAAACCTGGTTGAATGTTTTTCAGGTTTAAGTCAGCTTGCCAGTTGATTGGCGCGGCCCAATTGGCCATGACTTTCCCAGAGAGTTCGCCTCCCAGGGTTTTCACTACAAGGCTTTCGAGGTCAATTTGCTCTAACGTACCTTTGCCGTTTAGTGCGACATCAACGGCGGGAATATCTTTGCCTGACGCTTTGGTTTCTAATGCGACTTCGTAGCCATCAAGTGAGCCTTTTGCCGCCAAGCTTGGTACAGAAACCTGGTAATCGCTTTGTCCAAATAGCGGCCATTGCGCCTGTACATTTTTAATCGCGACATCAAACGGTAACTGCGTTTTAAGCGGTTGAATATCACCTTTGATCTCCGCTTGTACAAGCTCAGAAAGCGTAGCATTTAGTGACAAATCACCAACCGAACCCGAGACCGAAAGCGACAGTTTTTGTCCCTTCGCATCCGCTTGCTTCACTAACGCGTCCAGTTGCGCTTTGATAGGGTAATCAGAAGAAAGCGTCACTTGTGTGCTCAACTTGCCTTCCACTTCTGGCATGTCGAGCTCTAATGTTTTGACATCAACACGCTCACCGCCTGCTCTTGCAACCAAACCAAGATGATTGACGATCACTGGCGTTTCACCTGCCAGTTTGAAATTGTGAATATCAAGACGACGCGCTTCCACCGTCAGTGGAATCCATACTTCGGGTAACACAATATCTTGCGGCGTAACGTCAGTTTCTTTCGGCTCATCGGCAGCCGCTTCAGGTTCAGCCTCACTTGGTGCTAAAGCCACATTAATGTCTTTCAACGCGGTAGGTGCAATCACCAAACGATCACCCTGCATCGACAAAGCGGTCGAGAACGTTTGCCAATCAATTTGATTGCCCAGCACATTGATATTGATGTCATTAAAGCTGACTTTATTAACAAAAATTGGCACTGGCGTACTGATAGAACGCAGTGGTGGTGTTTCCTCTTGCTCCTCGCTTGCTGGCGGTAGCTCTGGCATCTTAAAGTCAAGCCCCTGCAGTCTTAACTCATCGACACAGACCTTAGGGTCAAAGAAGCAGCGGAAGTTCACTGCCAAAGCTAAACGCTCGACTTTGGCGTCGATATTCAAAGACTCATCGACAAAACTGACGTTATGCAGTTCGAAGCGAGGAAACAATGAACCCTGCACTTTTTCAATCTGCAATTGTGGTAATGCTTTTTCAGCTCCCCACAAGGCAAATTTGAGGCCTGGGTGGGTAAACAAAACTGTCGCGACAATAATGATGAGCAACAGCAATAGACCAATCAAACTGAGCGACAGCCATTTGGTCCACTTAAACATCATTTTGATCATAGCTCAGGCCCCAATGAGAAGTGGATACGAAACTCTCGTTCTGGTTTTGCATCCAACCCCCATGCAAAATCAAAACTAACAGGGCCCACCGGAGACGCCCAGCGGATACCAACACCAGCACCTGATTTCCAATCTGGTGTTTCATTAAACGCATCACCAATATCGTAAAACGTTGCAGCCCACCAGTTTCCATAAACACGATATTGGTATTCTAATGTACTGCTAACAATGTATTTACCACCCGTCAAAGCACCACTCTCATCCACAGGTGAAATAGATTCATAGCCGTAACCACGAATATTATTGTCACCACCAGCGAAGAAACGCAGCGACGGTGATAGCTTTTCAAGTTCATCGGCAATATTCGCACCACCTTCTAGGCGGAACAAACCACGATGATTCTCTCCAATACCACGAATCCAAGAAGTCGAGCCAATTAAGCGGAGCACTCTAGTTTCAGAAAGCATAGCGGTATCACCATACTCAATAGTGATGCTTTGCTTGTCTCCCCACATTGGCATATTGCCCCCTCGAACCCTAGTCCGAGAAAATGTCGCACCTGGAAGTACGAAGTTGAATTCATCATCTTGTAAACCTTGCGTAAAGCTCTCGTACAAATGACGAACATAAACGGTATTATGCCAACCACCGTCTGCTAACCAATGACGTTCCACTGCAAGGTTAGACTCGATACTCTGTGTGTCACGGTTGTCTAGGTTTTTAAGCCCATATTGAACTTGATAATAATCGTTAGCGACATCTTCTAAAGGAATTTTGTAAGAAGCAGTCACGGTTTGCTCTGGCTTAGATAGGGATAAAGCGGTGTTGAAACTGTGTCCTCGGGAGCTCACCCAAGGTTTCTTCCACTTCAACGTTCCTCGAACGCCGACATCCGTTGAGTAACCAATACCCGTCTCGATCTGATTCTTCGAAGCAGGAGATAAAGACACTTTAATTGGCAAGTCTCGGCCATCATCAAGCCTATCCAATTCAGGCTCAACAAAAACTGAGGAAAACCACTCCGTATTTGATAGCTTCTGGTTAAACTCGCCCAGCTTCGAAACGTTGTATGGGTCCCCTTCTTTAAAAGGTTGTAGTGATGCGACACGGTCTTCCCAGATGTGGTTGCCAATAAAAGAA
Source organism: Vibrio sp. D417a (assembly GCF_030248595.1). NCBI lineage: Bacteria > Pseudomonadati > Pseudomonadota > Gammaproteobacteria > Vibrionales > Vibrionaceae > Vibrio > Vibrio sp. D417a. The sequence goes on along the minus strand of NZ_JAHGAM010000003.1, from coordinate 67,124 downwards.
ACGTCGCCAAAATTGAAACGTATTCCACTGCTGTAGTGCAAACGGACATTAGCTTCGTTCAGATCAGGGATAACCTCTAATCGGCTTAGCGTAAACTCACCATTGAAGTAACCACGCTGAAGCGCCAAGTTACGAATGCCTGACTTAAGGCTGTCGTATTGGCCTTGATTCAAAACTTGACCAACTTTTAGCGGAGAGCGCTCAATAAGTTTTGCAAATTCTTCATCGTCTTTAGCCTCTCCGGTGATGGCCACATCCATGACTTTCACTTTCACTGGCAAGCCCGGCTTGATGAGCACAATTAACTCATCATTCGCTTCAGGAATAGAGTATGAAATTTTTGCATGATAATACCCAAGCGCGTTAAGCGCTTCAGTGATACTTTGATCTAATCTCGCTTGAAAACGCAGAGAAGTGGAGTAATCCTTCTCTGGAATAGATGATAGATACGCACTGACATTCTCTTCTAAAGCGCCATCAATGCCTTTCAAAGTCAAAGAAACATCGGCATAGGCACCATGAGAAAAGGCAAACAGGCCAACAATGGTGGGGAGAGCTTTTTTTATCATGCTTTTATGGCTGAATGAGGTTAAGTAAACGTAAATAATGATAACGCCAATTAGATTCTAAGTCTGTAATATTAATAGGTTTAACGCGGTCTATGTCATCACAGCATCAGATACAGACGAAATGAAAAAGTTCGCAAATTTAAGACACGTATTGAAGGACAAATACCATGCTCAACAAACAAACATTGATCAGTATAGAAGATGCCTTGCCAGGTAGAGATCAACCAATGCAGATTGACGATCATCATTTTGTAAATAAATCTAACCTAAAGGCGCCTCTGACGTCACACCAACAGCAGATTTTGCTCGGAATGGGCTGTTTTTGGGGCGCTGAGCGCGTATTTTGGCAACTCGACGGCGTTGTATCTACTTCGGTCGGTTACGCTGGGGGGTACACACCCAATCCCACCTATGAAGAAGTCTGTACGGGTAAAACGGGTCATACAGAAGTCGTACGAGTCGTTTTCGATGAACGCGTCATCTCATTAGAAAAGCTACTGGCTGTTTTTTGGGAAAAACACGACCCAACTCAGGGAATGCGTCAAGGTAACGACTTAGGTACTCAATATCGTTCTGCAATTTACACTTATTCGACGGAGCAACTCGAGAGCGCAGAGAAATCGAAACTCTTGTATCAGCAAGCACTGCAAGAAGAGCAACGCGCGAACATCACCACCGAAATACAACCAGCAGGTCCGTATTACTTTGCGGAAACCTACCACCAGCAATATTTGGCGAAAAACCCTGATGGCTACTGTGGCATCGGAGGAACGGGAGTTTGCTTCCCACCAAGCCTCCAAGGATAAACCTAACCAGCAACAAAAAGAGCGACCGATATGGTCGCTCTTTTCTAAATCTAAGTGGGTACCAAGCTAACTAAGCCGATAATGATGCTATCACTTGGTTGACTTCTTTAAAGATGGTGAGCCTTTTATGATCGTTGACATCAGGTAGTAACACTTTGCCATTGTCGAACTGAAAACAGCCAACCCCGACAATAAAAAACTGACCTTTGAACAACGTTTTAACAAAACGGGCCACTTGTAATGGTCGATACACAGCAAACTCACGTAGCATAACTCACCTCAATTCCTTTGAGAAAACACGGATTGCTTATTTTTCCTCTGCAATCTTAATGCGCAATTTGCGACGGAACTCATTTTAGCAAATTCTAAATATAACGCAAGATTACACCACTCCATACGTTAAATAAATGTTATCAACGGTCCTACAAATTTCTAGGATCTGGATATATACTGGAAGCTTCCAAACCTCGTACGGAATATAACAATATGAAAACTAAGACTCTCCTACCTCTACTACTGGCCTTAACGCCAAGCTTGACCTTTGCACACAACTTGTCAGTGGGAAAAAGCGTTCCTCCTGTCAATGTTGCCGCTTACGGCGAGATTGTTTTACAAGGCGAAGGCGTTGCATACCAACCCTGGGCAACTCAACATATGCAAGGCAAAGTTCGTGTTATTCAAGCCATCGCAGGCCGTAGCAGCTCAAAAGAGATGAATGCCCCTTTAATGTCAGCAATAACAGCGGCAAATTTTCCACAAGAAAGCTACCAGACGACGACTATCATCAACCAAGATGATGCAATTTGGGGGACAGGCTCTTTCGTGAAGTCTTCAGCTCAAGACAGTAAAAAAGAGTTTCCTTGGTCATCCATGGTTCTTGATGAAAATGGCGTAGTTGCTAATACTTGGGACCTGAAAGAAGAAAGTTCGGCCATTATTGTTCAAGACAAAACGGGCAAAATTCTGTTCGTCAAAGAGGGCGCACTTGAGCAAGATGAGATAACAAAAGTCATTGAGCTTATTAAACAGAACATCTAGCTTCATTGAATGGCTCCTTGTTCTTGTTGTAAGGAGCTATATGAATTTGATTAGAAGCATGGGCAGTGATAACTCTGCTCTTTATAATTGCGACACTTCCATCAGAGAGTATTACCAATATTTTTCGGCACGTATGTGTGGAGTTAAATTTTTCTGCTAGCCAACAAAAGAGTGAACTTTTATTCATTATGGGTGTTATATTATAACAGTCGGTAAGAGGAGCTCAGATGTACCACCACCAGCAAAAAATACTAAGATATTGGTATCGCACTGCTTTATTTTTCAGTGTTGCGTTGCTGATCGCTTGGAACTTTGCGGTTGTAATCCATCAAGTCGATCTGACGCCCGACCATCATACCCATCATCATTGCCAATTATTTTCTGGTGTTCAGCACGGTATAGCAAAGGTACAACCAACCCTCTCTACACCGACTTTTACGCGCGCCCAGCATCATCATGTTTTTTTGCATCTCGTGTACGGCGAAGAAGTTCTTGGCGCTGCTCGTGCCCCTCCTTATTTTGCTTAATTTCCAAACTATTCCACACTCAAAATTATTGAGTTCATTTCCGCACCTAGTGTGTCAGGGAACAATAACTTAGTGAAACTCAAATCTGAGCAATACCGCCTTTGGTTAATGCCAGTAAAATTAGGAAAAATACAATGTCATCAAAACACGTTTTAGCCGTTGCTATTGGCCTCACTTTATCGACAGCAGCGAATGCAAACGAATACCGCCAGCATGGTGCTCATGTGCATGGTCACGTCGAGTTTAATATCGCCCAAGATGGCAAAGATCTGTTAGTAGAGATCACAGCTCCTGGAGCTGATGTTGTGGGTTTCGAACATGCTCCAGAAAACGCACAACAAGAGCAAGCGCTTAAACAAGCCGTCGCTACACTCGAAGACAGCAACGCATTGTTCGCTATTAACTCACAAGCTGATTGTAATATTGAAGAAGCTTACGTGAGCCACAACCTAAGCGAAACTCATGAGGAACATGATCATAGTGAGCACGACCATGATGACCATGCACATCACGATCATGAAGGACACGAACACCATGATCATAATGAACATCATGATAAACATGACCACCATGACGATCATGATGAGGCGCACGATCATGGCGGTCACGGTGAATTTTCGGTGCAATATCGCTTCAATTGCGAACAAGTTAATCAGCTTAGCCAAATCCAAACCGATTGGTTTAACCAATTCCCAACTACAGAGTCCATCAGCGTCAATATATTCACTGATACCATGCAATCAGCAATTAAATTAAGCAAAGATAACACCCAAATCGCAATCAAATAACACGAGTGGCGTGTAAGTACCCACTTACACGCCACAGCTTTGGTGATTTAATATGACTGAAACCACACCAAATGTTGTCGAGCTAGAGGATGCCCAATTTTTCTGGCCCGGTTCAACCAACGCGACCATCCACATCCCCAAATTACACATTACACAAGGCGAACATGTGTTTATCAAAGGTCCAAGTGGCTGCGGTAAATCGACCTTGCTCGCTTTGTTGACGGGGATTAACACATTAACTTCAGGCTCTCTATCTGTACTCGATACTGACCTTGCTAGTTTAAGTGCCAGTCAGAGAGACCGCTTTCGCGCCAATCATATTGGCTACATCTTTCAACAGTTCAATTTATTGCCGTACCTTAACGTACTTGAAAACGTATTATTGCCATGTCAGTTCAGTAAAATACGACGTGACCGTGCCCATTTAGGTGCCTCATCTCAAACGTTAAATGAACAGGCTCAGGCCCTACTAGAACGACTGCACTTGCCAAACGAGCTTCATACACGCCCTGTCTCTGAATTGAGTATTGGTCAACAACAACGTGTGGCTGCGGCTCGAGCTCTGATAGGACATCCAGAGTTAGTGATCGCTGACGAACCAACCTCAGCTTTAGACTATGACAATCGTAAAGCATTTATTGAGCTCCTTATGGAGCAAGCGAATCAAGCCAATGCCACACTGGTATTCGTTAGCCACGACCCAACACTCGAACCCTTATTCGATCGCACGCTCAATCTACCCGACATTAATCAAGTATCTAGCCTAGGAGCCATATCATGAGTGCTGTTGTAAAGCTCGCCTGGAAAAGCTTGATGAACCGCAAAGCGACGGCAATTCTAACCATCATGACCGTTGCGATTTCAGTGGTACTCCTCTTGGGCGTCGAGCGTATCCGAACTCAAGCCAAGGATAGCTTCGCCAATACAATTTCAGGCACAGACCTCATTATTGGTGGACGCTCTGGGCAAGTGAACCTATTGCTCTATTCTGTGTTTCGTATTGGTAATGCGACCAACAACATCGATTGGAAAAGCTACCAAGAGTTTGCCAATCATCGTTCAGTCGATTGGGCTATTCCAATCTCGCTTGGCGACTCGCATAAAGGCTTCCGAGTTATGGGAACCAATCACAGTTACTTTGAGCATTACAAGTTTGGAAGTAAGCAACCACTAACATTTGGCAAGGGTAGAGAATTCAATGGTTTATTTGAAACCGTGCTAGGTTCTGATGTCGCTAAACAACTTGGTTATGATATCGGTAGCGAAATCATCATTGCCCACGGCATTAGCGACGTTGGCTTTAGCCGTCATGACAATCTGCCATTTAAAGTTGTCGGTATCCTTGCTCCTACAGGAACACCAGTCGACAAAACTGTCCATGTATCATTGGAAGCCATCGAAGCCATTCACGTTGGGTGGGAAAGTGGTGCGCGTTTGGGCCCGACACCCAAGGCACAAGATCTCAAAAACAGAGACTTTCAGCCCAAACAAATTACCGCTATGCTCGTTGGTTTGAAATCTCGTATTCAAACTTTCGCCCTGCAAAGACAAATTAACACCTACCCCAAAGAGCCGCTTAGCGCCATTATGCCCGGCGTTGCGTTGCATGAGTTATGGGGAATGATGTCGGTTGCAGAGCAAGCCCTAATGGCAGTATCTGGTTTTGTCGTGATTGCAGGGTTGTTAGGTATGTTAAGCAGTCTATTAACTAGCCTACAGGAACGCCGCCGTGAAATGGCGATTTTGCGTGCCATGGGAGCAAGGCCTCGTCATGTTTTCTCACTCTTAATTAGTGAAGCTAGCTTGCTTACTGCTGCTGGTATTATTACTGGCGTTACTGGGCTGTATGCCATTCTTGCTATCGCGCAGCCGATCATCCAACAGCACTATGGAATACATCTCACCTTAAGCATCTTATCTACTTATGAGTGGATGCTATTAGGTTTCGTACAATGCGCTGGTATTGTGATTGGTTTCATTCCCGCACTCCGCGCCTACCGACAGTCACTGAGTGACGGAATGACAATAAGGATTTAATAAAATGTGGAAAAAAATACTCGCAAGTTGCTTGCTGGTCGTCGCATTCACAGCGCCTGTTATGGCCAGCGAAGAACCATTGAAGCTTGACTGGATTGACCTTGTTCCAGAAAAAGAGCGTAAATTGTTCGACAGTATAGGCATGCCTGCATCTGATCACAGTGGTGGCGCAGCGCAGCAGTCCAAGATTGGTAATGTTCGACCAGAACTGAACGGAAGCCAAGTTAAAATTCCAGGGTTTGTTATCCCACTTGAAGGTGATGCCGATACCGTCACCGAGTTTTTATTAGTGCCATATTTTGGAGCTTGTATTCACGTGCCACCACCGCCTCCAAACCAGATCATTTACGTGAAGTTTCCGAAAGGCGCGCCTGTTCAAGAGTTGTGGGATGTCATATATGTGGTTGGAACGTTGAAAACCGAGACGATAAACCACGAACTAGCAGAAACGGCTTACGTTATTGAGGGATCAGAAATAGAAGCCTACGACGATATGTAATTTAAGTCGTCGATAAGCCTCGCTACACCTAAGGCGTCACACTGGCGCCTTTTTTAGCTTTGTGCTAAACGATATAACGAGATAAATACGCTAATACGCCCACATAAATAACCAAAAGAAACGCTATCGACAGGTGCTTTTTGAGTTTACCTGCTTCTGAGAACTTCATAGCCCCTCCAAAATAACGATAACAATTTTAACAACTCATTATCATTTTGAATAGCCCTATTCGTTCAAAAACTGAGAACTCCTGTCTGGTCGCTTGGTCAGATAAGGTGTAAATTTAAACGTGCGAACCGCGCAGTTCTTGGTAGGAAAACGAATGGCAGACCCGACAAAGCAACCTGTTGTCATCGAACATCAGTCAGACACAAAAAAAAATACGCAACAAGAAAAGAAACAAGGCTACATAAAAGACAGTGCTAGTAAGGTAAAAACCATAGCCCAAATACACGGTCTTGACGCCTTACTGCAAACCGAACCGCCAGCCAAATCTGCGTTTGAAAGAGCCCAATTGCGAGAGCAACGACGCCAAGAACAGCGACAAAAAAACTTAGAACAGATTTTAAAATTAGCGCACAGTTCATGCCGAGATGAGACAGCGGGAGAGCCAGACCAAGATTGGTTGCATCGATTTTTTGAGATGGCTCAAGACATCCATAACAGCGCGATGCAAAAGCTATGGGCTCAAGTGATGAAGCGTGAAGTGACCAATCCGGGTTCAACATCCATGAAAGCGTTGAAAACCCTCAAGGATATGTCACCAAAGGAAGCACAAACTCTGCAAAGAGCCGCCTCTTTAGCGTGCAGTTTTGGAGGGGATCACAGCAGAAAACTGCTGATTGGTTACAAAGCCCAAGGAGGCATATTTAGCTTCGGCAAGCGAGACGTCGCTAACAGCCTAAATATGGGAAGTTTTCAACTGCCGTATTCAAGCTTGTTGCTCTTAATTGAATTAGGGCTGCTGCACAGTGCCGAACTTGAATCTGGCGAAATTAGTATCGAGACACCGTTGGTCCTCACCTACCAAGGTAAAAACTTGTCACTGAACGTAAACAGTAAAGGTGTCCGCCTTTTATATTACCGCTTCACACCGACAGGTAATGAGCTCTGTACCTTACTCGGAAACAAACCACATGCCGAATACTACGATCAGATGCTTGCACTGTTAAATCATAGGTTTAGTGTCCATAGTGAAGCTAAAAGTACGGTTCATCATACCGTCTAGCCAGCTTGAGAAGCATTTGATCACCTATGATCCAAATACTTCTCAAGCTGCTCAAAGAGCTTTAGGTCACCTATGATCTAAATGCTTTTTTATCGGATCACACCGCGTTGTTTAAGATCGATTAAGCACAAATCCACCAGCTCATCGACACTCTTTTCTCCCGCGGGCAAATCGATTTCAGGCTTCTCTGGCGCTTGATATTCCGAATCAATACCAGTGAAATTAGGAATCTCTCCCGCACGGGCTTTACGGTATAAACCCTTAGGATCTCGACCTTCGCAAACCTCTAGAGATGCATTGACATACACTTCGATAAACTCGCCTTCTGGCAATAAATCGCGCACTAACTTCCGCTCTGCACGATGCGGTGAAATAAACGCCGACAGAACAATTAAACCCGCATCTGCCATCAACTTCGCCAGTTCACCAATGCGACGAATGTTCTCGCGACGGTCCTGTTCAGAAAAACCTAAATCGCTACACAAACCATGCCGTACATTGTCACCATCCAATAAATAGGTGTGGTAACCCAATGCTGCAAGGCGATTTTCCAACGCCCCTGCTACGGTTGATTTACCCGCTCCAGATAAACCAGTGAACCACAATACGGCAGGTTTTTGCTTCTTTAATTCAGCACGAAACTGTTTATCAACCGAATGCTGGTGCCAAACAATGTTTTCATCTTTTACCGTCGTTTCGGCAGTCATAACGTATCCTTGTAAATATCGGAATTAAAACGGGAAAAAGACCGGGATCAAAGTAAGTACTAATACAGAGTACACAATCGAAATTGGCACTCCAATTCTCACGTAGTCGGTCAATTTGTAATTTCCTACGCTGTACACCAGCAGGTTAGTTTGGTAACCGTAGGGAGAGATAAAGCTCGCACTCGCGCCGAACAAAACCGCCATGATGAATGGCATCGGATCCACGCCATAACCCACCGCCATGCTATAGCCGATAGGAAAAGAAAGCGCAGCCGCGGCATTGTTTGTCACCAATTCAGTGAGTACCAATGTCATGATATAAGTCGCCACCAAGGCACCAAATACTCCCCAGCCATTAAACGCTTCAATAAACATCACTCCCATTCGTTCTGATAATCCAGAAGAGATCATCAGTTGAGCAATAGACAAAGCGGAACCGACAATCACGACGATATCGATCGGAAAACGGCGGCGCAGTTCTGAAATCTGCACAATACCAAACGCAATAAGCGCGATAAGGTACGCAGCTAGACCTTTAATAATCGGCACTAACTCTAATAGAGCGCATCCAATTACGGCTGCAAAGCCCAGTAATACAATGGAAGACTTATTCGTATCAAGCCGAGCGCTAGAGTCCAAGTCATGCACTAAAACAAACTCTTTACGATGAGCTCGGCGTTCAGACTCAAAACGCTTTCCTGGAACTAGAACTAACGTGTCTCCTGGCGCTAAGGTAATACTACCCAAGCCACCTTCTAGGCGTTCGTGGCCTCGGCGAATCGCCACAACAACGGCATCGAATCGGTCGCGGAATCGGCTCTCTTTGAGGGTTTTGTAGCAAAATGTCGCCGACGAGCTCACCACAACTTCGATAAAGTTTTGCCCATTTAAGTGCTGCTGACCAAACAACTTGAGGCCCGGAATTTCTTGCAGGGTCGCGACGCTCTCAACATCGCCACAAAATAACAGGCGGTCTTTTGCATTGAGCACAAAATCCGGTCCCACAGAAGAAACAGTAACACCATCGCGCACCACTTCTGCAAGAAACAGTTTGCGCAGCGCACGTAAATTATTCTCGCTGATCGTACGCCCAACTAGCGGTGAGCCTGGCTCAACGCGAGACTCAAGAAAGTAAGGTAAATCTTCTTGGTTTTGATCATCATAATTCGGTAGCAAGTAGCTGAGCGGGATAAGAATCAGCATCCCTCCCACCAGCACAGCCAAACCTATCATCGTAGGTGTAAAAAAGCTCAGGCTCGGTAAGCCTGCGTCTTCGACAAAGCTGTTGATGATTAAGTTAGTCGACGTACCAATCAAAGTTAACGTGCCACCAAAAATGGCGGCGTAAGACAAGGGAATAAGTAATTTCGAAGGTGCATGCTGCTGATTACGCTTAATCGCCCCAATCAATGAGACAACCACAGCGGTATTATTCGTAAATGAAGAGAGCAAGGCGGTCGATACACCGAGCTTAGCAATCACGCTGCCTAACTGGCCCTCAGAGATACTTCGGCTCACCCAACTGATCAGCAGTGTTTTTTCTAGAGCACAGGATGCAAGAATCAATAGAACCAGGGTTAACAATGAAGAGTTGGTAAAATTGGATGCGATAGTGGCTGAATCCATCATCCCAGCCATGAATGCAATAAAAGCGGCACCCGCAAAGACGTAACTAGGCTTAATTTTCGTGACAAGCAAGCAAGTGATAATGCCAAGCAAAATCGCTAACACAAACCCTTGTTCCCACATAGCCTTTCCTTACCAAATAGCCCCAAAGGGCACAACAACGACTCATTTATCCATGAAACACCGACAAACGAGTAAACAGACAAAAATCAGCGCAAGCGAAAAGAACATCAGAATGCTCGGTTTTCTTGGGCTCCACCGAAGCATTCTGGTATTAGGAGAATACCTAACGACATTTCGCAATTCAGTTAGGTAGCGACGCCCCAAGTACAACAGCAGACAGAGCCTGAAATTATCGTACTTGGGTAAGCCAGTTACTTTTTCAGAAACTGGCTGACGTCTTTTGCTTCCCAGTGTGGGAAGTGTTTACGGACAAGCGCATTAAGCTCAACTTCAAACGCAGAGATGTCCGTCAGATCGCGCTCAACCACGGCGAGGCTCTCTTTAACCATGCCGGCACCAACCGTCACGTTTGTCAGACGATCGATAATGATAAAGCCACCGGTATCTGCACAGTCTTGATAATTGTCCAGCGCAACTGACTCATTAAGAGACCATTCACACAAACCAATACCATTCAATGGCAGCTCTGCCGAGCTATGAGTCGAGAGATTATTAATGTCATATTGATGACGAATCGCTTCAACATGACCTACGGTTTTCTTACCTGCGATTTTGATGTCATAGTCACGACCCGGTTGCAGGGGTTGCTCTGTCATCCACACCACATCGGCAAGCAAATGGTTTGTGGTTTCCACTTGAGCATTATCTAGAACAATCAAATCGCCACGGCTAATATCGATCTCATCGCTTAGCGTCAGAGTGACAGCTAATCCGGCACGAGCTTCTTCGATATCACCATCAAAGGTCACAATACGTGCCACAGTTGACGTTTTACCCGATGGCAATGCTTTAATGGCATCACCGACTTTGATCGAACCAGAAGAAATGGTCCCCGCAAAACCACGGAAATCGAGGTTAGGGCGATTAACGTATTGCACAGGGAAGCGGAATTCACCCGCGCCTTTTTCTTGATCCACATCGACCGTTTCAAGAAGCTCAAGCAATGATGGGCCTTTAAACCAAGTCAGGTTTTGGCCTTTATCCACCACATTGTCCCCTTCAAGCGCTGAGATCGGGATGATTTGAATATCAATATCCCCTGTCAGATTCTCAGAGAACTTCAAATACTCGTCGCGGATCTCTTCAAAGCGCTCTTGGGAGTAATCCACTAAGTCCATCTTGTTGATCGCCACAACAAAGTGCTTCAAACCCAACAGGTTGGAAATGAAAGAGTGACGACGAGTTTGATCGAGAATGCTCTTACGTGCATCAACCAGAATCACAGCTAAGTCACATGTCGATGCACCTGTAGCCATGTTACGTGTGTACTGCTCGTGTCCAGGAGTATCTGCAATGATGAATTTACGTTTCTGCGTCGAGAAATAGCGGTAAGCCACATCAATCGTGATCCCCTGCTCGCGCTCAGCTTGTAAGCCATCGACCAACAACGCAAGGTCAGGCTTTTCACCCGTGGTGCCCACACGTTGGCTGTCTGAGTGCACTGCCGCTAGCTGATCTTCATAAATTTGTTTTGAGTCATGGAGTAAGCGACCGATTAATGTACTTTTACCGTCATCCACCGAGCCACAAGTCAAGAATCTAAGTAACGACTTGTACTGGTGTTGTGTTAAATAGCCTTCGATACCAAGCTCGGCTAATTGAGCTTCAACTGCACTGTTCATTATCTTTCCTTAGATCCTTTAGAAGTAACCTTGACGTTTCTTAAGCTCCATCGATCCTGACTGATCGTGGTCGATCGCTCGGCCTTGGCGCTCACTCGACGTTGCCACCAGCATCTCTTCGATAATGCCAGTTAAAGTGTTTGCTTCAGACTCGATGGCCCCGGTCAATGGATAACAACCAAGGGTACGGAAGCGCACGCTCTTCTCTTCAATCACTTCACCCGGTTGAAGCTCCATACGATCATCATCCACCATGATCAGCATGCCATCGCGTTCAACAACTGGGCGTTTGTCCGCGAGGTAAAGCGGCACGATCTCGATGTTTTCTAAATAGATGTATTGCCAGATATCAAGCTCAGTCCAGTTAGACAGTGGGAATACACGAATGCTCTCACCCTTATTAACCTGACCGTTGTACGTCTTCCATAGCTCAGGACGTTGGTTTTTAGGGTCCCATGTATGGTTCTTATCGCGGAATGAATACACGCGCTCTTTCGCCCGTGATTTCTCTTCGTCGCGGCGCGCACCACCAAAGGCAGCATCAAAACCGTACTTGTTCAGCGCTTGTTTTAAGCCTTGAGTCTTCATGATGTCAGTGTGCTTAGAAGAACCATGAACAAACGGGCTACAGCCCATGGCTAGACCTTCTGGATTCTTATGTACCAAAAGCTCAAAACCGTATTTGGCCGCGGTGCGATCACGAAATTCAATCATCTCGCGGAACTTCCAATCGGTGTCAACATGCAGCAATGGAAATGGAATCTTACCTGGGTAAAAAGCTTTACGCGCAAGGTGCAGCATCACTGATGAGTCTTTACCAATCGAATACATCATGACTGGGTTATCAAACTCAGCCGCAACTTCACGGATGATGTGGATACTCTCCGCTTCGAGTTGTTTAAGGTGAGTTAAACGTTGTTGGTCCATGTTTTGTATTTCCTTTTTAAGCTTGAAGGCGCATTACGTCTCTAATCTTTGGTCTGAAATTATATGGAGTTGGCAATAGCACTTTTGTTGAATTCAGTACTAGACAAAAACCAGTCTAACTTTTGAGACAGTCGCACTACCTCTCCGACAACAATCAAAGATGGCGACTGTGCTTCCTTCGATAAATCAGAGAGTTGGGAGAGTTCTCCCGTAAATACTTTTTGTTGAATCTGCGTGCCACGCTCAATAATGGCAATCGGAGTCGACGCTGAACGACCATGCTTAATGAGTTGATTCTGAATATAGTGTGATTTCATCAGCCCCATGTAGATCACTAAAGTCTGATTCCCACGCGCCAAAGTGGACCAATCCATCTCATCACTTTCTTCTTTCAAGTGGCCAGTCACAAAGATGGCCGATTGCGCATAATCACGATGAGTCAGTGGAATACCAGCATAAGCGGTTGCGCCAGCTGCTGCGGTAATGCCAGGGACAACTTGAAAACGAACGCCGGCATCAGCAAGCACTTCTAACTCTTCACCACCACGACCGAATACAAACGGATCCCCACCTTTAATGCGCACTACTTTGTAGCCCTGCTTGGCAAAATCCACCAAAAGCTGATTCGTCTTCTCCTGCGGCACACTGTGATGCCCAGCTCGCTTCCCAACGCACACCAAAATCGTATCGCTTGGAATCAATGCCATGATTTCTTCAGACACCAAGTAGTCGTACAAAACCACGTCAGCTTGCTGCAAGCAGTTCAGTGCTTTCACCGTCAGAAGTTCAGGATCGCCTGGTCCTGCACCTACTAAGGCAACTTCACCAGGCTGTAGCGATTGCTTTGCAAAACGAGTAACACCAGCGACTGGGTTGTCAGAAACTAACCAGGGCTTTGGTTTAGGAAAAGAAGTGACTGAATCGTTCGTTGCCATGTGCTTGCTCATCGTCCATTGATATCGTTATGCAAGCATTATGGCGGGGCGTTTATATTACCTGAAATTCTAAAATTTCATTTTTTATTCAAAAATCTGCTAAGAAGTTTTTGTTTGGTCTCATTCAAAAGCGTGAAAAAGTCGGCGGTTAATATAAATAAGGTTCAGTAAACTGATTAATGTTCACAGTTTTCTGTATCTTTATCATCGAGTTGCATCTGTGTTTGATACATTACGCAGTACGATTTCCCCTTATCATTGAATTGGAGCACCAAATGAAAGTGGCAGTTCATCCTATTTCCCTCGCAGTATTAAGTGGCATGCTAACGCTTGCTGGCCCAGCAATGGCCGATACCATCAAGCTTCGTATTATCGAAACTACCGACATTCACACCAACGTGATGGATTACGATTACTACAAAGACCAACCATCACAGCAAATCGGTTTAAGTCGCGCTGCGACAATAGTGAAACAGGCTAAGTCTGAGGCAGAAAACACGGTACTAGTAGATAACGGCGATTTAATTCAGGGCAGCCCAATGGGCGATTACATGGCGGCAAAGGGGATTAATCCCGGCGACGTGCACCCAGTCTACAAAGCGATGAACAAGCTAGACTACGATGTGGGCAACATTGGCAATCATGAGTTCAACTATGGCTTAGATTTCCTACAAACGACGTTGAAGGGGGCAAACTTCCCTTACATCAATGCAAACGTATTTGATAAACAAACCGGTGAGCATTACTTCAAGCCTTACCTCATCAAAACTCACACATTTACAGACACAAACGGCGAAGCGCATCAAATAAAAGTGGGTTACATCGGCTTTGTACCACCACAAATTATGGTGTGGGATAAGAAAAACTTAGAAGGCAAAGTCTTTGCTAAAGACATTAAGGAAACAGCAGAGAAACTGATTCCTCAAATGAAGAAAGAAGGCGCAGACGTGATTGTGGCGATTCCACACTCGGGCATTTCTACTGATCCATACAAGCTAGGCGCTGAAAACTCTGTTTACTACCTCACAGAAGTTGAAGGTATTGATGCGATTGCTTTTGGCCACTCTCACGCCGTCTTCCCAGGGAAAGACTTCGCAAACCTACCTGGTGTTGATATAGATAAAGGGACCATCAATGGTGTAACGTCCGTGATGCCGGGCCGCTGGGGAAGTCACGTAGGTGTGATGGATTTGATGCTGAAAGAGAAAGACGGCAGATGGCAAGTCGTCGAAGGCCAAGCAGAAGCACGCCCTATCTTCGATAAAGTAAATAAGAAGTCATTAGCTAAAGCCGATGAAGATATTGTGAAAGCGTTAGAAGAAGATCACAAAGGCACTCGTGAATTTGTAAACCAACCAATCGGCAAAGCAAATGATGTCATGTACAGCTTCTTGGCATTAGTGCAGGACGACCCCACCATTCAAATCGTTAACCTTGCTCAGAAAGACTACGTAGAACGCTTTATTCAAGGCGACCCAGACCTTTCTGACATTCCAGTACTGAGTGCGGCAGCACCATTTAAAGTCGGCGGTCGTAAGAACGATCCGAATAACTTTACAGAAGTCGAATCCGGTCAGCTCACCTTCCGTAATGCGGCCGATCTTTACTTATACCCAAACACCTTGGTTGCGATGAAAGTGAAAGGTAAAGAAGTTCGCGAATGGCTAGAGTGCAGTGCGGGTCAATTCAACCACATCGACATCAACAATCCTAAACCGCAATCTTTGATTGATTGGGATAATTTCCGTACTTACAACTTCGATGTTATTGATGGGGTTAACTACCAAATCGACGTTACCCAACCGCCGAAGTACGATGCGGATTGTAAAGTGATTAATCCAGATTCTCAGCGTATTGTGAATCTGACGTTCAATGGTAAGCCTGTCAATCCGAAGCAAGATTTCATCATCGCAACCAATAACTACCGTGCTTATAGCAATACTTTCCCTGGTACAGGCCCAGATTTCATTGCATTTGACGCACCAGATGAAAACCGCTCTGTCGTCGCCACTTATATTTCTCGCGTGAGTGAAGAAAAAGGAGAAGTGACACCAAGCGCTGACAACAACTGGTCTTTCGCACCGATTAAGTCCGATAACAAGCTAGATATTCGTTTCGAAACCTCCCCTAGCGATAAAGCGGCGCAGTTCATCAAAGAGAAAGGACAATACCCAATGAAACGCGTGTCAACAGACGACATTGGTTTCGCAATTTATCAAATCGATCTGAATAAATAAGGTTGATTTGACAGCAACACTAAGCGGCTCTCATGAGCCGCTTTTTTGTTATCAATAAAACCCGTTAAAATAAAGAAAACCGTTTCCGAGTTATCACATGCACAGCGATCTTTTTTCAGACTTAGTCAATCATGGCTTTTTAGAGACAGAAGCAAACCAACTTATTGAAAATGGTGAGTTGCTCGAACTGCCTACACGCCACATTCTTAATCACCAAGGAGAGTTGAGCTCACACCTTTACTTCATCATTGAGGGGTTATGCCACGCAAGCTATCTCACGGAGCACGGCAAAGAATTCAGTAAAGAATTTTATTGGGAGAAGGACTGGGTTATCGGGTTTGAGAGCATAATAAAGGACCAACCTTCGCCTTACTTATTGGAAACGCTGAGCGCTTGTCAGCTATTTTGCTTGCCAATTGAAACGTTGCATCACTGGCGAGCAGAAAAGCACGCCATTTACTTAAAGCTACTCGAAAACCAACTGGTTAATAAAGAGAATAAAGAACGCTTTATGTTGCTCTACTCTCCAGAGGAACGATATCAATTATTTTGCGCTCATTACCCAGATTTAAAGCAACGTATTACCGATAGTCAAATTGCGGCCTACCTGGGCATTACGCCAATCAGTTTGAGTCGAATCAAAGCACGCTTAACCAAAGATCACACTCTCAAATAAACTCAAAAAAGAAAAAAGCTCTTCAAACGAAGAGCTTTTTCTCTGCTATTTGAGCTATTTAAGAATTCGCGCCCGGAACTGGCGCCCTTTCATCTTGCCGTTACTAATGGTTTGTAGAGCCTTTTTAGCCACAGATTTTTCGACGGCAACATAAGCGCGCACAGGGAACAGGTGAATCTTTCCGACTTGAGAGCCTGGAATACCATTTTTTCCTGTCAAACAACCTAAAATATCACCCGGTCGTACTTTCTGTTTCTTACCGCCATCAATGTTAATCGTCACCATTTTCGCTTGGTATGGCTGCTGATTTGATTTGGCAGGCAATGTTGCTGGTACCACGTCCATCTCTAGGTATTCTTCAATACGAGCTACACGTAAACCGTCTTTCTCACCAAAAAAGCTGAACGCTAAACCTTTACTACCCGCACGACCTGTACGACCAATACGGTGCACATGAACCTCAGGATCGCGCGATAGCTCAAAGTTAAAGACAGCGTCAAGATTATCAACGTCCAAACCACGCGCCGCAACGTCTGTTGCAACAAGGATAGACACACTCTTGTTAGCAAACTGCACCAATGCTTGGTCGCGTTCACGCTGCTCTAAGTCCCCATGGATATCGATAACGCTGAATCCTTTGTGATGCAACTCATCTGCGACACTTTGAACTTCTTTTTTGGTATTACAAAAAACCACCGCGGACTCTGGTTGGTGAGTCAGCAGCAAATTCGCCAACGCTTCATCACGTGCTTCCGAGCCTTCAACTTTATAGAAGTACTGCGCAATGCTTGAGGTATCATGCGTCGATTCCACCTTAATCACTTCCGGTGTCTGCATTATACGCTGCGCAATTTGCTCAATTTTTTCTGGAAAAGTAGCACTGAAAAGTAGAGTTTGACGCTGCTTTGGCGCTGCATCGATGATTGCATCTAATGCGTCTTGGAAACCCATGTCCAACATGCGATCAGCTTCATCTAGCACCAAGGTATTCAGTTCGCTAAGATCAATTCGGCCTTTCTCAAGGTGATCCAAAATACGACCAGGTGTACCAACTAGAATATGCGCACCATGCTCCAGCGAACCAATTTGTGGCCCCATTGGCATCCCACCGCAGAGAGTAAGCACTTTAATATTATGAATGCCGCGACCTAAAGTACGAATTTCCTTCGCTACTTGGTCTGCAAGCTCACGTGTTGGACACAATACTAATGACTGGACACGAAAGCGTTTGACGTTGAGGTTCGATAAAACCCCTAAACCAAATGCAGCGGTTTTACCTGAGCCCGTTTTACCCTGCCCGATGACATCACGATGTTTTAGGATTGCAGGCAAGCTCAAAGCTTGAATTGGCGTCATGTGGGTATAGTTCAGGGAATCAAGTGTGGCGAGTAACGCTGGGTTCAGCCCAACTTGATCGAATGTTTGTTTGCTCACGGGGATATCCTCAGGTGAGATGGAAAGAGGGCACATTATCACCAGATTTGGTGGGAAAACCAGTGCTAATTAACCTTTGTTAATGAGTATGAGCTCAAAACAAAGTAAAGTCAGTCACTCTATTCTCACTACGGATAACAACATGCTCACTTGGATTACTTTGCCCTTTGCTCAGCTAACAACCACACAGCTGTATGAAATGATGAAATTGCGTGTGGATGTATTCGTTGTTGAACAAACCTGCCCTTATCCTGAACTGGATGGTAAGGACACGCTGGAAGGTGTTTATCATCTAATAGGCTATCACGGTGATGAACTGGTTGCTTGCGCAAGATTACTGCCCGCAGGCACTACGTATGACAATGTGAGTATTGGTCGAGTGGTGACAAAGCAGACCGCGCGAGGCGGTGGCTTAGGTCATAAGTTATTGGACAAGGCCTTGGCACAATGCGAAACATTATGGCCAGGACAGACAATAGATATAGGTGCTCAAGAACACCTCATCCAGTTTTATGCTAGTCATGGATTCAATGTTATCTCAGAGTGCTATCTTGAAGATGGTATCCCTCATGTGGATATGCGGAAAGAATCCGTAGCGCTATAAGCTTCAACTCGATTGGTTACTATGAAAACTAATCGCTATGAAAAACTGACTAAAAAGACGCGATATCTTCGCGTCTTTTCATTTGAAGCGTTTACTTGTTACGTCCAAAGGTCCCATCCGATAAACGGAAAAACATAACGGACCGCCCGCTTTTTTCCAGCTGTAGCATATCTAACTCACCTTCGTCACTAAGCTTAAAGCGAATCAATTGTCCCTGCTTTATTTGGCTTAGCGGCTTATCACTGCCTTCTATTTTGACCAGAGCGCTAAGATCCGCCATAGAGAGCTGATTACTTCTGAAAACCTGCGCTAATGTATCACCATTTTTAACCGTGTACTCTTTCCAGTCTTCAGATTTCGGTCCAGAGTTCTGAGAGGTTCTCTGCTGGCTTAAACTCTGCGCGTTCAGCTCAATCGCTACGCGTTGATGATCGACCTCAGTCTGCTCAACTGGTTGATCTGTTTTATTTGGCAAAGGAATGACAAGGAGTACCAGAATCAATGGCACTAAGACCATCAAAGCACGCTGATGAAATTTAGGCAGACGCAACCAAAACTGCTTAACAGGCTGTATACGCTCCAACCATTGCTCTTTGTTGAACGGCTGCTTCCAGTCGATAGCAGCGAATTTTTGTTTAACCAATTCGACATAGTCGACTTGCTGCTTTTTCTTTCTGCGACGATTCATTGTAATGAGTCCCTTAATACTTCTACGGTCAGTATAAAAATACCGACGCGGAGAGTATATGTTTTTCACCAAACTAAAATGGAATTGGGATTAAATTAGCAGAAATTTCACTTGGAGTAAGAGATAAGTCACAACCTGGCCGCCTCATTTAAGCATTCAGTCGCAATCATTTAAACCTAAGCTCGAAACTGATATCCTGTTACCTTTATCACTCCTAATAAGAGCGACATTCATGTCTGAAATTAAATTTGAAACTGCAGAACAAAAAGCAAGCTACGGCATTGGTCTGCAAATGGGTCAGCAACTTGCAGGCTCTGGTCTTGAAGGTCTTAGCGTTGATGCTATCGCAGCAGGTATTGCAACAGCACTAACTGGTGACATGCCATCAATCGAAATTGATGAAATCAACAAAGCACTACAAGAACTTCACACTCGTGCAGAAACAGCTCGCCAAGAAGCAGCAAAAATTGCGGCAGCAGAAGGCGAAGCGTTCCTAAAAGACAACGCTCTACGACCTGAAGTTAACGTTCTAGACTCTGGTCTTCAGTACGAAATCATTTCTGAAGGTACTGGTGCAGTTCCTACAGCAGAAAGCTCAGTTCGCGTTCACTACCACGGTGAGCTAACTGATGGTACTGTATTCGATAGCTCTGTATCTCGCGGTCAACCTGCTGAATTCCCTGTTACAGGTGTAATCAAAGGTTGGGTAGAGGCACTACAACTAATGCCTGTTGGCTCTAAGTGGAAGCTATACGTACCACAAGATCTTGCGTACGGTGAGCGTGGCGCTGGTGCGGCTATCCCTCCATTTGCAGCTTTAGTTTTCGAAGTAGAACTATTAGATATTATCTAATTGAAACCATTTTCAATTATGATTAAATAAAACGGCGCACTAGCGCCGTTTTTTTGTCTAAACTGAATAGACTTTCTCACCTCTGAACCTTTCACTCTGATAGCCTTTAAAAATAAAATCACTTTTAAAAAACGCTCAACCTTTGGAGGTACTATGCGTAAAACACTCCTAACTCTAGCACTCCTATCAATCAACATTGGTAGTGCGCACGCATTCTTAGATTCAGTCACTCAAAAAAGTAAAGAAAGTGGCCTGATGGACATGGTCGGCAGCAGCTTGAACACCGAGTCATCTCCATTAACAGACATGCTAACTAGCCAATTACCAGTATCCACTGAGCAAGCAGCCGGAGGCAGTGGTGCGCTACTCGCTTTGGCTCAAAGCCAGCTTTCGCAAGAAAATAGTAGTGAATTACAGTCTTTGATTCCTGGACTTTCAAACTTGCAAGGGGCACAAAGCTTACTAGGAAATATTGAGAATATCAGTGCAGTAAAAAGTGCATTCGATACGTTAGGTTTAGACCCATCTATGATCAGTCAGTTTGCTCCAGTAATCTTGGATTACTTGAACAAGCAAGGCGCTAGCGAAGGGCTTCTAAGTTCGTTGGGCGGGTTGTGGAATACTAGTAAATAAGCGCAAGTGATAATCACTTTTTAAATTGCCAGTCTGCATGGGTTGAAATAAATGCAGGCTGGATATAAAGGTTTACTGAATTACAGATACAAAAAAGCCGAGCTAATGCTCGGCTTTCTCGTTCTTACGAACTGATTACTCAGCAGCTTCTTCAGCAGCTGGGCGATCTACAAGCTCAATGTAAGCCATTGGAGCTTTATCACCAGCACGGAAGCCAGCTTTTAGGATACGAGTGTAACCGCCCTGACGAGCAGCAAAACGTGGACCTAGTTCGTTAAATAGTTTTGCAACTACTTCGTTGTCACGAGTACGTGCAAATGCTAGACGACGGTTAGCAACACTGTCAGTCTTAGCTAGTGTAATCAAAGGCTCAACTACGCGACGTAGCTCTTTTGCTTTTGGCAAAGTAGTCTTGATAACTTCATGACGTACTAGAGAGCTAGCCATGTTGCTGAACATCGCTTTGCGATGTGAGCTGTTGCGGTTGAGTTGACGACCACTCTTACGATGGCGCATGACCTAATCCTTCTAACTAGTATCGATTAATCTTCAGCGATTGATGCAGGTGGCCAGTTTTCTAAGCGCATGCCCAGAGACAGACCACGTGACGCAAGTACGTCTTTAATCTCAGTAAGAGATTTTTTACCAAGGTTAGGCGTTTTAAGTAGCTCAACCTCAGTACGTTGTACTAGATCACCGATGTAGTGAATCGCTTCTGCTTTCAGACAGTTAGCAGAGCGAACTGTTAGTTCAAGATCGTCTACAGGACGCAGTAGGATCGGATCGAATTCTGGCTTCTCTTCCTTCTCCTCAGGAACTCGTACATCACGAAGATCTACGAATGCATCCAATTGTTCAGCTAGGATTGTAGCTGCACGACGGATTGCTTCCTCAGGTTCTAGAGTACCGTTTGTTTCCATATCGATAACAAGCTTGTCTAGATCAGTACGCTGTTCTACACGAGCTGCTTCTACAGCGTAGGCAATTTTGTCTACTGGGCTGTAAGTAGCATCTACTAGTAGGCGACCGATAGGACGCTCGTCTTCTTCGTTATGGATACGCGCAGAAGCTGGAACATAACCACGACCACGTTCAACTTTGATACGCATTGCGATCTCAGCGTTGTCATCCGTTAGGTGACAAATTACGTGTTCAGGGTTAGCGATCTCTACATCACCATCATGGGTGATGTCACCTGCAACCACAGGGCCCGAGCCTGATTTGTTCAAAGTAATGAACACTTCATCTTTGCCTTCGGCAACGCGCACAGCCAAACCTTTAAGGTTTAGAAGAATTTCAAGAATATCTTCTTGAACGCCTTCTTTCGTGCTGTACTCATGAAGTACGCCTTCAATTTCTACTTCTGTTACAGCACAACCTGGCATAGAAGATAGAAGGATGCGGCGAAGTGCATTACCCAGAGTATGACCAAAGCCACGCTCTAATGGCTCAAGAGTTACTTTTGCGTGAGTCGAGCTGATTTGTTCGATGTCAACTAGACGTGGCTTAAGAAATTCTGTTACAGAACCCTGCATTGTGTCCTCTCTTTAGTTTAAACCTTACTTAGAGTAAAGCTCGACGATCAATTGTTCGTTGATGTCAGCTGATAGATCAGAACGCTCAGGCATACGCTTGAATGTACCTTCCATCTTGCCACCATCTACTTCAATCCAAGTTGGTTTTTCACGTTGTTCAGCAACTTCTAGAGCTGCTTTGATACGAGCTTGCTGTTTAGCTTTCTCGCGAATAGAAACAACGTCATTAGCCGCTACTTTGAAAGAAGGAACGTTTACAACTTTACCGTTTACTAGGATAGCTTTGTGGCTAACTAGCTGACGTGCTTCTGCGCGAGTTGCGCCAAAGCCCATGCGGTAAACTACGTTATCAAGACGACCTTCAAGAAGCTGAAGTAGGTTTTCACCAGTGTTGCCTTTTAGGCGAGCAGCTTCTTTGTAGTAGTTACGGAATTGTTTTTCTAGAACGCCGTACATACGACGTACTTTTTGCTTCTCACGAAGCTGAACGCCATACTCAGATAGACGACCGCGACGAGCGCCGTGTACACCTGGTGCGTTATCAATTTTACACTTGGTATCGATCGCGCGAACACCAGACTTAAGGAATAAGTCAGTGCCTTCACGACGGCTAAGCTTCAGCTTAGGACCCAAATATCTTGCCATGATTCTTCTCCAATTGTCCTAGAAACGTTATACGCGACGTTTCTTAGGTGGACGACAACCGTTATGAGGGATTGGTGTAGCATCAACGATGTTTGTGATGCGGAAACCAGCGGCGTTTAGTGCACGAACAGTAGATTCGCGACCTGGACCAGGACCCTTAACCATAACTTCCAAGTTCTTTAGGCCATATTCTTTAGCCATTTCAGCACAACGCTCAGCAGCAACCTGTGCAGCGAACGGAGTAGACTTACGAGAACCACGGAAACCAGAACCACCTGCAGTAGCCCATGCAAGAGCGTTACCTTGACGGTCAGTAATGGTTACGATTGTGTTATTGAAAGAAGCATGGATGTGCGCAACGCCATCTGCAACTTGCTTGCGTACGCGCTTACGAGCGCGAGTTGGTTGTTTAGCCATTGTACTCTACCTTCCCGATTATTTCTTGATCGGCTTACGCGGACCCTTACGGGTGCGAGCGTTGGTTTTAGTACGCTGTCCACGTAGTGGTAGACTGCGACGATGACGAAGACCACGGTAACAGCCAAGGTCCATAAGACGCTTGATGTTCATAGATACTTCACGACGTAGATCACCTTCTACAGTGTACTTAGCTACACCATCACGCAGTTGATCGATCTGCTCTTCAGTTAGTTCACTGATCTTAACATTTTCAGCAATACCCACTTCAGCTAGGATAGCTTGAGAGCGAGTTTTACCGATGCCGTAGATCGCTGTTAGAGCGATTACTGCATGTTTCTGATCAGGAATGTTAATGCCTGCTATACGGGCCATTATTCACTCCTAAGTGTTTCTATAAAAGAATTAGCCGCAGCAAAGCCCGTTATGGATACGCTGCGGAATACTACTTCTTTTGCACGCAAAAGGTAGGCCGAGGAATATACTCGACCCAACCTTCATTTTCAAGTAAAAATTTCTGCTAATTAGCCTTGGCGCTGTTTGTGCTTTGGCTCACTGCAAATCACGCGAACGACACCGTTACGCTTGATTACTTTACAGTTACGGCAGATTTTTTTAACGGAAGCACGAACTTTCATTGCTAAACTCCGTAAATGAAACTGAGTCTACCGCCGGATTAACGGCCGTAGCCTTTCAGATTCGCTTTCTTCAACACAGAATCATACTGTTGAGACATCAGATGAGTCTGTACCTGTGCCATAAAGTCCATAATTACAACAACTACGATTAGTAGCGATGTACCGCCGAAGTAGAAACGTACGTTCCACGCGACCATCATGAACTCGGGAATCAGACAGATAAAGGTAATGTACAGTGCACCAGCAAGGGTTAAACGTGTCATTACTTTATCAATGTATTTCGCTGTCTGCTCACCTGGGCGGATACCGGGTACGAATGCACCAGACTTCTTCAAGTTATCTGCTGTTTCACGCGGGTTGAAAACCAACGCCGTGTAGAAGAAACAGAAGAAGATAATTGCTGCTGCATAAAGCATTACATACAACGGTTGACCAGGGCTAAGAGCCAAAGACACGTCAGTTAACCAACCGAACGCGCTGCTCTCACCGTTTTGACCAAACCACTGAGCCAATGTTCCTGGGAACAAGATAATACTTGATGCAAAAATCGCTGGAATTACACCTGCCATGTTAATTTTAAGAGGCAAGTGCGAGCTTTGCGCAGCAAACACTTTACGACCTTGTTGACGTTTCGCATAGTTAACGACGATTCGGCGTTGACCACGTTCCATGAAAACAACGAAGTAAATTACTGCAAAAGCTAATACCGCGATTAGCAACAGAAGAAGTACATGCAATTCACCTTGACGCGCTTGCTCGATTGTTTGACCGATTGCAGAAGGCAATCCAGCAACAATACCTGCAAAAATCAGTATCGAAATACCGTTACCAATTCCGCGCTCTGTAATTTGTTCACCTAACCACATCAAGAACATGGTACCGGTTACTAAACTTACGGTAGCAATTAGCGTAAACATGGTTTGGTTGATAACAACCAGATTGTCGACCATGTTTGGTAGGCCAGTTGCAATACCTATAGCTTGGAAGGTTGCAAGTACAAGCGTGCCGTAGCGTGTGTATTGGCTTATCTTACGACGGCCTGCTTCACCCTCTTTTTTGAGTTCAGCTAACGCTGGATGAACTACAGTTAGCAATTGGACAACAATAGATGCCGAAATATACGGCATGATGCCCAATGCTAATATAGATGCACGCTCAAGAGCACCACCGGAGAACATGTTAAACATTTCAACGATGGTACCTTTTTGCTGTTCGAACAAATCGGCAAGTACAGCAGCGTCAATACCAGGAATCGGCACAAAAGAGCCGGCTCGGAATACTAAAAGTGCACCAATTACGAATAACAAGCGCGACTTTAGTTCACTTAAGCCGCTCTGAGCACTACGAAAATCTTGTCCTGGTTTCTTAGCCATCTGTACCTCGTTCCTCGAGATTATTCCTCGATTTTACCGCCTGCAGCTTCGATTGCAGCTTTAGCGCCTTTAGTCACACGTAGACCTTTAACAGTCACTGCTTTGTTGATTTCACCAGAAAGAACAACTTTTACAAATTCGATGTTCTTAGTGATGATGTTAGCAGCTTTAAGACTGTTTAGATCAACTACGTCACCAGAAACTTTCGCTAGCTCAGCTAGACGAACTTCAGCAGACACTAGGCTCTTACGAGAAGTGAAACCGAATTTTGGTAGACGTTGTTTCAGAGGCATCTGACCGCCTTCGAAACCTGGACGAACACTGCCGCCAGAACGTGATTTTTGACCTTTGTGACCACGGCCACCAGTTTTACCTAGGCCTGAACCGATACCACGACCTACTCGCTTCGCAGAAGTTTTCGCGCCAGCAGCCGGTGCTAGAGTATTCAAACGCATTCTGATTACTCCTCAACTTTAACCATGTAGTAAACCTTGTTGATCATACCGCGAATACACGGAGTATCTTCAAGTTCTACTGTGTGGTTGATTTTACGAAGACCTAGACCGCGCAAAGTAGCTTTGTGCTTTGGCAGACGACCAATTGAGCTTTTAGTTTGAGTTACTTTAATAGTTGCCATGGTGTTCTTACTCCGAAATAGATTCAACAGTTAGACCACGTTTAGCAGCAACCATTTCTGGTGACTTCATGCTACCTAGTGCATCGATCGTTGCACGAACGATGTTGATAGGGTTCGTAGAACCGTACGCTTTAGATAGTACGTTGTGTACACCAGCAACTTCTAGTACTGCACGCATCGCACCACCTGCGATAACACCAGTACCTTCTGCAGCAGGCTGCATGTAAACTTTAGAGCCCGAATGGCGACCTTTCACTGGGTGGTGAAGAGTGCCTTCGTTTAGAGCGATCGTAGTCATGTTACGACGCGCTTTTTCCATTGCTTTTTGAATCGCTGCAGGTACTTCACGAGCTTTGCCGTAACCGAAACCTACACGACCGTTACCGTCACCAACTACTGTTAGTGCAGTGAAGCTCATGATTCGACCACCTTTAACCGTTTTAGAAACACGGTTAACTGCGATTAGCTTTTCTTGCAAATCATTCGCTTGAACTTGTTGTTCTTTAGCCATCTTCCAACCCTACCTTAGAATTTCAGACCAGCTTCGCGAGCAGATTCTGCTAGCGCCGCTACTCGACCGTGGTATTGGAAACCAGAACGATCAAATGCAACTGCAGTTACGCCCTTCTCTAGAGCGCGCTCAGCAATAGCTTTACCCACTGCTTTAGCTGCATCAACGTTACCAGTGTATTTCACTTGCTCACGGATCGCTTTTTCTACAGTAGAAGCTGCTGCGATAACCTCAGAGCCGTTAGCCGCGATAACCTGTGCGTACACGTGACGAGGAGTACGGTGTACAACTAGGCGAGTCGCACCCAGTTCTGCAATCTTACGACGTGCACGTGTAGCACGACGGATGCGAGATGCTTTCTTATCCATAGTGTTACCTTACTTCTTCTTAGCTTCTTTAGTACGCACATTTTCATCTGCGTAACGAACACCTTTGCCTTTGTATGGCTCAGGCTCACGGTAAGAACGAATGTCAGCCGCAACTTGACCAACTAGTTGCTTGTCAGCACCAGTGATCACGATTTCAGTTTGGCTTGGACATTCAGCTTTAATACCCGCTGGCAACTCGTGCTCAACTGGGTGTGAGAAGCCTAGTGTTAGACCTACAGCGTTGCCTTTGATAGCAGCACGGTAACCTACACCTTTAAGAGTTAGCTTCTTAGTAAAGCCTTCAGTAACACCAACAACCATGTTGTTAACTAGAGCGCGAGCAGTACCTGCTTGAGCCCATGCGTTAGCAACACCTTCTTTAGGACCGAAAGTCAGGTTATTTTCTTCCTGAGCGATTACAACTGCGTTGTTAAGAACGCGAGTTAGTTCGCCTTTCGCACCTTTTACAGTGATTTCTTGGCCGTTTAGTTTCACCTCTACGCCAGCTGGAATAGCGACAGGTGCTTTTGCAACACGAGACATAGTCTACTCCTTATTAAGCTACGTAAGCGATGATTTCACCACCAAGACCTGCTTTACGTGCAGCGCGGTCTGACATAAGACCCTTGGAAGTAGAAACGATAGCAATACCAAGACCACCCATTACAGAAGGAAGTTCATCTTTCTTCTTGTAAACACGTAGACCTGGACGAGAAACACGTTTAAGTTGCTCGATTACTGGTTTAGCTTGGAAGTACTTAAGTGTAACTTCTAGCTCAGGTTTTGCTTCGCCTTCAACAGCGAAGTCAACGATGTAACCTTCAGCTTTTAGTAGTGCAGCAATTGCAACTTTAAGCTTTGAAGAAGGCATTTTTACAGCAACTTTGTTTGCTGCCTGACCGTTACGAACGCGGGTCAGCATATCCGAAATCGGATCTTGCATGCTCATATGATTTACTCCAAATGATTAAGTGGCAATTACCAGCTAGCCTTACGAAGACCCGGAATCTCGCCTTTCATGCAAGCTTCACGAACCTTAATACGGCTTAGACCGAACTTACGTAGGTAACCGTGTGGACGACCAGTTTGGTTGCAACGGTTGCGCTGACGTGATGCACTTGAATCACGTGGAAGAGATTGCAGTGTAAGAACCGCGTTCCAACGATCTTCTTCAGATGCGTTTACATCGCTGATGATAGCTTTTAGCGCTGCACGCTTTTCAGCGAACTTAGCTACTAGCTTCGCACGTTTTGCTTCACGTGCTTTCATTGAATTTTTAGCCATAACAGTAACCCTTCACCTTACTTACGGAATGGGAAGTTAAAGGCAGCCAGCAGAGCACGGCCTTCCTCATCAGTACCAGCAGACGTCGTAATAGTGATGTCTAGACCGCGTACTCGATCAACTTTATCAAAGTCGATTTCCGGGAAGATGATTTGCTCGCGAACGCCCATGCTGTAGTTACCGCGACCGTCAAAAGACTTAGCGCTAACACCACGGAAGTCACGTACACGTGGAAGAGCGATGTTAATTAAACGCTCAAGAAAATCCCACATACGTTCGCCACGCAAGGTTACTTTACAACCGATAGGGTAGCCTTCACGGATTTTGAAACCTGCAACAGATTTGCGCGCTTTTGTGATAAGTGGCTTTTGACCAGAGATCGTTGCCATATCAGACGCTGCATTTTCTAGCAGTTTCTTATCGTTGATTGCTTCACCAACACCCATGTTTAGGGTGATTTTCTCGATTCTAGGGACTTGCATGACGCTTGTGTAACCGAACTGTTTGGTCAGTTCAGCGACTACAGACGACTTGTAGTAATCATGCAGTTTCGCCATAGTAGAACTCCAAATTACTTCTATTAGTTAGAAACGGTTTCGCCGTTAGACTTGAAGAAACGAACTTTTTTGCCGTCTTCAAAACGGAAACCGATACGGTCAGCTTTACCAGTAGCTGCGTTAAAGATAGCCACGTTAGAAACGTCGATAGCTGCTTCTTGCTCTACGATACCGCCTTGGATACCCATAGCTGGAACAGGTTTCTGATGTTTCTTAACTAGGTTGATACCTTCAACGATAACTTTACCAGTTGCTAGAACCTTAGTTACTTTACCTTTCTTGCCTTTGTCTTTACCAGCAAGAACGATTACTTCGTCATTACGACGGATTTTAGCTGCCATTTCTACGTGCTCCTTACAGAACTTCTGGAGCCAGTGAAACGATCTTCATGAACTTATCGCCACGAAGTTCGCGTGTCACAGGACCAAAGATACGTGTACCGATTGGTTGCTCAGTATTGTCGTTTAGCAATACGCAAGCATTTCGGTCGAAGCGAATGACAGAACCGTCAGGACGACGTACGCCTTTACGGGTGCGCACTACCACCGCCTTCAGAACATCACCTTTTTTAACTTTACCGCGAGGGATTGCTTCCTTCACAGTAACTTTGATGACGTCACCGATATGTGCATAACGGCGGTGAGAGCCACCCAGAACCTTAATACACATTACGCTGCGTGCGCCTGAGTTATCAGCTGCGTCCAGCATACTTTGCATTTGGATCATGTTAGTGCTCCGCTAAATATTAATAACTAGACCCATCACGGGTCGGGCTGCCTCTTTAAAAGGGACGCGAATTGTACCACCCTTTTTTGTGATTGGGTAGTCAAAAAATAAACGGCTCCAAAAATATTTTGGAGCCGCTTTAGTTTCATAGAATTAACGAGATTAAATCTTCGCCTTTTCTAGAACTTTTACCAAAGTCCAAGACTTAGTCTTAGACAGTGGACGACACTCTGCGATTTCAACTGTGTCGCCTAGGCCACACTCGTTGTTCTCGTCATGTGCGTGTACTTTAGTCGTACGTTTTACGTATTTACCGTAGATTGGGTGTTTTACGAAACGTTCGATAGCAACAGTGATAGACTTGTCCATCTTGTCGCTAACAACACGACCTTGTTGAGTACGTTTTACTTCGCTCATTATGCGCCTGCCTTCTCAGTCAAAACAGTTTTCACACGTGCGATATCACGGCGTACAGCTTTCAGAGTATGAGTTTGCTGTAGTTGACCAGTCGCAGCTTGCATGCGCAAGTTGAACTGTTCGCGTAGCAAATTCATTAGCTCAGCGTTAAGCTCTTCAACGCTTTTCTCGCGTAGATCTTGTGCTTTCATCACATCACCTGCTTAGTTACAAATGTAGTTTTGAAAGGCAGTTTACGTGCCGCAAGACGGAACGCTTCACGTGCCAATTCTTCAGGTACACCACCCATTTCGTACATAACCTTACCAGGTTGGATTTGGGCTACCCAGTACTCAACGTTACCTTTACCCTTACCTTGACGAACTTCAAGTGGTTTTTCTGTGATTGGTTTGTCTGGGAACACACGGATCCAGATTTTACCTTGACGCTTAACGTGACGTGTCATTGCACGACGTGCCGCTTCGATTTGACGAGCAGTTAGACGACCACGGCCAACAGCTTTAAGACCGAATTCGCCGAAGCTTACATCAGTACCTTTAGCTAGACCACGGTTACGACCAGTCTGAACCTTACGGAACTTAGTACGTTTAGGTTGTAGCATCTGTCGACTCCTTACTTACGGCCTTTACGCTGCTTCTTAGGCTTGTCGCCTTTAGGCTCTACAGCGTTAGCTGCTGGCATACCACCTAGGATTTCACCTTTGAAGATCCAAGTTTTAATGCCGATCACACCGTATTGAGTGTGAGCCGAAGAAGTTGCGTAATCAATGTCAGCACGTAGAGTGTGTAGAGGCACACGGCCTTCACGGTACCACTCTGAACGTGCGATTTCAGCGCCGCCTAGACGACCGCTTACTTCCACTTTGATACCTTTAGCGCCTAGGCGCATTGCGTTTTGTACTGCGCGCTTCATAGCACGACGGAACATAACACGACGCTCTAGCTGAGACGCGATGCTGTCACCAACAAGTTGCGCATCTAGTTCAGGCTTACGTACTTCAGCGATGTTAATTTGCGCTGGTACACCTGCAATTTTAGCTACAGCTGCGCGTAGCTTCTCAACGTCTTCACCTTTCTTACCGATAACAACGCCTGGACGAGCAGTGTGAATAGTCACACGGATGCTCTTAGCAGGACGCTCGATAACGATACGTGATAGAGACGCTTTTTTCAGTTCACTTGTAAGGAACTGACGTACCTTGAAGTCGCCGTCTAGGTTGTCAGCGAAATCTTTGGTGTTAGCAAACCATGTAGCATTCCAAGGCTTAACGATGCCTAGACGAATACCATTTGGATGTACTTTTTGACCCATTGCTTACTCTCCTAGTCTCTAGCGATCTGCTACAACAACAGTGATGTGGCTTGAACGCTTCAAGATACGATCCGCACGACCTTTAGCACGAGGCATAATACGCTTCATGGTTGGGCCTTCATCTACAAAGATTTTTGCGACATTCAGATCGTCAATATCTGCACCTTCGTTGTGCTCCGCGTTAGCGATAGCAGACTCTAGAACTTTCTTAACTAGTGCAGCAGCTTTTTTGTTGCTGAACGTTAGGATTTCTAGAGCTTGGTCAACAGATTTACCACGGATTAGATCCGCAACTAAGCGAGCTTTCTGAGGCGAAATGCGAGCAAAGTTATGTTTAGCAATTGCTTCCATTATCTACTCCTTAGCGCTTCTTAGCTTTCTTATCCGCAGCGTGACCGCGGTAAGTGCGTGTTGGTGCGAATTCACCCAGTTTGTGACCGATCATTTCATCAGTTACAAATACTGGTACGTGCTGACGACCATTATGGACAGCGATGGTCAAACCGATCATCGTAGGGATGATCATTGAACGACGGGACCAAGTCTTAATAGGCTTTTTGTCTCCGCTTTCCACCGCTTTCTCTACCTTCTTCAGCAAGTGTAGGTCAATAAAAGGACCTTTCTTGAGAGAACGTGGCATGGCGATTCCTCTTTATATAGATTACTTGTTACGACGACGTACGATGTACTTGTCAGTGCGTTTGTTCTTACGAGTCTTGAAGCCTTTAGTAGGCATACCCCAAGGAGATACTGGGTGACGACCACCAGAAGTACGGCCTTCACCACCACCATGTGGGTGGTCAATCGGGTTCATTACAACACCACGAACCGTTGGACGGATACCGCGATGACGTGATGCACCTGCTTTACCAAGTTCACGTAGCATGTGCTCAGAGTTACCAACTTCACCGATTGTTGCACGGCCTTCAGAAAGAACTTTGCGCATCTCGCCAGAACGTAGACGGATAGTTACGTACGCACCGTCGCGAGCAACGATTTGAGCGTAAGCACCAGCCGAACGAGCTAGCTGACCACCTTTACCAGGCTTAAGTTCAACGTTATGTACTGTTGAACCTACTGGGATATTACGCATTGGTAGAGTGTTACCAGCTTTGATTGGTGCATCAACACCAGACTGAATAACATCACCAGCTACAACACCTTTAGGTGCTAGGATGTAGCGACGCTCACCGTCTTTGTAAAGAACTAGAGCAATGTTTGCGCTACGGTTTGGATCGTATTCAAGACGCTCAACTGTCGCTGGAATACCATCTTTAGTACGTTTGAAGTCAACTACACGGTAGTGGTGCTTGTGACCACCGCCGATGTGACGTACTGTGATACGACCCTTGTTGTTACGACCACCGTTCTTAGAGTTTTTCTCTAGAAGAGGTGCGTATGGCTTGCCCTTGTGTAGGTCAGCGTTAACAACTTTAACAACGTGACGACGACCAGGGGAAGTCGGCTTACATTTAACAATAGCCATTTTTAACTACTCCTGTTATTCCGCGCCGCCAACGAAGTCAAGATCTTGACCTTCTTTCAAAGTAACGTACGCTTTCTTAACGTCGCTGCGGCGACCTTGGCGTAGACCTTGACGTTTGGTTTTACCCTTAGTGATAAGAGTATTTACAGACTTAACTTCAACTTCAAATAGCTTTTCTACAGCTGCTTTGATCTCTTTTTTAGTCGCATCTTTAGCTACTTTGAAAACGATAGTGTTCGCTTTCTCAGCTGCCATAGTTGCTTTTTCAGAGATGTGCGGTGCACGTAGAACTTTTAGGATACGCTCTTCAGTGATCATGCTAGCATTTCCTCTACTTGCTTAACTGCTTCTGCAGTCATTACAACTTTGTCAAACGCGATTAGAGATACTGGATCGATACCAGCAACATCACGTGCGTCAACTTTGTATAGGTTACGAGCAGCTAGGAATAGATTCTCATCTACTTCGCTAGTCACGATTAGAGCGTCAGTTAGCTCAAGCTCTTTAAGCTTAGCAACTAGCTCTTTAGTCTTTGGTGCTTCAACTGAGAAGTTATCAACAACGATTAGACGCTCTTGACGAACAAGCTCAGAAAGAATGCTCTTCATAGCACCACGGTACATTTTTTTGTTTACTTTTTGGCTGTGATCTTGTGGTTTCGCAGCAAAAGTAACACCACCTGTACGCCAGATTGGGCTACGGATTGTACCAGCACGCGCACGGCCAGTACCTTTTTGACGCCATGGCTTAGCGCCACCGCCAGAAACTTCTGAACGTGTTTTTTGAGCACGAGTACCTTGACGAGCACCTGCTGCGTACGCAACAACTACTTGGTGTACAAGAGCTTCGTTAAACTCACGTCCGAAAGTAGTTTCGGAAACAGTTAGTGCATCGGCACCTTTAACCATTAGTTCCATTACTTACTCCTGAGACGTTATGCTTTAACAGCTGGTTTAACGATCACGTTGCCGCCAGTTGCGCCTGGGACTGCACCTTTAATAAGAAGCAGGTTGCGCTCAGCGTCAACACGTACGATCTCTAGGTTTTGAGTCGTTACACGCTCAGCACCCATGTGACCTGCCATTTTCTTGCCTTTAAATACGCGACCTGGAGTCTGACATTGACCGATAGAACCAGGAGCACGGTGAGACAATGAGTTACCGTGAGTCATATCTTGAGTACGGAAGTTCCAACGCTTAACAGCGCCTTGGAAACCTTTACCCTTAGATGTACCAGTAACGTCTACTTTCTTAGTTTCGTTGAATAGTTCAACAGTTAGTTCTGAACCAACTTCGAACTCTTCGCCGTTTTCTAAACGGAATTCCCAAAGACCGCGACCAGCTTCAACGCCAGCTTTAGCAAAGTGACCTGCTTCAGCTTTGTTTACACGGTTAGCTTTCTTAGAACCAGCTGTAACCTGGATTGCTGCGTAGCCGTCAGTTTCAAGAGTTTTCACTTGAGAAACACGGTTAGCTTCAACCTCAACAACTGTTACTGGGATAGAAACGCCTTCTTCAGTAAATACGCGGGTCATGCCCACTTTACGACCGATTAGACCAATCATACTTCTAATCTCCCTTAACCTAGGCTAATTTGAACGTCAACGCCCGCAGCAAGGTCTAGACGCATTAGAGCATCAACAGTCTTGTCTGTTGGCTCAACGATGTCGATTAGACGCTTGTGAGTACGGATTTCGTACTGGTCACGTGCTTTCTTGTTAACGTGTGGAGAGATAAGAACTGTGAAACGCTCTTTACGAGTTGGCAGTGGGATTGGACCACGAACCTGTGCGCCAGTGCGCTTAGCTGTTTCAACGATTTCCGCTGTAGAAGCATCGATTAGTTTGTAATCGAAAGCTTTTAGGCGGATACGGATACGTTGGTTCTGCATGAGACAGAGCTCCAAATTTAATAAATTACACAAACAATATCGCCACTCAAACTCGTCAAGACGAGAGAATGCCGATTGATTTATGTGAAACCGTAGCATCCAAGATTAGGACGCATTGTCAGTTAATTTTCGATTAACTATCCCTATATGCCAAAGTCACCTTTGAGGATAGTTTTTCCGAAGAAAAGATAGCTAATTGTATTAACCGCGAACATAAGCTGAGTATACATTACCTCGCAAATCCTTAGATTTGCTCGCTCCTCACTGCTCATTGGTTCACAACTGGCTTAACCAGTGCGCTGCATTATACAGATCACACTTTAGGTTGCAAGCGCTGAGTGAAAAATAATCGGGAATATTCCAAACCCCATACGTTCCTCTTCGCTTGGTAGCCATTAAAACAAAAAGGACGCCGAAGCGTCCTTTTCTAAACTGTAATCGTAATAGCGGCTGCTATTATTTCTTACCGCTTGATAGTGCACCGAAACGCTTGTTGAAGCGATCAACACGGCCGCCTGTATCAACGATACGTTGCTTACCAGTGTAGAATGGGTGACACTTGTCACATACGTCTAGGTGGATAGACTCTTTACCTAGAGTAGAGTTGAACTCAAAAGAGTTGCCGCAAGAACAAGTCGCTTTTACTGCTTTGTATTCTGGGTGGATACCAGCTTTCATGGGATAACCTCAATAGTAGGCCGTGTCGCTATACGAATCTAAGCCGCACACCACACGCAATTAATAATAAAATGGGATACCGCATCAACTAATTGCCGAAGCCATATCTCAAGGCGCGATATAGTAAAGAATCACATTGCTCGGATCAACACATTTGGCAACTTTTTCGCCACTTTTTTAGCCAGACTAATCATAGAGGCACGATTCACGCTGAATAGCATTGCTTTACTCGAATTTCCATACCGATTTTAATAGACTCTCATTTCCTTTCCCTCTTTTTTAATAGCTAAAAATTTATGCGTCCAACCATTGCTAGAGTGGCATTACCCGTTCCGCTCGACAAACAATTTGATTACGCTATTCCGGGGCACCTGTTTCCGATCATTGGTGGACGCGTTTCCGTACCTTTTGGACGCCAAACGTTAGTTGGCATCGTCACCGCGATGGTTAATCACTCGGACTTTCCCAAAGATCAACTCAAGCCAATCAAAGCAGTTCTTGATTCTCAGCCGATATGGTCTGAAAAGCTTTATTCGTTGCTGACTTGGTGCAGCAAGTTCTACCAATACCCACTTGGAGATACGCTACACAATGCGATGCCAGCAGCTCTACGTAAAGGAAAGCCTGCAGATTTTGCGACGCTACAAGAGTGGCAAATTACCGAATCCGGTAAAGACAAGCTGATGCAAGGGCTTGATCGTCGAGCGGTCAAACAACAGAAGGTCTTGCAAATGTTGGTTAACGGCGCTTTGCCTCACCAGGAATTTGTCGACCAAGAGATAGCCTCAACAGTACTAAAGTCTTTAGAAGAGAAAGGCTGGATTGAACGTATCGAGAAGAAGCCTGTAACCACCCAGTGGGGACAGCACGTTGAATGCGACGTCGAGAAGCCAAAACTCAACCACGAACAAGCGCTGGCTATTGCGAGTGTAAATAGCCAAACAGGTTTTGCCTCCTATTTATTAGAAGGCGTCACGGGCTCAGGTAAGACAGAAGTGTACCTCAACCTTATCAAGCCAGTTTTAGAGCAAGGGAAACAAGCCTTGGTTTTAGTACCAGAGATTGGCTTAACGCCCCAAACCATCAACCGCTTTAAACGCCGTTTTAATGTGCCAGTTGACGTCATCCACTCCGGGTTAAACGAGACGGAGCGTCTGAATGCGTGGCTTTCTGCACGCGACAAAGCGGCCGGAATCATTATCGGCACACGCTCTGCCCTACTCGCGCCTTTTGCTGATCTCGGGATTATCATTGTGGACGAGGAACATGACACCTCTTACAAACAGCAAGATAGCTTGCGTTATCATGCACGCGATGTTGCTGTAATGCGCGCTCATAAAGAACAAGTTCCGATTGTTCTGGGCTCAGCCACACCTGCACTGGAGACATTGCACAATGCTTTGTCAGGCAAGTATCACCATTTAACACTAACCCAACGAGCTGGCTCTGCCGTACCAACCACCAATAAAGTGTTAGATGTAAAAGGTCAGTATTTAGAAAGTGGCTTATCTGCCCAACTGATTGCCGAGATGCGCAAGCATTTAAAAGCTGGCAATCAAGTAATGTTGTTTCTTAACCGTCGAGGCTTTTCGCCCGCTTTGATGTGCC
The DNA here is from genome assembly GCF_030248595.1 of Vibrio sp. D417a. NCBI lineage: Bacteria > Pseudomonadati > Pseudomonadota > Gammaproteobacteria > Vibrionales > Vibrionaceae > Vibrio > Vibrio sp. D417a. Next base: position 30,426 of record NZ_JAHGAM010000003.1, on the reverse strand, counting down.
ATGAATGCGGTTGGATTGCAGAATGTAAACGCTGTGATGCGTACTATACGTTCCACCATTACAGCAACGAAATACGCTGCCATCACTGCGGCTCACAACAACCGGTAATTCATCAGTGTCAGGGGTGTGGTTCAACTCAACTGGTTACCGTCGGCGTAGGAACGGAACAACTCGAACAACAATTGACTCAGTTATTTCCAGAATACAACGCCATTCGCATCGACAGAGACAGCACACGCCGCAAAGGCAGTTTGGAAGATGCCCTTGAATCGATTCGTAAAGGTGAACATCAAATTCTGATTGGCACCCAAATGCTGGCTAAGGGGCACCATTTTCCAAATGTAACACTCGTTGCTCTTTTGGATGTTGATGGCTCTCTCTATAGTAGTGACTTCCGCGCTTCCGAACGACTAGCGCAGTTGTTTATTCAAGTCGCAGGTCGTGCCGGCCGCGCAAGTAAACCTGGCGAGGTTATTCTACAAACCCACCATCCTGAGCACAGCTTGCTGCAGGCCCTGCTTCAAAAAGACTATCGCCACTTTGCTATGACTGCTCTGGAAGAACGCAAACTGGCTCAGCTTCCGCCTTATAGTTTCTTGACTCTGTTTAAAGCAGAGGCGAACCAAAGTGAGGTAGTTGAAGACTTCCTGCGTCAGGTTCGCTTTACGTTAGAGTCACACCCTCTGTTCGATGATTCCTGCATGGTGTTAGGCCCTACTCCTTCACCTTTGGCCAAGCGGGCTGGTAAATACCGTTGGCAACTATTACTGCAAACTCAGCATCGTTCATTGATGCAAAAGTTATTAACCAGTGCCAAACCTGCTATTGAGTTGTTGCCAAATGCTAAGAAAGTACGCTGGAATTTAGACATAGAACCACAAGATCTCAGCTAGCAAACGTTTAACTATGTAATGAATTACCATTTAATGTGACCAGAATCACACCAAGATTACAATTTTTGTTAAACAGACCGTAACTTTCACTTTAGAAATGAATAGACTATCCAAATTAGAAAAGTCTAAAGTGACTTGTTTGCACAGGCTTAGATTAAAACAATGACTATTCCCACAAATTGATATCGCGGTGAAGAATCCATTTTCCCACTCGTTAACACGAACTGAGCGAAGAGCAAATACAGCTCTAACTCGGTTTGATTACTCTGATTTCAAACCGGAATAACGTCATCTTGGCAAAAAATAAATGAGAGGTTAAAAACTATGGCGACAATGAAGGATGTTGCCCAGCTTGCGGGAGTGTCTACGGCTACGGTATCTCGAGCCTTAATGAATCCAGAGAAAGTCTCTTCTTCTACAAGAAAGAGAGTAGAAGATGCCGTACTTGAAGCGGGTTATTCTCCAAACTCATTAGCGCGTAACTTACGTAGAAACGAATCAAAAACCATTGTTACTATCGTTCCCGACATCTGTGATCCTTATTTTTCTGAAATTATTCGCGGTATTGAAGATGCAGCCATGGAACATGGCTATCTAGTCCTGCTGGGCGATAGCGGACAACAGAAGAAACGCGAAAGCTCTTTCGTTAACCTCGTATTTACTAAGCAGGCAGATGGAATGCTACTGCTTGGTACAGATCTACCATTCGATGTCAGTAAGCCAGAGCAAAAGAACTTACCTCCGATGGTAATGGCGTGTGAATTTGCGCCTGAACTCGAGCTTCCGACAGTACATATTGATAACCTGACCTCTGCATTTGAAGCGGTGAATTACCTGACCCAATTAGGTCATAAACGCATTGCTCAAATCTCTGGACCAGATACAGCAATATTGTGTCAGTTCCGCCAGCAAGGCTACCAACAAGCCCTGCGCCGTGCCGGCATCAATAAAGATCCACAATATAGTGTCATTACTGAGTTCTCTTTTGATGGCGGAGCAAAAGCCGTTCGTAAACTGCTCGAATTGCCAGAACCACCAACGGCTATTTTCTGTCACTGTGACACAATGGCCATCGGCGCAATTCAAGAAGCGAAAAAGCTTGGCTTACGAGTACCGCAAGATCTCTCTGTTGTGGGCTTTGATGACATTAACTTCGCTCAGTACTGCGATCCCCCGTTGACCACCATCTCTCAACCTCGCTATGAGATTGGTCGACAAGCGATGCTAATGATGCTCGAGATGTTAAAAGGCCACGACGTGCATTCAGGCTCGCGTCTGCTTGAAACTAATCTCGTCATTCGTGGAAGTGCAGCGCCACCACAGCGCCCTTAACCTAAAGATTAGGTATTCATCCCCAAAGCGGTGCTAAGGCGCCGCTTTTTTATTTACCCCTCCTGCTTTTTGTATATCCCCGAATAAATATAAGCGAGAACAGAAACACACTCCTACACTCGGGCGTTGTCGCGCTTTAGCTATCAAGATTCTATCAATAGGGTGTTTTCTCAACTCGTTCTGGATTAACATATTTGCAAGAATCCTTGGTGACCAGAAATAACCGTGGCAAATAGAGATTATGTAAGACGGGGGCGAGGCGCCCCAAAAAAGTCGACAAAAAAACAGCCGCCGAGAAGAAAAAAACCTTGGCGCAGTGGCCTGCTCGCTATCTTGCTCGTGGGCGGTTTTGGCTATGGTCTTTACCTTTTGAGTAGCGACCCAGAACCTAAACAACCCGTCGTGAAGCAGCCAACAACCACTGTAAGCAAACCAAAGCCGAAAAAAGACTTGCCGCCACCACCAGAAGAAAAATGGGAATATGTTGAGTCACTACCGAAACGTGAAGTTGAAGTTGTGGCCAAAGAAATTGAAGTTTCTAAAATTCCTTACATCATGCAGTGTGGCGCGTACAAAACTCAGGCACAAGCCGAAGAGCGCAAGCTTGCAATCGCGTTCCAAGGGATGTCGAGCAAGATTCGTAAGAAAGAAGGCAGTTCATGGTATCGCGTGGTGCTAGGTCCGTATAAGTTCAAACGTGATGCAGAACGTGACCGTCATAAACTGCAACGCGCGAAAATCGAGCCGTGTGCGATTTGGAAAGAAAATCTTTAAACTCAGGCCCTAGGAGCTAAGATCCTAGGGCCTTTCTTTTTGCCCCCTTGAATCCCCATTTCTCCTCCCCCATATACTGAATTAAATCCAAAGAGAAATAATCAAGAGGTCGACTGTGACTACCATTGTATCTGTACGTCGAAATAATAAAGTCGTCATCGCGGGTGATGGCCAAGTATCTCTAGGCAATACCGTAATGAAAGGTAATGCGCGCAAAGTTCGCCGCCTATACAACAACCAAGTACTAGCGGGCTTTGCCGGCGGTACTGCGGATGCCTTCACCCTTTTTGAGCGCTTCGAAAGCAAACTGCAAATGCACCAAGGTCACCTAACCAAAGCGGCAGTTGAGCTAGCCAAAGACTGGCGTAGCGATCGTGCTCTGCGCAAGCTCGAAGCCTTACTTGCCGTTGCCGACGAAACCGCATCGTTAATCATTACCGGTAATGGTGATGTCGTACAGCCAGAACACGACCTGATTGCGATTGGCTCTGGTGGTGCTTACGCACAAGCTGCCGCAACCGCCCTACTAGAAAACACAGATCTAGATGCTCGTGAGATCGCGGAAAAAGCTCTCAATATCGCGGGTGATATTTGTGTCTTCACTAACCATCACCACACGGTAGAAGAGCTAGACTCAACAGTAGAGCCTGAAAAACCAACCGCGTAATCGTAACGAAGTAAGGAAAGAATATGTCTGAAATGACGCCTCGCGAAATCGTTCATGAATTGAACCGCCACATTATCGGTCAAGAAAAAGCCAAACGTTCGGTTGCGATTGCACTTCGTAACCGCTGGCGCCGCATGCAGCTTGAAGAAAGCTTGCGTGCCGAAGTGACGCCAAAAAACATCTTGATGATTGGCCCTACTGGTGTTGGTAAGACTGAAATCGCACGACGCCTCGCAAAACTGGCAAATGCCCCTTTCATCAAAGTTGAAGCGACAAAATTCACCGAAGTGGGTTACGTTGGTAAAGAAGTTGAAACCATCATCCGTGACCTAACCGATGTCGCTGTGAAAATGACGCATCAACAAGCAATGGAGAAAGTGAAATTCCGCGCAGAAGAGCAAGCGGAAGAACGCATTCTTGATGCGCTACTGCCACCAGCACGTGATAGTTGGGGTCAAGCAGAGCAAACGGAAGAGTCTTCTCACACTCGCCAGATCTTCCGTAAGAAACTGCGTGAAGGCCAACTAGACGATAAAGAAATTGAAATCGACGTAGCCGCACCGCAGATGGGCGTAGAGATCATGGCGCCTCCTGGTATGGAAGAGATGACTAACCAGCTGCAAGGCATGTTCCAAAACCTGGCAGGCGACACTAAGAAAAAACGTAAGCTGAAAATCAAAGACGCAATGAAAGCGTTAGCGGAAGAAGAAGCGGCGAAACTGGTAAACCAAGAAGAGCTAAAAGAAGCAGCGATTTTCAACGTTGAAAACAACGGCATCGTATTTATCGATGAGATCGACAAGATCTGTAAACGCGGCGAGAGCTCAGGCCCAGACGTTTCACGCGAAGGTGTTCAGCGCGACCTACTTCCATTGATTGAAGGCAGCACGGTATCAACCAAGCACGGCATGGTAAAAACAGACCACATTCTGTTTGTTGCATCTGGTGCATTCCAAGTGGCAAAACCATCTGACTTGATCCCAGAATTGCAAGGCCGTCTACCAATTCGTGTTGAGCTAGAAGCACTAAGCAGCAACGACTTCAAACGCATTCTGACAGAACCAAAAGCCTCTCTAACAGAGCAGTACGTTGCGTTGATGAAAACGGAAGATGTGGACATCGAATTCACAGAAGACGGCATCACGCAAATCGCGGAAGCGGCATGGACGGTCAACGAAAGCACAGAAAACATCGGTGCTCGTCGCTTACACACCGTAATGGAACGCTTGATGGATGAAATCTCTTACGACGCAGCGGAGCAATCTGGCGCTAAATTCGTTATTAATTCCGCTTATGTGAAAGAGCGCCTAGGCGACACGATTGAAGATGAAGATCTAAGCCGCTTTATTCTTTAACCGCAATCTATCCCACCAAAGCCCAGAACCTTGTTTCTGGGCTTTTTGTTTAGAATGGCGGTGACTTTGACAACATCTAAATCAAAAGCTCTCGTCATTCTAGCGAGCTCAAGCGAGACTAAGAATCTGCTAACAACAGACGCCTACTCTTCCTCGCTCACCTTAATCACCGCACAATCGGACGATAGATTCTGAATCACACTCGTTCCTCGCTGTTCAGAATGACGGTTACTGTGACAACACCTAAATCAAAAAGATCTCGTCATTCTAGCGAGCTTAAGCGAGACTAAGAATCTGCTAACAGCAAACGCCTATTCTTTCTCTCTCACCGTAACACTTCACAATCGGATGATAGATTCTGAATCACACTCGTTCCTCGCTGTTCAGAATGACGGTGACTTAGACAACATCTAAATCAAAAAGATCTCGTCATTCTAGCGAGCTTAAGCGAGACTAAGAATCTGCTAACAGCAAACGCCTTTCTTTCCAACTCACCTTCACCACTTCACAATCGGATGATAGATTCTGAATCACACTCGTTCCTCGTTGTTCAGAATGACGGTGACTTTGACAACATCTAAATCAAAAGATCTCGTCATTCTAGCGAGCTCAAGCGAGACTAAGAATCTGCTAACAGCAGACGCCTTTCTTTCCAACTCACCTTCACCACCGCATAATCGGATGATCGATTTTGAATCACACTCGTTCCTCGCTGTTCAGAATGACGGTTACTGTGACAACACCTAAATCAAAAAAGATCTCGTCATTCTAGCGAGCTCAAGCGAGACTAAGAATCTGCTAACAGCAAACGCCTTTCTTTCCCACTCACCTTCACCACTGCACAACCGGACGATAGATTCTGAATCGCCCTTTGACTTCTAGTTGAGTTGTTTTAGGTCAATAGCGTATCTGCCTCTTTGTGCTTATACTGGGCACATTGGTTACTAGCACGAAATTTCCATGAAACAATCTCTACAGATCTGGCTTGAAGCCGCTCGTCCAAAAACGTTACCTCTGGCATTGGTCTCTATCTTAACAGGTAGCGTGCTCGCCTACTCGGCGGGTCATTTCTCACTGACGATTGCCATCATGGCTTTCGTAACCGCGACATTGCTGCAAATTCTGTCCAACCTGGCAAACGACTATGGCGATACCGTTCAAGGTACAGATAACGACAAACGCCTCGGTCCATTACGAGCGATGCAGTCTGGCGCGGTAAGTGCTAAACAGATGAAACACGCGATTATCTTTAACATCGTTCTGACCGCCATTTCAGGCTTGGTGTTGGTTTTCTATTCACTAAGTTCACTGGAAAGCATTGTCACATTTATCGGGCTGGGAATTCTGGCCATTCTCGCCGCCATTGCTTATACCATGGGTAGCAAACCATACGGTTACGTGGGGCTTGGCGATATATCAGTGTTCTTGTTTTTTGGTCTACTCGGCGTATCCGGTACCTACTTCTTGCATACTGGTCACGTAGACACCACGCTATTCTTACCTGCTTTAGGCTGCGGTTTACTCGCCGTTGCAGTACTCAATATCAACAATATGCGTGATATAGAGAACGACCGAGAGTGTGGTAAACGCACGGTGGCGGTACGCTTAGGTCAACGTAAAGCCAAACAGTACCACTTTGTTTTACTTGGCGGAGCTATCCTTGCCTTTGCGGCTTACTTGTTAATTCAAGACAAACCCGTTTGGATTAGCTTGCCATTCTTACTTAGCATTTATTTCGTGGCCGATCATGGTAAAGCGGTTTGGCATACACAAAAGCCTGCTCAAATAGCACCAATGATGCCAGTCATCGTGAAATGCTCTCTAGTCACCAACGTTTTGTTTGCAACAATTGTGGTAGCTCAAACTCTAGTAAGTTAAAAAAGGATTGTCATTGCATTGACTTAATGCCTAGATATACTCAAAGACAACCAATTTCTGTTTAGAAAGGTACGCTATGGAATACAATACCTCAGCACTCTGTGATATCTACCTCGATCAGGTAGATGTGGTTGAACCAATGTTCAGTAACTTTGGCGGTCGCGCTTCATTTGCCGGGCAAATCACCACCATCAAGTGTTTTGAAGATAATTCGTTGATCCGCGAGACATTAGAGCAAGATGGACTTGGTCGCGTTTTGTTAATTGACGGTGGCGGTTCCCTACGTAAAGCCCTTATCGATGCAGAAATCGCAACCATTGCGGAAGAAAACGAGTGGGAAGGCATTGTCGTTTACGGCTGTGTTCGTGAAGTAGATGAACTTGAAGATATGAACTTAGGCATTCAAGCCCTCGCCTCTATTCCTGTTGGAGCGACCAGCCAGGGTATTGGCGAATTAGATGTACCAGTCAACTTTGGCGGCGTCAGCTTCTTACCTGAAGATTATATTTATGCCGATAGCACCGGAATTATCCTGTCGCCTGAACCATTGAATATTGATTTAGAGTTGGATGAAGAAGCATAGCGAGTCTTAGGTGTCTAAGTTATAGGGTCTTCTCTTAGCTATCAGCGCCTAGCCTTGTCTTAACATTTTCTACTTCCCTAAAACACAAACACCCGCTTAGCGCGGGTGTTTTTAATTTGGAATGAAGAAGCTGAATTATTCCACTTCGTCCATTTTGCCAAGTAGTGCACGAATGCGCTCTTGCCATTGTGCGTGCTCTTGCTGTGCTTGTTGTGCTTTTTGCTCTAGCTCTTCACGTTGAGAGCGAAGCTCGTTAGCTTCTTCCGCAAGTTTAGCTTTATCTTCTTTCAGCTCTTCGACTTCCATCTGAAGAAGAGTGATTGTGTCAACTGCAGTTTGAATTTTAGATTCTAGTTGTTCTAGTACTTCAAAAGACATCTTGGCCTACCTATGTTATTCCGTTGGGACGATGTGCGAGATTGATGCACACCTAACCTATATAAGGTTCATTCTACTCAGCGTCGCGATGAGAAACACTCACTATATTCGATATTTTGCATCATTCGGTCAAAAAATCAGCGCAATCTCACTAAACGCTGACTTTTCTTGTCGCCGAAGCATTTTTGAGCAAGGATTTTGCGTCTCGCTACGCTGAAAATCGCCCTAAGTATTGATCAAATTCAAGTTAGATAAAGTAAAAGCCTCGCAAAAAGGCAAACGTTTACTCGACCTTGTGATAGAATCGCCGCGCAAATTCTTCTTCCCTCTTGCTTACTTGGAGACATCATGAAACGCGATTTAGCAATGGCATTTTCCCGTGTGACTGAAGGTGCAGCTCTGGCTGGTTACAAATGGCTTGGCCGTGGCGATAAAAACGCAGCCGATGGCGCAGCTGTTGAAGTTATGCGCACGCTACTGAACAAAACAGATATCAGTGGTGAAATTGTCATTGGTGAAGGTGAAATCGATGATGCGCCAATGCTGTACATAGGTGAGCAAGTGGGTATTGGTGGTGATGAAGTGGATATCGCTGTCGACCCGATTGAAGGGACGCGTATGACGGCAATGGGACAATCGAACGCACTAGCCGTACTTGCCGCAGGTGAGAAAGGCAGCTTTCTTAAAGCGCCAGATATGTACATGGAAAAACTGGTTGTTGGCCCTGGTGCAAAAGGCGTAATTGACTTAGAAAAGCCGTTAAAAGAAAACCTAGAGAACGTAGCAAAAGCCCTGAACAAGCCACTTGATACCCTAGTCGTTATTACCCTTGCGAAACCTCGCCACGATGACGTTATTGCAGAAATGCAAGCAATGGGCGTACGTGTTTTTGCGGTGCCTGATGGTGACGTCGCTGCCTCTATTCTAACTTGTATGCCAGACAGTGAAGTGGACATGATGTACTGTATTGGCGGTGCGCCAGAAGGGGTTGTATCAGCAGCGGTAATTCGAGCGCTAGACGGTGACATGCACGGTCGCCTGCTTCCTCGTCATGAGGTAAAAGGCGATACTGAAGAAAACCGCATTTACGGCGCAGATGAACTAAAACGCTGCGATGAAATGGGCGTAAAAGCGAATGTTGTCCTCAAAATGGAAGACATGGCTCGTAGCGACAATGTGGTATTTTCAGCAACAGGCATTACTAAAGGTGACTTGCTGGAAGGTATCTCTCGTCAAGGCAATATAGCGACCACAGAAACGCTGCTCGTGCGCGGTAGATGCCGAACTATTCGCCGCATCAAATCGACTCACTACTTAGATCGTAAAGATCCAGAAGTGCGTGATATTATTCTTTAAGCATTTCTCGAGGCTCTCGCTCAGTCTGAGTTTGAGCCTTTCTTTCCGCACAACGGGCAATAGATTCTGAATCACACTCGTTCCTCGTTGTTCAGAATGACGGTGACTTTAATAAGCTCTAAATCGAAAGAACTCGTCATTCTAGCGAGCCCCAGCGAGACTAAGAATCTAGTAGTAACAAGCTCCTATTCTTTCCTGAACACCTCAACCACTACTCAACCGGACGATAGATTCTGAATCACCTCGTTCCTCGCTGTTCAGAATGACGGCTACCATAGCAAGCTCTAAATCGAAAAAACTCGTCATTCTAGCGAGCCCCAGCGAGACTAAGAATCTAGTAGTAACAAGCTCCTATTCTTGCCTGGTCACCTTAACCACTACTCAACCAAAAGATAGATTCTGAATCACCTCGTTCCTCGTTGTTCAGAATGACGGTGACTTTAATAAGCTCTAAATCAAAAGAACTCGTCATTCTAGCCAGCTCCAGCGAGACTAAGAATCTGGTAACAGCAAACTCCTATTCTGTCCTGCTCGCCTTAACCGCTGCTCAACCAGAAGATGGATTCTGAATCACCTCGTTCCTCGTTGTTCAGAATGACGGTGACTTTAATTAGCCCTAAATCAAAAGAATTCGTCATTCTAGAGAGCCCCAGCGAGACTAAGAGTCTAGTAGTAACAAGCTCCTATTCTTTCCTGATCGCCTTAACCGCTGCTCAACCAGGAGATGGATTTTGAATCACCTCGTTCCTCGCTGTTCAGAATGACGACATATATTGGCTCATATGAACATAGCCCCTACAAATCCACACTCAAATTAAGTCAACACTTTTCTTTACTAACCCTATCGCGCATAATATGTACTGACGTATAAATGGTGGGTATATGAAGACCGTAGATAGGATATTGCAAATCGTTAAGCGTGATGGCTCCGTCACTGCAAAACAACTCTCTTCTGAGCTAGGTATGACAACCATGGGGGCTCGTCAGCACCTGCAAAGTTTAGAAGATGATGGCATTCTTTCTATCCATGACGTAAAAGTAAAAGTTGGTCGCCCTGCTCGTCATTGGTCTCTCACTCAAAAAGGTCATGAGCAATTTGCTGACCGTCACGGTGAGTTGACCATTCAGTTTATAGAAGCTGTCGAACATATCTTTGGCAAAGATGGACTGGAAAAAGTCACATCAGAGAGGGAAAAACTCACGTTACAAAGTTATCGTCAGCATCTTGAGCAATGCGACTCTCTGCAAAGCAAACTAGAAACACTCGTCACATTAAGAGAGCAAGAAGGCTATATGGCTGAACTCGAGAAAGATGAGAACGGATTTATCTTAATCGAAAATCACTGTCCGATTTGTAAAGCAGCAACTCGCTGCCCAAGCTTGTGCCAATCAGAATTAAGTGTCTTTCAGTCTTTACTTGGACGTGACACCAAAGTAGAGCGTACCGAACACATCATTAGTGGCCAAAGACGCTGCGTTTACCGCATCCAACAACTGCAGTAACCACCACAACAAAACATCGACATGCCGCACTTATTCAATCTCAAGCTTGAAAGCTTCTCTTATAAGTGAGACGGCTGAAGAATTCATCCTCTCTCCTCTTTCTAGTGGTATAGGCTTTTAGTAACTAAAAGCAATTTCCATAAGGATTTGGAGAGCATCGATGTCTACTCTACGTCATATCCCATCCCAAACGCTTCCGCCATTCGATGAAATGGTTCGAATGGCAGAGCGAGACCCAGAAGCTTTTGAGCAATTTCGTCATGAGATGGCGAAAGAAATGATCGAGAGCGCATCAGAAAATATGAAAGAAAGATTGTGGGCTCAACAAAGCCACATCGATAGAGTCATCAGCACGTGTAAAAACCCTCATCACACCAATGTGGTATTGATGAACGAGTTGCAAAAACAGGTCGTGAAGTTCAAAGCAGCGCTACAAGGGGAAGCCGCACCGACACAAAAAGCGGATGTGGTTAGCTTAAACGCGTTTAAAGATAGGGATGATTTTTACTGATACTCAGTAGATAGATCGAGAAAGTTAGGGTTCGTTTCTCTTACCAAGGCTAACTTCCACTCACGCTTCCACTGCTTGAGCTGCTTTTCTCGGTTTATAGCCATAGCCATATCGTCGAATAACTCAAAGTAAACGAGCTTATGAACGTTGTATTTCTTAGTAAATCCTTCCACTACTCCATTTTTATGTTGCCATATTCTTTGGGGCAGCTGACTGGTAACGCCTATGTAGAGAACGGCGTTGTTATTTGACGTTAGGATATAAACGCAAGGTGCCTTATCGATGATTCATTCTCCTTCATTATTCGCTGTTACTTTTCCATTGTAATTCGCGAGCTCAGTCAGTTTATTTCAAACTCGGAGCACTCTGTGCGTAGATTCTGAATCACACTCGTTCCTCGTTGTTCAGAATGACGATGACTTTAAGAGCCTCTAAATCAAAAGAGTTCGTCATTCTAACGAGCCTCAGCGAGACTAAGAATCTGGTAACAGCAAGCTCCTATTCTTTCCCGCTCAGCTTAACCACTGCTCAACCGGACGATAGATTCTGGACCACGCTCATTCCTCGCTGTTCAGAATGACAGTGGCTTTAACAGCCTCTAAATCAAAAGAGTCCGTCATTCTAGCGAGCCTTAGCGAGACTAAAAATCTCGTCACAGCAAGCTCCTATTCTTTCCCGCTCAGCTTAACCACTGCTCAACCGGACGATAGATTCTGAATCACGCTCGTCCCTCGCAGTTCAGAATGACGATGACTTTAACAGTCTCTAAATCAAAAGAATTCGTCATTCTAGCGAGCCTTAGCGAGACTAAAAATCTCGTCACAGCAAGCTCCTATTCTTTCCCGCTCAGCTTAACCACTGCTCAACCGGATGATAGATTCTGAATCACCTCGTTCCTCGTTGTTCAGAATGACGATGGCTTTCACAGACTCTAAATCAAAGGAGCTCGTCACTCAATCGAGCTTTAGCGAAACTAAGAATCTGGTAACAGCAAGCTCCTATTCTTTCCCGCTCAGCTTAACCACTGCTCAAACGGACGATAGATTCTGAATCACGCTCGTCCCTCGCAGTTCAGAATGACGGTGAGTTTAACAGCCTCTAAATCAAAAGAGTCCGTCATTCTAGCGAGCCGCAGCGAGACTAAGAATCTGGTAACAGCAAGCTCCTATTCTCTCCCGCTCACCTAAACCACCGCACAATCGGATAATAGATTCTGAACCACCTCGTTCTTCGCTGTTCAGAATGACGATGGCTTTCACAGTCTCTAAATCAAAAGAATTCGTCATTCTAACGAGTCTCGGCAAGGCTAAGAACCTGCCAACAGCAAGCTCCTATTCTTTTGCTCTCACCTTAGTCATTCTCAACCGGATGATAGATTCTGAATCACGCTCGTTCCTCGTTGTTCAGAATGACGGTGAGTTTAACAACCTCTAAACCAAAGGGGAGCGTCATTCTAGCGAGCCTTAGCGAGACTAAGAGTCTCATAACAGCAAACTCCTATTCTTTCCCGCTCAGCTTAACCACTACTCAACCGGATGATAGATTCTGAATCACCTCGTTCCTCGTTGTTCAGAATGACGATGACTTTAAGAGCCTCTAAATAAAAAGAGCTCGTCATTCTAGCGAGCCTTAGCGAGACTAAGAATCTACTTTCAGCACGCACGATACTTGAAGCAATTACTCCGGCTCAGGGCCATATTGGTTTGGTCCTGATGTTCCTTTTAAGAAGCCACATTCAATTAGAATCCATAAACCACAAATCAGAGAAATGGAAGCAACGAACATCTGTGGGGTCGACGGCTCTTGCGCGGCAGGGCTAGTCATTGGCGTGGCAATTCGTCCGATAATCAACGGAATATTCAGTGCTAGCCAATAGATCGATTTGTTGCGGTCGTGCCAACGCTTGGTAGTTATCGCCAAATCAGGGAGCAACAGAACCACCAAGAAAATAGGAAGAAGCACATAGGAGAGAGTAGGAAGCAGCTGGCTAATACCGGCACCAAAGCCTAGAATGGACACATAGTAAATGACGTTCCAAATCCAGTAGGTTTTACGGTTTATACGTCCTTGAAAAGAAAACAGTAACTCTTTAGTCGACATCAAATTTCACCCCAAAATAGAAAGGTTATAGATTAGCCGAGTCAATATAGTTTGGAAAGGACACCGATAGCTTGGGTGCCCACAACGCCCATATAACAAGCAGAGCCAGGCTGAGAATTCGTAACAATAACCCCTCGCTATTCTCGGGCAATCCAGCACCACCTAGTTCACTACCTTTTGGAAGCTATCTATATCCATGTCTCGGATATTGACCGTTAAACTGTGCACGTGACTAGCTTGCTCTTGAAGTGTCGCCATCAAGGCTCGTGACAGTTCTCGCTTTTGTTCTTGGGAGCGACCAGATAACAAATCAAAGTTGATATGGATAAAGTCGAGGCTATCACCCTCCTCTCCTATTAACCAATTGTGGCACCGGAGCGTTCTAGATTTCACTGACGCGAGTTCAAAAAGGCCACTTTCTAACGCCGTTTTATGTAAATCCTCCAGCAACCCCTGAACATTGACGCGTTCTTCCACCGAGTTTGAATACTCTAAAACGAGATTTGGCATTTTGATTCCTTTCTACAACAATTAATTCCAGCGCGTAGTAATACCAATCTCAGCAGCAATTTCCGAGGAATGAACTATCATTCTGTCTACGCGATCACCAATCGGTTGCTTTTGACAAAAATAACAGGATCGATGCTTGGTCGAATCAACAAATAAAGCCGGACAAGACATGACGCCAATCATGATCTGTTCACATTATTCTGTTATATTCCTACGTAGATTTTTTACATTAATTGACTATTTACATTAAAGATAAGGGAGATATTCCTATGCGTCGTCCTGTAGTGATGGGTAACTGGAAACTAAACGGCAGCAAAGCAATGGTAACTGAGCTGCTAACTGGTCTTAACGCTGAACTTGAAGGCGTTGAAGGTGTTGACGTAGCAGTCGCTCCACCAGCACTTTACATCGACCTAGCAGAGCGCGTAATCGCTGAAGGCGGTAACAAGATCATCCTAGGTGCTCAAAACACTGACCTAAACAACAGCGGTGCGTTCACTGGCGATATGTCTCCAGAAATGCTGAAAGATTTCGGTGCTACTCACATCATCATCGGTCACTCAGAGCGTCGTGAATACCACAACGAATCTGACGAGTTTATCGCTAAGAAATTCAACTTCCTAAAAGAAAACGGCCTAACACCTGTTTTCTGTATCGGTGAGTCTGAAGCGCAAAACGAAGCTGGCGAAACTGAAGCTGTATGTGCACGTCAAATCAACGCAGTTATCGACACTTACGGTGTTGAAGCTCTAAACGGCGCAATCATCGCTTACGAACCAATCTGGGCTATCGGTACTGGTAAAGCAGCAACTGCTGAAGACGCACAACGCATCCACGCTTCTATCCGCGCACTAATCGCAGCGAAAGACGAAGCAGTTGCAGCACAAGTAATCATCCAATACGGCGGTTCTGTTAAGCCAGAAAACGCTGAAGCTTACTTCTCACAACCAGACATCGACGGCGCTCTAGTTGGCGGTGCTTCTCTAGACGCGAAAAGCTTCGCAGCAATCGCTAAAGCAGCGGCTAAAGCAAAAGCTTAATCTCGTTTTTACTGAGAGTAAAAATAACAAAGGGATGCATCATGCATCCCTTTTTGTTTGTGTATTAGATTACACACGATCATCTTAACTAAAGTCTAATCACTACCAAATAGGTCTCGCGTGTACACCTTATCAGCCACATCAGTAAGTTCTTCAACCATACGGTTAGAGACAATCACATCGGCGCTTTGTTTAAACTCATTCAGGTCGTTGATTACACGTGAGTTAAAGAACTCGTCTTCCTGAAGTACTGGTTCATACACCACCACTTCAATACCCTTTGCCTTGATACGCTTCATAATACCTTGAATAGACGAAGCGCGGAAATTATCTGAGCCAGCTTTCATTATCAAACGGTATATCCCAACCACTTTAGGTTCTCGTTTGAGAATAGACTCAGCAATAAAGTCTTTACGAGTTCGATTGGCTTCCACTATGGCCCCAATAATACTGTTTGGGACATCTTGATAGTTTGCACGAAGTTGCTTGGTATCTTTTGGTAAACAATAACCACCATATCCAAATGAAGGATTGTTGTAGTGGTTACCAATACGGGGGTCCAAACCAACACCTTCGATAATTTGGCGAGAGTCAAGATTATGCGTCTCAGCGTAAGAATCTAACTCATTGAAATAAGCTACGCGCATTGCAAGGTAAGTATTTGAGAACAACTTAACCGCTTCAGCTTCTGTAGAATCAGTAAACAAAACTGGGATGTCTTCTTTTACCGCCCCTTCAACTAGAAGATTGGCGAATGTCTCAGCACGTGAACTGCGCTCACCAACAATGATGCGAGATGGGTGGAGGTTATCGTAAAGTGCTTTGCCTTCGCGAAGAAACTCTGGCGAGAAAATAATATTTTCACAACCTAACTCTTGCTTAATGCGTGCAGTATAACCCACAGGCACTGTAGACTTAATTACCATTACAGCATTTGGATTAATCGCCATTACATCTTTTATCACCGCTTCGACGGAAGCCGTATTAAAGTAATTGGTTTGTGGGTCATAATCCGTTGGCGTTGCTATAACAACAAAATCAGCACCTTTGTAGGCGAGCTCTTTGTCCGTGGTAGCAGTAAAGTCTAGTTCTCGATTAGACAGAAAATCTTCAATTTCTTTATCTACAATGGGTGAACACTTGTTGTTAAGCAACTCAACTTTTTTTTCTACAATATCAAGTGCAACAACTTGGTGGTTTTGGGCTAACAACATCGCATTAGAGAGCCCGACATACCCCGTACCGGCAACCGCTATTTTCATTCCAATACCCTAATCTTTAGTTCTTATATCAGAATATCAATAGTTTTAATTTTTGGATAGTGAAACAATATTGTGCAACCTAAGCTTCATACATTAGAAAATAAAAAAGCGGCACATTGGCCGCTTTTATACATCGTACTGATCTATGGGTTTAGTCTAACTGAGTTGATAAGTAACGCAGGTAGGCGTTACGTAAGCGAATCTTATTCTCTTCAAAGTAATCGCTACCATAACGACCACGGTTGAAGTAACGACGTAGCATGCTGTTGTCCATGATAAGCTCATCACCTTGTCCATCACTTAAGAAATTGACGTCATTGCCTACTCGCGTCATCACATTAAAGTCATAAGCTTCGTTACCTCGAACCTGCAATAAGCCAGGTGACATATCTCGCCAAGGTGTTAGTGGTAGCTTGACTGACACAGCGACAAACTGCTCTTCATCAGTATCTTTGTACTTAGTAACCTGATAAGTAGCAGAAACCTCAATATCCTCAAACCAATGCGATGTTGTTAGCTTAGCACCAACATCCCCCCGCCAAAACTCACCCGCTGTCGCGTTAAACTGCCAATCCCATTCGGGCATTGAAAAAGTATAGCGAGCTAGCGAAGTTTGACGATCGAGAGTTTCATAGCCATTTTCATCTTTCTCATCGACGTGCTGGAAGTAGCTCATTTCCAAACTCAAAGCGTGCGCACCAGACTGAGAAAACCATGTAGACTCACTTCTCGCGCCAATATAATCTGTTTTCGCCAGACCGACGGATACTTGGTTCGCAATATCGACATAAGGTAAACGGAAGAATTGGTGCAACATTGCGCGTTCGATATCATTTTCGTAAGCACTATCCTCAAAGTATCCCCATTTTTCATAATCGTCAGTTTCCGCTAACGGCAAAATATGGCGAACATCGACAGCCGCGCCAGACCAAAGGTAGGTATATAAGTTACTCGACATCGCAAAAGAGTAGTCATAAACACCAAACTCGGTCGCAACGGCATGACGAACCATTGGTGAAAAGACAAGTTGAGAGTCTAGTGCGCCGCTATTTACGCGCTCTGTTTTCCAGTTAACCAACTCAAGTTTTTCGGCTAAATCTCGTGTCGTGAACTTAATATCCTCGCACGCAGCAGAACCATTGATAAAACTCTGATAGCACGTTGAATTCGCTTGCACACTAACAACGGGCTTTTGGTTTGCGAGCATAAATAGCTCAATACGCTCTGAATCACCACCCACTTCTGATACCGCGTTTTGACCTAGGTGGCTAGAGATGATCCCCATAGCAACACCTAAACCATCTACTTGGTTATGGTTATAACGACGGTTTTCTAGCGCCACTACTGTTGTTTGATTCAACAAACCGATTTGAATATTCACAAAGCCTTCATTACGAAGCGCGCTCACTAAAGCAGAGATAGAAGCCTCTTTAGCTTTATTCTGCTCCAAAGACAGCTTTTCCATTAACGTGAGATTATTGCGCGAGTAATCGCGAGAACGTGTATACCCAGTAACTAGAGGTACTGAAAGTGCCGCGTTCCAAATATTTTGTTCATCAGTATTGTGGCCAGAGTAGAGCTGATAACTGAGCGAGGCTGTCACATCATAAGGCAATGTGCCTTGTGGGGTAAAAAGCTTAACCGAAGAGTTAAACTCCACAGCATCGTATTCTCCGCTAACCTGCAAAAAGCTCAATGGTTGATATTCAATACCACCGAATGGGCCATCCATCACTCCTAATTCGATATCAGAAAGCCCATAACCTGCAGAAACGCGAACCGGAGCAAAGTCGAACGAGTAATCAGCAACCGCATATTTCGTACTGAACTGATTGGCTGAGCCACCTAAGTCCTGAATACCTAGAGCAAAATCGAGATTCTCCGATCCCCAAAAGTTAGGGACCTGATACTTGAAAGACATAGATAAATCACGGGTATCACCACAATCGTAAAAACAATTTGAAGTATAGTCATCCGTTACAATTCTTCCGTGAGCTTCCAAACCATCAAACATACCGAACGAGAATTTTAGAGAATCTAAATCTTGAACTGCCGTCCTAAATGGTAAGCCTTGAGCGTACGTAAAAGAAAAATCGCCGTAATTTAAAGACTGTGCATTGGGCGTAAAAGTCAATCCGGTAAAGCTTTGGTTCGAAGGTAGCGTCGCCAACTCCTGAGCGGTAAGAGAAGTACTTACCAATAGCGGCAGCGATAATGCTGCTATCCCTGTTTTTATCGTTTTCTGTGCCATCAGTTTTAGCCACTGTTAATGTATTGAATACAGAAAAAGGCACTCAGAAGTGCCTTTTTGAGATTACGACATGTTCACGTTACGCTCGTAGTAAACAAACCACCACTGCGAGCACCAAGACAACATATCTTATTAATTTTTCTATTATTTACCAACCAAACAAAAGCATCAAGTTTCACTTGCATTACTTTGCTTTGGTTCAAAAGTATATAACTCCGCAGTGCGAGTATTTTGCTTCCATACGAGATCTTCAATGCCGTCCACCGGATTAAAGCCTGTAGGAGCATCGAGTAACAAGCGACGAATCACTTCGTGTTGGAAGTTGTGACAGGCGACATCGAGCTTGTCGATTAAGATTTCATACTCTTTTAGTGGTAGGTAACTTTCTTGCGCTGTCATAATACGTGCGTGTGCCGTTTCGGAAACATTGTCATCTCCAATCAACAGCTCTTCATATAACTTCTCTCCCGGTCTCAAACCTGTGAAGAGAATCTCTATATCGCCATGAGGATTGTTTTCATCTTTAACTTCAAGTCCTGACAGGTAAACCAAGTTCTTCGCTAGATCGACAATCTTAACGGGCTCCCCCATATCGAGAACAAATACATCGCCACCTTTACCCATCGCCCCAGCTTGAATAACCAACTGGGCAGCTTCTGGAATTGTCATAAAGTATCGAGTAATGTCTTTGTGGGTGACCGTAATAGGTTCTCGCTTCTCAATCTGTTTTTTGAATACAGGAATTACCGAGCCAGACGAACCCAAAACATTACCAAAGCGCACCATACAGAAACGCGTACCCAGATTAGGGTTGCTCTCACGAATTCGGTTTTGTTGCTGTGCCAACGCCTGTAGGCCTAACTCAGCCATACGTTTAGTCGCACCCATCACGTTCGTTGGTCTAACAGCCTTATCAGTAGAAATAAGAACAAAATTCTTCACACCTGCATCAATCGCCGCTTGCGCTGTATAGTAAGTGCCAAACACATTGTTTCTTACACCTTCAACAACGTTGTACTCCACCAGCGGAACATGTTTGTACGCCGCAGCATGGTAAACCGTGTCCACTTCAAAGGCTTTCATGGTAGTTTCTAAGCGATTTTGTCTCTGCACAGAGCCAACCAATGGAACGACGACAATGCTCAGATTGTTAGCTTTAATGATTTGACTCAATTCACTGTGCACCTGATACAACGCAAATTCAGACAGTTCAAATAAGATCAATGATTTTGGCGAGTAGTTTAAAATCTGACGACATAACTCAGAGCCAATTGAACCACCAGCTCCCGTCACCATCACTACTTGATTCTTGATGTTCGCTTCCATTAATACTTGTTGCGGCTGAACAGGGTCTCGACCTAACAAATCACCAATCGGAACCTCTTTCAGTTCATCAATTTTCGCCTTACCCGTAAGGATATCTTTCATATCTGGAACGGTTTGGATTTCAACAGGCAGTTTCGAAATTCTATCTAAGACTTCCTTACGGCGTTTGTTTGAAGCGCTAGGAATAGCAAGTAAGATTTTTTTTACTTCATACTTTCTAATCGCCTTCATCGCGTTATCCGCTGTATAGACTCGGTAACCCATTAGCATTGTGTTTTGAAGCGTTTTGTCTTCGTCGACAAAGCCAATAACTCGGTAGGTTTCTGATTGTCGCAGCGCAAACGCAAGCTCACGACCGGCACTACCAGCACCATAAATAAGAACTGGCGCTCCAGCTTTGTGTACCGATTGAGCAACCAAGCTCCTTACCAGCAGACGGCTAGTCCCTACTCCGATCGCAAGAAAAGCGGCATAAATAAAAGGAATCGAGCGTGGTAGTTGGGCATCAAATGCGAAAGCAAAACTGGCCACACAAAGCGCAGATAGAATCGTACCCAACCCGACGACTGCCAGAACATGAAAGCCTAAATAGCGTAGCACCGCTCGATAGAGGCCAAACGAGACAAAAACAGCAAGCGTACACACAATGGTTGTCAACAGTACATAGTTACTGCTTGTATCTGGAAGTGGGCGGAATTCACCAATGCGAGACCAATAAGCAAACATAAAAGCAGCAGAGATAATAAAGAAATCCACTCCGATACTAATAAGGCGCTTTTGATATCTCGGTAAAGACCAAATGACGTTAAGTTTGGAATTATTTTCAATCATGACAGTATGTAAGCCTCATTACCCCAAGTTTATTTTTAGAGTTTGGTGGTAATGCTAGTTAATATTATGAGATAGCCTGAGCAAAGATTATACAACCTGATGATTATGTATAGAACCATTAATTGCATATTCTCTCACTGCATCGCATCTTTTAAGCAATCTGTGTAGCAGACATTTTACATTTTCATCAAGTGGTGGGACGCTGTTACAGGAAAACATAAATAACGACATATTAAAGCACTATTATTTATGCGTCCCACTTAGACTGAACTGGTTTACTTCTGCGCTTCTAACAACACTTCACGGATCACACCGCACGTTTTAGCGACTTCTTCTGACGATAATGTTGGATGAACCAAAAACATTAAACTGGTTTCACCTAACTGCACTGCATTCGGCAAACGTTTTTCTGGTCGCCATGGCGTATTATCAAATGCTTTTTCTAAATACACCTCAGAGCAGCTACCTTGATAAGCCGGAACACCACGTTCCACAATGGTTTCCACAATGCGATCTCTCGTCCAGCCCTCTGCCAAATGTTTAGGCTCAACAAAAAGGTAATGTTTGTATTCAGCGTGCTGCGAATGCTCAGGTACGTGAACGCGTCGAACAATATTGAGATCTGCAACAGCCTCATCGATTTGTGCCGCATTGGCTTGGCGTTTTGCCGTCCACTCTGACATGCGAGTCAATTGAATACGACCAACCACAGCTTGTAGCTCAGTCA
Organism: Vibrio sp. D417a; assembly: GCF_030248595.1. Lineage (NCBI taxonomy): Bacteria > Pseudomonadati > Pseudomonadota > Gammaproteobacteria > Vibrionales > Vibrionaceae > Vibrio > Vibrio sp. D417a. Next base: position 9,149 of record NZ_JAHGAM010000003.1, on the reverse strand, counting down.
TACGCCAGTTGGTTCCAAAGCTGTCGTGCAACCAGCGAAAGCCTGGTGGATGCTGACGGTTATAAATCGCGTCATAGTTTTTACCATGATCTTTGTAAGACCACATTTTTGACCACAAATCTTTATCATTCGTGGTCACCATGCCGCCTTCACCACCTGTCGTCATGATCTTATCTTGACAGAATGACCAAGCACCAATGTGACCAATTGTACCGACACTGCGGCCTTTATATTTCGCGCCATGTGCTTGAGCACAATCTTCAATAACATAAAAACCATGTCTTTCTGCAAGCGCCATGATGGCATCCATTTCTGCCGGCATACCAGCCAAATGAACAACAATGACAGCTTTAGTCTGTGGTGTCAGCACTGCTTCAATTGACTCAGCAGTAATGGCTTGGCTGTTTAGATCTACATCCGCAAAAACAGGATTAGCACCAGCCGTAACAATCGAAGACGCTGAGGCAAGAAACGTTCTAGGTGTCGTAATAACCTCATCACCTTTACCTATATTTAATGCTTTAAGCGCTACATCAAGCGCAAGAGTTCCGTTACTAAGAGCAACGGCATGCTCACAACCAGCCCATGCTGCGAATTCTTTTTCGAACTCACGGCACTCACTACCCGTCCAGTAGTTTACTTTGTTTGACAGTAGTACACGACGCACTGCATCGGCCTCTTCTTGAGTAAAAGAAGGCCATGGAGAAAATGGAGTATTAAGCATTAGATAAACCTATGGAATGTAGATTTCAGCGGTACCGTCAATAACCGTTTTGTTTTTGACTTTACAAACGGTGTCAAAGTGTACTCGACGTTTTTTAAGATCGATCGATTTTACTGTTGCTGACGCTGTAACTGTGTCACCAATATAAACAGGTCGTTTAAAATTAAATGACTGACCAACGTAAACACATCCTGGGCCAGGTAATTTGGTGCCAAATAAAGCGGAAAAAAAACTACCAGAGATCAAACCGTGAGCAATTCTTCGTTTATACCTAGATTCAGCCGCATAAACTTCATCGAGATGAACTGGATTATGATCTCCAGATAAGCCGGCGAACTGCTTAATATCAGCATCAGTAATAGTTTGCGAATAAGAAACTGACATTCCAATCTCTATACTTTCAATTGGAACACTACCGCCAAGGTTCATATTACTTACCTCTCTTGATCGATTTGGCAGGAACACCAAAAACGACATCACCAGGCTTCACGCTTTTGGTTACTACAGCCCCCATGCCTACAACCGCTCCCTTACCAATAACAATTGGTTTCTCAGGAGTTCCTTGCTTGATCATTGCACCGGTTCCTATATAAGCATGATCTTCAATATGTACATTACCATTACACTTTACACTTGGAGCGAATGTAACGTAATCACCAATGACACAGTCATGTGCAACATAGCTATATATATTCGCGTGAAAACATTTACCTATTTTTGTATTAGAGGTAACGGTTGTAAATGGACAAAGAATCATCCCCTCTGATATCTCATTACAATCTAAAACAACTGCGTTATTAGACACTATTTGTAATTGCTGTATTCCATCTCGAGATAGTTTCTCAGATATAGTCTGGCGAACTTGAGAATTAGCGATGGCTATCACAATAGACTTACTTTCTTCTTCTCTAGCCAAAAACTGCTCGTAACTACAAACCAAGATATTATTTAACTCAGAGTAGCTGGCTCCATCATCAATAAAAACAAACTCATGTTCACTACCATACTGCTGTTTAGCAAGTGGCATGACTTCTTTACCGAACCCACTAGCCCCATAGACGCCGATTATTTTTTTCATTTTTTCTGTTTCCCTTCAAAGTATGGCATTGTAGCTTCACCTTCTGCACTAATGCCTTCTTTAATAAAAACCTTTTTTACTGTTAAGAACAAAACCTTAATATCTAACCATAGGTTACGATTATCGACATACCACACATCCAGCTTAAACTTATCTTCCCAGCTGATTGCATTACGCCCATTAATTTGAGCCCAGCCCGTTACGCCAGGCCTTACTTCGTGACGTCTTGCTTGCTCTTTATTGTAAAGTGGTAAGTACTGCATTAATAAAGGACGTGGCCCCACTAAGCTCATCTCACCCTTTAACACGTTCCACAATTCTGGAAGTTCATCGAGACTTGAATTTCTCAATTTATCTCCGAACGGAGTCATTCGCTCGGAATCAGGAAGTGGATTCCCTTGTGCATCGACCGCATCTTTCATGGTACGGAACTTAACCATTTCAAACGGCTTACCATGCAAACCAGGACGTGTTTGACGAAACAATACAGGCGAGCCTAAGTTCTTACGTATTTTCCAAGCCACGAGCGCGATAATTGGCGAAAGTAAAATAAGGCCACATAAAGAAGCCGTGAAATCAAATATCCTTTTCATTAGATAGTCCCATGATTTTTAAAATTTCCGCATTAACTTTATGGACATCAAATTTTTCATATGCCATATCGTGACTGCTTTTGCCCATTTCCTGCCACTTGTCTTGGTTCTCGATAAACCAGATCATTTTTTCTGCAAGCTGTTCTGCATTGGCTTTTTCAACTAACCAACCATTTTCGCCATCAATTACCGTTTCTCTACAACCTGGCACATCAGTGGTTAAGATTGGTCTACCCATCGCCATCGCCTCTAACACTGTACGAGGCATTCCTTCATGATAAGAGGGCAGTACATAAATAGCGCAGTTTTCAATAAATGGACGCACATCTGTGGTTGCGCCACTGTATTTAATCGCTCCAGACTTAGTCCATTGGTGAACCTCATCAAGCTTGATACCATCAGGAGATGGGTCTTCAGGGCCAACTAACTCAAATACTGCTTCAGGATACTTCTGCTTAACTAACTTAGCAGCTTGAGCGTATTCTCTTATCCCTTTATCGCCTAGTAACCGGGCAATTAACAGAAAGTGTGGAGTAGAAGGTAAAGGAGATAAGCTGTAATGGCTGAGATCGACCCCCGAACCATTTACGAGAAAACATTTTTCTTTTGGGATAATGCCTTCATCAATAAAGACTTGCATGTTGTCTCTGTTTTGAAAAATAACGCCTTTAGACTTCTTCAATGCTGAACGGTACAGGAATTTAACGAGAGTATTGAGTAAGTTCTTTGCCGCCCCACCTTTTTGAAAGGCATAGCCAAGACCAGTAATCATCGCATAAAAAGATTTGACGTTTGTAAACCTTGCTGCAAGGCCACCCCATATAATAGGCTTTATCGTGTAAGAGAGTACTACCTTTGGTTGAACCTTTGCTAAAATTTTTATGAGAGATAGTAATGTTAATATATCATGATATGGATTCAAACCATTTCGGAAAATAGGATAATTAATGTATTTGGCACCTAACTTTTCTATGTTCTCTATCTCTTTGCTATCTGCGTCAGAAGCCAATGCGAATACTTGATACTCTAAATTTCCTATCCTACGAACTAACTCCCCTCTAAAATTAACGATTGATTGAGGCAAAGCACCCAATAAAACAAAATTATCTTTCAAAACCTAGCCTTTTTTTATAACTATACATAGAAAACAAAAAAACGAAAAAAAAGAAGGGAATAATCATCCATTTCTGCCTAACAGCTATTCCCAAGTTTGCTGTAGTCATGGCCAAAATAGACCAACCCAAGACACCATAAATAATTAAGAAATAGTAATTCCTTTTATTTACATTGTTATTTTTAAAAAACCAATAGAAGCCAAAACAAAAAACAATCAAAATAAAAGTATTATCTACAGATGCCATCAAGGAAGAAAAGCTAGCAGCTTCATTAAGCAAGGGCCTAAACATATACGTAAACATTTTCATAGGATAACTCATCTGAGAGATATCAATCCCCCCCCCCCAGATTGATTATATTCTTGCCTTGTTTCAATATACTCCATTACGTCACTACTGCTAGAGGCATCATTTAAGCCAACATATTTAGTAATATAAGGGAAAAGAGCAAATAATAATCCTAGAGAAGAAGCAAGAATAGCAGTACGGTAGGCAATATTTACGTTTTTTTTAAAAAAAATCGACATTACTAGAGATGCAATTATTAGCCCACCCATATGTGGTCGGACAAGAAATATTATTAACAAGGAAGTGATTGCATACGCTAATCTCTCCCTCAAACTAATATAAGACCACAATAGCAAGCCAACCCCCATAAAGAACAATGAGTCTTTTCCTACTGCAGATGTCCAATAGCTTATCGAAGGTAGTAGTACAATGATGCGAGCAAGTATCTTACCATATTTCCCTCTATCCCCTACTGCATACATCAAACTGGCGTAGAACGCTAAAAGTCCAATTGAACCAAATATATTAAATAATAAATTAACAGCAATAAAAGGCATAGTAAGCAAACTACTAAAAGGCTCAACCAACCTAACGATCATACCAGAGCCCAAATAATATCCCTGAAGTGTTTCATTATTATCAATAGTCAAACTTTTAAGATAATAATCAAAAGCATCACCTCCATAATTAAGAATATAATTAAAATAAATAAAAGAAAAAACTGTATGCCAGATATATAAAAACACTCCCATTTTTGTAGATATTTTTAGCCATTTTGACAATAATAAAGAAAGCACTAAGCCAAAATTAAAAACAAAAAATGTAACTATAGCATCATAAGGAGTCTCCATCATAATCTAATCAACCAATCGCTTTACTATTCTAAACTTCCCACTAGCTTCTCTTTTAATATGTTGAACTTTAACAACATCAATAATCATATCTCCAAATCTAGATTCCAACGCTCTCTCGAATTTTTTTTGTTCTTCCTCATTAAATATTGGACCACTCTCAACATTGACTATTAAATTATTTTTAGATTCTTGTATAACCTGGAATCGCTTTATACCCTTAACTGATTTAGTTGAATTACTAATATTACCCAAGTTAACCTTTCCATATGTGGGTGATAATATGTAATCCGTAGTTCTACCTTCTAACTCTTCAACTATTGGAAATGATGAACCACATAAGCAAGAATTATTTTTTGCCAACTTAACTCTATCTCCAATTTTATAACGAATTAAAGGCGTCCCATGTGTAGTAAATGATGTAACTAACATTTCACCTTCACTTGACGGTTTCAAATCATCATCAACAACTTCAAAAACCCCCGTAAGCAAATTCATGTGTTTATGACCAAATTTACATTCTAATATAAAAGGAGCGCCTTCGGATGAGGCATATTGATCTACAATTTTACAACCTAGAACTTCACTAATAACATCTCTGTGAATTGGAAGCACATTTTCTGCGGTTGGAAAGAAAACATCTACTTTATTTGATAATCGCAAACCTCTTTCTTTTGCAATTATACATATTTCAAAAACGCTCGATGGAAAACCAACGACAAATCTAGCACCATATTTTTCCAAAGCACGCCAGTAGTGATAGAAATTATCCTCATTGATATGAAATGTAGAAAAGAACCTAATTTTATTAAAGATGTCGTCTTTATAAAATCGCCCCGCAGAAATATCCTTTCTATTAACAAGATCTTTTCCACTAAACCAAGCGGTCTTTATACCTAACTTATATCCATACTGAGCTCTAAATGAATCCAAGACAGCAAATCGCTCTTGCATATCTTCTTTAGTATAGACGACTTTCATAGAGGCCCCTGTCGTTCCTCCAGTTTTACTAACTATCCCTTGATTATCACTAATTGTTTGTATTTCAGATAAATTATCCATCAAATCATATTTGGTCAAAATAGGGAAATCCTGTAAATTTTTCGCACTATTATATTTACTATACCATTTTGATTTTTCTTTAGAGTAACGAAGAAAGCTAGATAACTTATGTTTTATATAATCTTCAATTTCTTTATTCGACATATCTCTATAATTACTATAGAACTCCAACCTTTCTTTATAAACTCCAGAATGTCGTTGGTTATACAACCAGGAGTTATATATTGATATAATCAGATTTTGAATAAAAACAGGCATGTAAAAAAATAATTTATTTAACATATTCACGCACCTTGAGAGTTAATAAGGGCAAACCTAGAGAAAAATATAACATCGGAAAAACATTCCTGATTGAACTTCTTCTAGCTTTAAAAGACGTAAGATTGGATTCTTTAAAAGATAAAAACAAATGTGATATTATAATTTTCCTCAAATACATCTTAAGCCAAAAAGTCATTTTATTCCTCTCTGCCGAATCAGAGTAGTATAAAAATGGATAAGGTATACTAATATCCCTACCCGCTCTAGAGTAATCTGGAACAAAATACACATTCACAAGAGGGATGTTACAAAACGCCACAGGGTAGTTTAAAGCAAATTTTATCCATAAAAACAAATCTTCTCCGGACTTTTCTCCAACTGGAAAACCACCTAATTTAATGAATTTTTCTTTCCTTATGCAAACTTTAGAGCTATTTGCTATGCTACCTTTTAGGGATCTCTTAAAAAAATCATCAACGTACCCCATATAGTTATTAGGATAGGAGCTTTTGTTAATTTTAACTTTATTATCATCAGTACTTATCATTTTGTGTTGGACACAAAATAATGAGGCTTCGTCATAAGTATCAATTAGTTTTTTCATTGATTCCAGGAAATTAGAATCCCATTCATCATCTGCATCTAAAAAGCAAACAAATTCATAAGAAGATCGTTTAACTCCTATATTTCTAGCTTCAGAAACACCACTATTATTTTGGCTAAAAATTTTAAAATTGCATTTATTTTCTATATAGCCTTCAACAATTTTTTTACTGTTATCGGTTGAACCATCATCAATAATTATGACCTCGTAGTTTTTAAACGTTTGATTATATACAGAATCTAAAGAGCGTATTATTGAATACTCTTTATTAAACAATGGAATTACAATGGAAAACATTATTAACTAACGCCTTAATATATTCACAATTGATAAGGATAAAATCAAATAATGCATTGTGAACGTAAATATAAATACATCCACTAAACTATAAGAAATATTTACATAGCTTATAATCAATATAGGCATTACTCTTACAATAAAGCCAACAGTATTTAGAATAGAAAGAAAACCCTCTAAAGAAAACACATAAAACAATTTTGAATTAGATGAAAAAAACAAATACAAAAGAACACCAGGCAACATTTTAATAATAATATCCTTAACCAAAGCCCATTCATGGCCTAAAAAAATATCTATTAAAAAGTAACTAGATGTACCCAAGGAGAATATGATAAACAATGAAATTAAAAATGATAACTTAGCGAACCTTATAGCATTTCTTTTTACATCATAGACATCTTGAATTTTACATAATTTTGAATATGTAACTGATGAAAATGACTGAGAAAACATAGCCACTGGTATGTTTATAATCTTCATTGCTATAAATACAAAACCAGCTTTATCATCTTTAAGACCTATAATTAATATTGGCAACTGATATGAGGCAACATCCATAATCCCTTCTAACAAAGATAACTTGGCTCTTCTTTTATATAGGTAAAATGTTTTTTTTAAATCACAAAATTTGATATCTCTTAAATTAATTTTGGAGTTGTAAATCATATACAATGATGAGCATGCATGCATGGACAAATAACCAAAAACCAAACCTAGTGATTTAATACTTGTATATGCTAGAGATAACTGAGTCCCATTACTCACTAAAGACTGAAAAATTCTGGAAAACGCTATTTTTCCAAACCAATCCTTAGAAACAAAATACATATACATAGAGTTACTAATAGAATATGCAACCCCAACAAAGCATATAAGAAACCAAACTTCATATATATCTTTAGATATATAACTTTCTAATAACATACCTAAAATATATACAAAAAAACAAAAAAACATCGAAATGGATATTGATAATACCAATAACAACTTGGCTTCAGACTCGCTAGCTCTTGGCACAAAAATCTCAAATCTAAACGACGATATTACAATTAATATTGATATTACAGAAACAAAGATCGCAAACAGCTCAAAATCTTCAGGTGAGTACAATCTAGTGTATATAGGAAGTAAAATAAAATTTAAAACTTGAGAAAATAGAGTTGCCCCGGTAAGAACACCCATCGATTTTAATAACTTACCTTTCATTTGACGAGCACAAGTTGTTAAAATACCATTTAACCGATTCCAATATCCCCTCACCTATTTTGTAATTTGGCTTGTAACCCAAAGAGTTAAAAGATTTAGCTATACTCGCTTGTGAGTGCCTTACATCACCAGTACGGAAATCTCGATAAATTGGTTCCGCTTCTACTTTAATATCATTGTTATTCAGTGCTCCCTTGATGGCATAGAACAAATCATTCAGTGTCGTTCTATCACCAACAGCTACGTTGTAGACTTCGTCTTTTACGTCTTCTTCCGCTGTTGCTGCTAACAGGTTCATTTGTACTACGTTATCGATGTAGCAAAAATCTCGGCTTGTTTCACCATCTCCATTAATGTAGACATCTTCGTCATTGATCATTGCCGCTGTCCATTTCGGAATTACTGCAGCGTAAGCGCCGTTTGGATCTTGTCGGCGACCAAATACATTGAAATAACGAAGCCCTATCGTTTTAAAACCGTAAGTACGGGCGTATACACCGGCATAAAGCTCGTTTACGTATTTAGTTACCGCATAAGGAGAAAGCGGGTTACCAATATTTTCTTCCACTTTTGGCAATGCTGGATGGTCACCGTATGTCGAGCTGCTTGCAGCATAAGTAAAGCTGCTTACCCCTTCTTCTTTTGCTGCATCCAGCATATTTAAGAAGCCGGTGATGTTCGCTGCGTTTGTCGTTAGTGGATCAGCGATAGAGCGAGGTACAGAACCGAGTGCTGCTTGGTGTAGTACGTAATCAACACCTTTTACGGCTTGTTGGCATGTTTTCGGTTCTCGGATGTCTCCTTCAATAAAGGTAAAACGATCCCACTGTGCTTCACTTACTAGGCTTTTTACTTCATCTAAGTTGTGTTGATGGCCTGTTGCGAAGTTATCTAAACCCACTACGGTTTGGTCAAGCTTGAGTAGTTTTTCCAGTAGGTTTGAGCCAATAAAGCCCGCAACACCCGTTACTAACCACGTCTTTGGTGATTCAACTAGTTCTTGTTGGATTTGTTCGTATTTGGTCATTGTGTTTTTCCGTGTGGGGAAGGTCTAGGGTCTAGGGTCT